>NZ_CP040812.1:932932-1243909 GCF_006159205.1 Antarcticibacterium flavum | reverse complement strand
CGGGTTGCAGTACTTCTACTGTAGCCCCAATCGCTGCCAATGCCACACACATATCTGATGGATGCACTGCGACACACTTATCGCTCCACCCAAAGATGGCGTGCAAAGCATTCATGCCATTTAAAGCTCCGCATCCTGTGCCCGGCTCCCTTTTATTGCAGGGCATCGAGGTTTCGTAAAAATAAGGGCAACGGGTACGCTGTAACAAGTTGCCGCCGTTGGTCGCCATATTGCGAAGTTGTGCTGAGGCCGCCGAAAGCATCGCCATGGACAACAAAGGATATTGGGTACGGACTTCCCGGTGATTGGCAGTTTCAGAATTATTGAGCATAGCACCCAATGTTAATCCGCCGTTTTCATTTGAAGTTATATTCTTATAATCCAGACTTGCAACCTCGATAAGCTCATCGGGACGCTCCACATCCTCCTTCATTAGGTCGAGCAAATTTGTACCTCCCCCTAAATAGTGGGCATCTTCATTGGAGTTTGCCGCCTGCAAAGCTTCCTCTGTATTCTTAGCACCGGTATATTTGAATGGTCTCATTTTAAAATTGCTTTTAGAACCCCTGAATTAACTCTTAGTCTTTCCAGGGATTTGATGTGTTTGCTTTAAGAATTCTTTGCCTTGTCCATTTGCTCCTTTGTAGCAAATTCCCAGGTTGGCATTTCGTCGCCACCGGAATGTACTTCTTTAAAAGCCTGCACAATGTTGTTATAGGCACCGCAGCGGCAAATATTTCCAGACATTCTTTCCCTGATCTCTTCTTCGGAAAGTTTTAACCCGGTTTTGAAATTTTTAAAATTTTCGGTAACATAACTCGCATCCCCATTTTCAGCTTCTTCCAGAAGTGCTACTGAAGAACAGATCTGTCCGGGGGTACAGTACCCACATTGAAAGCCATCATGTTTCAAAAAAGCCTCCTGCATAGGGTGAAGTTCCCCCTCTTGCACTAAACCTTCAATAGTTGTGATCTCCTTGTTCTCACAGGTGGCTGCGAGCGTAAGGCACGAAAGTTTACGTTTGCCATCTATTAGTACCGTACAGGCACCACACTGGCCGTGGTCACATCCTTTTTTAGATCCTGTAAGAGCTAATCTTTCTCGTAGGGCATCGAGCAGGGTAGTACGGGAATCCAGGGTCAATGGTTTTACCATTTTATTTACCCGCAGGTTCACTTTTACTTCATTGAGAAGAACCCCGGGGTTATCAGGCAGATTTTTCATTGTATTTGCAAATAACTCATTAGTAAAAAAAGAAGAAGCATAAACACTTATGCTTGCTGCTGAAATTTGTTTAAGGAATTTTCTACGGGAGGTTCCGTCTTTTAGTCCCAGTTGATCCAGGATATTCTCTTCATCTTCAGATAAATTGTAAGACTGTGGTTTTTCTTTGTCTTTTCCCATATCATCCATAAGAAATTTTATTTTTCAGGTCTAAAAGTCAGACAGATATAACCTTTGACATGGTATTAAACACACATTACACCCCGGAGCTTTTTTTGTCGTTTAACCTTAGTCTTTGAAAAATAAAAAATATAAATCAGCCTTATACCTTTATTATCAAAATATTAGTAAAATTAAAACTGCAAATACCGGCGGGGAATATTAAATGCAATTTGAAATCGCTGCGATAAAAAGCGATAAGAATGAAATTTTTCAAATTATTTTACATAATCTGATTTGGCAAATCTGTAGTCCGGGCAGCAGATGTGGTTCTTTGAATGGCCGGAAGAAGATAGAATTTGTAATTCCGCACATTCAATTCAGCATTTTTATAAATCCAAATATTTTTGCCTTTTTTCTTTCATAGGTTCCTAAGAACGGTTGGTATTTATCTGTTGTAAATCTATAATAAGAACCTTTGAGAGTGTAGGAAGGAGCGTAGGTTGGAGGCAATTAATTAAAGAACGAATTGTTTATCTACTATTCCTGGTGCGATAAAAATTTTGGATTACCTTTTCTAACTGAAGTGACACGAAAAGTTACACATTTTATAAACAAAAAATCCCAACAGCTTCATATTTAGCTAATTGGGATTTTGCTTCGTGACCTCGACAGGAGTGACTTCGTTTTTCCTTTGAACCCCCTCCTGAAAATAGAAAGTGGCCCCGCTCTCCGGGACGTGGCACTTTTTTTATTTTTTCCCAAGCTTTGAGCGTTGCTCAGCTTTTCCAAACACAAAAAAAGTCCGCACTTTCGTGCGAACTTTCTGCTTTAAGTGACCTCGACAGGATTCAAACCTGTAACCTTCTGAGCCGTAATCAGATGCGCTATTCAGTTGCGCCACGAGGCCGTTTTGCGGGTGCAAATATATGTTTATTTTTAAAAAACCGAAAACAAAGAGAGGCTTTTTTTATGCAAATTTGACCGGCAACAGGGGGAAGCTCATACAAGGCCCCTGGCGGGTAGTAGATATTTTTCTTCTTACTTGAAAAAGAGTTGACTCCAGCTGTTTGTACAAAGGATTAATATTCTTATTTTTCCTTTTTCAAAATTTCTGCTATGAGAACCTTGTTCACCCTTTTCTTCAGCTTAATAATTATTATCATCTCCCACGCTCAGGAAGATCTGCCTGCCGATTATCTTTCAGCTCAATTCCATAAGGATAGACGGGAAGCCCTTCGGGAACAAATGCCGCCAAATTCTGTTGCGGTTTTCTTTGCCAATGCCGTGAGAAACCGGGCCAATGATGTGGATTATATCTACCACCAGGATCCCGATTTCTATTATTTAACAGGATATAAGGAGCCGCATGCGGTACTGGTCATTTTTTCTGAGGATCAAAAAAGTAAAAATGGCGAGGTCTATAATGAGATGCTTTATGTGCAGGAAAAAAATCCGCAGGCAGAGCAGTGGAACGGCTACAGGTTGGGAACAGAAGGGGCGAAGGAAAAGCTTGGTTTTGTACAGGTTTATAATGGCAAGGAATTCCTAAAATCTGGTATAGATTTTACAACTTTTGATGAAGTGTTGTTCAAAGGTTTTGCCGATGACTACAGGGACAATCCACGGGATCCTGCCGATCTTTTTAGCCTTGTAGAATCTTTCAAACAACAAACAGGATATTACCTTGAAGAAAGTGAAGATGGAGCCACTACGGCTATTGATAAGGAGCTGAAAACAGGTGGGAGTTTGCCGGTGAAAAGAGCAAACCTTGACAATAGAAGTGTAAGGCGGTATATGGCAAAGCTGCGGCAAATAAAAACCGAAGAAGAACTGGGGCTGCTTAAAAAAGCAGTACGAATATCGGCTATGGGACAGCGGGAGGTGATGAAGGCCATGCACCCCGGGATGAGCGAGCGCGAGATACAGGGGATTCATGAATACGTCTATAAAAAATATGGCAGTGAATATGAAGGTTATCCCAGCATTGTTGGAGGTGGCCATAATGGCTGCGTGCTGCATTATATTGAGAATAATAAAACAAAAGTAGGCGATGACCTTGTACTTATGGATTTGGGGGCTGAGTACCATGGTTACACGGCAGATGTGACCCGTACCATCCCTGCCAATGGAAAGTTCAACCCGGAACAAAAGGCAATTTACGACCTGGTCTATGAGGCACAGGAGGCGGGAATTGCAGCCTCTGTGGTTGGGAACCCATTTCGCTCCACGGATGCGGCTGCAAGAAAGGTTATTAATGAAGGCTTAGTTAAACTGGGTATTGCGAAGGATGAAACCGATGCACGCCAGTATTTTCCTCATGGGACCTCACATCATATTGGCCTGGATGTTCACGACCCTGGACTGGGAGAGAATTTTGAACCTAATATGGTGATCACGGTGGAGCCGGGGATCTATATTCCTGAAGGGAGTAATTGTGACCCTAAATGGTATGGAATTGCAGTAAGGATCGAAGATGATATACTTATTACTGAGAATGGCCCGGTAAACCTTTCAGCTGAAGCACCACGACGGGCAGAGGAGATCGAAGCGCTAATGAAGGAAAAAAGTCCCTTGGAAGCTTTCGTATTGCCACAACTGGACTAAAAAATCCTTAATCTTTTGGAACCGGGATCTCTTCCTGTAGGGCTATGATCTCCTTAAATTCCTGCACACTTAATGATTTTTGAAAATAGCCAATGACCCGGGGATAATTTTTGGAGCGTTTAATATCATCCCTGAATAAGGAGGAGGTGACTATAACTATGTGCAGCTTATAAGCATAGGGTTTATCTTTTATTGCTTCCAGAAAGTCCCAACCATTCATCCCGGGCATGTTAAGATCGAGAAGTATGAAAAATTCCTGACCTGTGTTCTCTTCTGAATCCAGGTAGTCCAATATTCCCTTCCCATCCAGAAAGAACCTGGGATCTTCAATACCCATCTTCTTAAGCATAAAGAGCTGCATTTGGCCTATAACCTGGTCATCATCTACTATGATGGTTTGTAAGTACTTATCCCTCACTCTCAATTTCCTCTGTCTTATGAATAATTCCTTTGATAATATCGTCCATTTCCTCTACGGTCTCCTGCATCTTTTCCAGCAGGCAATCCCTGGTCCATAGCTCATAACATTCGGCATCCAGCAGTTGCATAAGGCCTTTTAGCCTCACCAGCGGCGCCCTCACTATATGAGCCTGCTCCCAGGCGATCTCTTTTAGAACTTTATTTTGCTTTTTAATGTTTTTCATCAACCTCCTGGACTCGGTTACATCAAGCAAGGCACCTACCATTCTTATAGCTTTTCCTTTGTCATCCCTCAGGATATAGCCCCTGTCAACCACATGAGATTTTTCCCCGGGATTGGTTATAAGCCTGTATTCCTGTCTCCATTTTTGGATATCTGTATTGTCGAGGGCATAATTTATTGAGGTTATCACTCTTTCCCGATCCTTTGGATGGATTTTGTCATACCATGAGTTATAGACAGTATCTTCCCGGGTTTGGTAAGAATAGGCTTTTTTAAAGGCTTTACTCCTCTTTATCATATCGTTGGAAATATCCCAGTCCCAAATCATTTCCTTGGTCGCCTTCATTGCATAGCTAAATCTCTTGTTTGAGATCTCAAGCGCCTCCTGCTTCTCTGTAAGTTCACTTACATCATTGGTTGCACCTATAATGCTTAATGCCTTTCCCTGTTCATCCCTTACGATATGGCCCCGGTCTATAATCTGGGCATAGGTGCCATTTGCCCTACGAAACCTGTACCGGGTCTTAATGGTGTGAGCCTCGGGATTTGCGAGGGTGGAATTCAGCGTATTCTTTATCTCCTCCAGTTCTTCAGGATGTATATGTTCTTTCCAAAAATGTTTCTGGTCTACCTGGGCTTCAGTATAACCAAAGAGTTTATCCCTGCCATCAAAATACCGCTTCACCTTATCTGCTTCCAGGTCCCAGTCGTAAATGAGGTCACCTGTAGCACTTGCAGCAAGCCGGTAACGCTGGTAAAGCTGTTCGAGCCTATCGGCATTTACAACGCTTTCTGTAACATCAGATGAATTTGCAACAAATCCCTGGATGGCGGGTTCATCCAATAAATTGGTAACGGTAGCTCTAATCCAGCGCCATTTATTTTGACCATCCCTGAACCTGTAAGGGGCAATTTCCATTTGCTTTTGGTCACCCATTTTACTAAATTTTGCTTGAACCCGGTCTTGATCCTCCGGATGAATAAAATCAAAAGCATTTTTACCGATAAAATGAACGGGGGAGATCCCAAGTATTCTTTTTGTGCTTGCACTTACAAATTTGTAGTTTCCTTCCTCATCGAGGATTGCTGTAAGGTCAGATCCTTCCTGTACTAAGGCCTTGAATTTTTTTTCACTTTGCAACAGTTCATTTTTTTGATGGCGTACCGTTTCTTCAGCCCTGTGTTGCCTGGAAATGTCCTTGGCAATACCATAAGCACCTGCGAGTTTACCTTCAATCTCCATAGGAGCCAGAGTTACTTCAAGCACAATTTGCTTACCTGTACGGGTAATGAAATCTGCCTCAAACTGTTGATGTTCTCCATGAATTACCCTGTTAAAATGATCTAACACGAACTCCCTGTGATGGGGTGCACAAAATGGCAAGAAGGTCATCTCCAAAAGCTCTGATTCAGAAAATTCTGCCATATTCACGAGACCGTCATTCACACTTAAAAACTTCCCCTCCCTGTCCAGGGAATATAGTCCATCTGGATTTTGGTTGATAAAATACCTTGCCTGTTCCAGGTTATAGTCTAAATCCTCCTCATTGAAAGTGCGTTCCTTATTTCTAAAAACTTCTGAAGTAGTATCGTGCAGGATCTGCAATATATATTGAACCACATCTTTTTCACCTGTTACCGGAATATTTTCGATCTGCCAGTTTTTTTTACCCATTGCAGTTTCTGTATCAGGTAGAATTTCAGAAGATCCAGCCTCCAAAATAGAAGGCCTGCCGGTTTGTATAACCTTATTCAGGGTGGAGGTGAGGCGGTAGCCGTAAGAGTTTTTATCCCTGCTTTCCTTCGCCCAGATCTCCCGGACTTGCCTGCCGGAAAGGTCGCTTTCTGATATTCCTGTCTTATTCTGGAAAGCCAAATTTGCGCCTGCTATAAAAAAAGTTTCCCTGCCGGGCTCAAGTAGCAGGCAGGGTAGAGGTAAGGAATTAAAAACCTGTAAATAATCGACCATAGGCGTACCGGGGGATTATAATTTTTAGCGTGCAAAAGTAATCAATACCATCGCATTATCTTCTTATTGTGTAGGTTAAACATTTATATAGTAAGCTTAAAACTAGTATAAAATATTCGTTTTACCAGAATTTTTAGATGTTTTGGAGGGCTTTTGGGAGATTTTTAAGAAATTTGCGTAGGAAATTGACTACTCTTTGAGGATTAAGTGCCAGAAATTCTCTTGAGTTAAAATGCGGTTAGTATCAAAGATTGGTGGAAAATTGTTATCATGCAGAAGGGGTTCCGCAGGAATTTTTATCGTGTAATTTCTTTATTGATTTAAGTTCTTTTTCAATCAAAGCACGCTGCTCCCGGTTGCTTTTCACAGAGAGAAGAAGCCAGATCAAGCCAAAGCATAGGAAAAAGAAAAAGATGTAGTTAAGCATTTTTAATAATGAGGCTTGTAAATTTAAAATAAAACATTGAAACTCCTTTACGGAAAACCGCAATCGTTTGTTAATTCTTTTATTTTTTTATAAAATTTTTGTTTGCCGTTAATTTTTTAGTGGGAAAGGTGCAAATTTGATATTAGAAAATACAGTACACAGATTTAAGCGGATTCCGCGAAACGTGAGGATCTAAAATTTGGAATTTTTAATTGACGCCGGAGTCAATTCATTCTTTTTACACAGATTTTACCCGTCCTAACTATCCACTCTCCACTTTCCACTCTCCACTTTTCCACAAACCTTTAACCAACAACCTACAACCTACAACCAACAACCGACAACCAACAACCAACAACCTACAACCAACAACCGACAACCGACAACCCACAACCGACAACCCATCACTCCTCAAACTCAATACTCCACATTCCCCTTACTTCATTTTCGCTGTATCCAATGGCTTTGTCATTAGGATAGAGGTCCTGCAGCTTTTTAATTACTTCCGGTTTCATTTGCTCTGGTTTGCCGTGGCACTGCAGGCACATTTTATTGGTTAGGATTGTGGCGTAAAACCTGGAACGGCCATTTTCTGTGATCACAATGGGTTCAGGATCTTTACCTGTGGCTATTTGTTCCTTAAAATGCTCAATGTAATCCAGTTCCTGTTCGCTTGCCTCATTCTTCTCATTGCGATTCCTGTCACTCACCCTTCTTATATAGGCATTATGTTCTTCCTCCATTTTCCGGGTAAGGGGCATCGCCTCGACATTGCAAAATTCAACAGCGTGTAAAGTTCCTTTATCCCCAATAGCTTTAAGAAGGTTTTGGGCCAATAACTGCTGGGTTGTCTGTGCATATTTCATTCCCTTTTCAGCCACATCTTCCTTATTAAATTCAGTAGTATTCTCTGCCGCAGGTTCAGGTTCTGGATTTGTTGTTTCTTTTTCCCTGCAGGAGAAAAGCAGTGCAGAAAAAAGGCATATCAATAAAAAATTTTTCATTGGAATTGATTTTCATACTTAAAGATACTCCTTCAGAATAAAATATTGGCCGATGCGGGATTTTTTTATTTATCTCTTCCTCGACGTGGTTTGACGCCGCTAATTCTTAAATTTGATAGAATTAAAAAAGAGAGTATGAAGATCGTTTATATACATGGGCTGGATAGTAAATTAAGTCCTGAAAAAAGAGAGATCCTTAAGAAATTTGGAGAGGTAATAAGCCCCGAGGTAAATTATTACCAAAACCCGGGTGCTATAGCTACAATCCTGCAGCAGTTGGAAGGGAAGGGTCCAGATGTGATCATAGGCAGCAGTATGGGAGGTTTTGCAGCATATTATGTCTCTATTTCCTTACATAAACCCGCACTTATGTTCAATCCTGCCCTTGCAGAAAGAACTGTAGAGCAGGAGGTGCCGGAAGCGAAAATTGAGCAAAAACAGCTTAAACAATTTCTCCTTGGCGCCATAGATGATGTGGTAAATCCAGGGGAAACTCTAAAGTTTATTGCTGAAGCTTACAATGAGCACACAGATTTTCACCTCCACATCCTGCCGGGCCTAACCCATAATATTCCTCTGGATGTCTTTGAAGCTGAAGTCAGGTCGTTTTTGGAGAAAGTTTAGTTCCTCGTATACTATATACTGTATATTGTATACAGTTTTTAGGAACAGCAGGTTTCCTAATTATAGTTAGGTGTTTTGTGTACGTAACGATCACTTCCACCTGCATCCAAGGTAGGGATCCTTCACGTCGTTCAGGATGACAACAGTATAAGACGGCTAAAGGAAAATTTCTAATTTTCAACCCAAAAATAAAGGCCTCATAGTTTTTCTTAAATGGTTAAACTACTAAATACACAGAAAAACCCTGCAAACCTAAAACCTACAACCTACAACCTACAACAGACAACAGACAACTTTTCAACCTACAACCTACAACCTACAACTTTTTAACCCGACCCAACTCTCCACTTTCCACTCTCCACTCTCCACTCTCCACTATCCACTTCCCTCGATTTACCTCTCCCAAAAATCCTTTGCCACATTCAGCGGCCGCAGGGCACCGTGCTTTTTGGACATGTGCTGGATCATCCTGTTGTCTATATTTCGAATTGCCTTCATTGCTTTTTCAACAAAGGGGCCTTTATTCAGCATCACACATTCTGCGCGAACGGCCATTGCGGCATCTGTGATCTCGGCCCGGCTGGCTACCCCATCCTTCAGGAGATTTTCCAGTACCTGGGTAGCCCAAATTACGGGAACATGTGCCGCCTCGCAAAGCCACAGGACCTGTTCCTGCACTTCGGCGATGCGGGTAAAGCCAACTTCAATAGCCAGGTCCCCCCTTGCAAGCATGATTCCGTAAACCGGGCTGCGCATACTTTGCAATAATAGCTCCGGCAGATTTTTAAAGGCCTCGCTGGTTTCAATTTTCAGAATAACAGGAAAGTCCTCCTGGTTCAGTTTTTTCAGTTCCTGTTGCATTCTCTCCACATCTGCCGCCTTTCTTACAAAGGAAAAACCCAGCATATCTGCGTGCTTACAAATAAATGGCAGGATCTCGAGATCCTCCACGGTGAGTGAGGGCAGGTTAAGGTTTGTTTCAGGTAAATTCACCCCTTTGTCTTCCCGCAGCAAATTCCCCTTTTCTGGCCTGGCCCTGGTGATCCTTACCGAAATGAATTCTTCAGCATCCTCTATGATTTTTCCACCTATTTTACCGTCATCAAAATAGATCTTTTCTCCCGGCTTCACATTTGACCATACCTCCGGCAGGGAAACCGAAATACGTGCCGGGGTAACGACCTCTCCATTTTTTCGCCTGGCCTTGCTACCCGTTACTGGTCTTTTATATACTTCAAGAATATCCCCGGTATAAAGCCTGATACCCGGGCCTTTCTTTTTATTTTTTTTCGAAATGAGCTTTGAGCTAATTTTTCCAGTCCTTATCTTAGGACCCGGCAGGTCCATATGGATAAGGCATTTCTTTCCCTGTGCAACTTTCGCCTGGCGAATGTTCCAGATCATTTTGTTCCAAAGTTGTGGGGAGCCATGGCTGCAATTGATCCTGGCAATATCCATTCCTGCAAGCAGCAGGTTTTCCACAAGGGTAGTATCATCTGCGGCCTCATCTGGCATCGTTACCATAATTCTGGAGCCCGGTTGAAATGGGGTTCCAAAAAGCGCGGTGGTATTAGCCTGTAATTTCTTTCTTCCCGAAGAATAATCTAGGATAGGAATGGTGTTTTTATATTTATTCGATGGCTCCCTGCCGGAAATTCTATAGAGCAGCTGCAGGATGTTTTCAATATTACCCCGGGTAAAAGCTTCAGCGTGGCTCAGGGAGGACAATCCGTAGTTGGTAAGTTCCTCCTGCAATGGCCGCAGGTCAAAGCTGCGCAAAGCCAGGTAATGCAGCAAATTCCTCGCGCTTTCGAGATTATTGGGGGGGAGAGTTTTATAGTATACAGAGGAATAGGAAATTTCCCTGTCCATAATCTCATCCTTCAGTTTTTCAAGCTGAAGGATAAGAGAATTCATCTGAGCTTCCGTAATAGTCATAAGCCAAATTCTTTCCTGAAGATAGAGAATTTGATAATAGCGGACAAGCTCATTTGGTTGCTGATCCCTGTAGGAATTTTACAACGATTGCTAAAAAAACGTGAAACAAGGTTAAATATTTCGCTTATGCTTAAAGGACTCCTAACTTTATGTGATCCCTATATTTTAAAATATGCACTATGGCGAATACAGATAGAGACAACAGAGAAAAGAATGAATTTAAAGATAACCGAAACAGATGGTGGATCTGGACTGCAGTTGCAATTGTACTCATAATCATCCTTCTTCTTGTGTTTAACCGAAAATCTACCGTGGTGGCAGATGATGCTACCCCTACAACATCTGGAATGCTTATTATGGAGAAGGAGAAACAGCTAAAATTAGAGGATTAGACCTTTGCTTATATGCCACCGGTCCTTCTTCCAGCCTGGTTTGATTTTCTGCTGTAGTAACGGGTTTCACTTTTAGCTCTGGCCTTATATAATTTTCTTTCAGCTTTGGCCATTTTACGATTTTCCTTCGCATAAGTTCTAAGGAGGGCCCTGTCCTGTTTAGCAGCAATCCTGCTGCGGTCGCGATACCATTTTTCCTCGTCTTTTGCACGCTGCTCGGCCAAATCGGCTTCCACAGCCGCCCTTTCATTGTTCCAGCCTTCCCCATTCTTTTTGATATTTTTCCCACGGTTTACAGCTTCCTCTGCACGGGCTCCATGCCATTGAGCTTCCTCCCTGGCACGGCTGCTGTAAAGTTCATATTCAGCTTTAGCCAGGCCTTTCTCTGCTTTGGCAGCAAGTTTGGAATAATTCTTTTCCCGGGCCCCAGCTTCTTTTACTCGCTCGCGGTGCCATTTCTCTTCAGCTTTGGCTATCTCCCTGAAATCTTTCGCATTTGCTTTTTCCGTTTTCCTTTCCAGCTTCAGGATCTCTTTTTCAATTTTTTTCTCCGTCTTAACCTGGGATCTCGTTTGTGCTATAGAGGAAAAAGAAAATGCCAGAATGGCAAGAATGGTAAATATGGGAGTCGGTGTTTTCATAGTTTGAGGTTTGAATATTTGATGTAACGGGGAATTTGGGAGGTTAGTATGTATTTGGTTGTAGGTTGGAAAAAATGTTGTGAGTTGTCGGTTGTCTGTTGTCGGTTGAAAAAGTTGTAGGTTGTAGGTTGTAGGTTGTAGGTTGAAAAAATTTGTCGGTTGTCATTTATAGGTTGTAGGTTGTAGAAAAAGTTGTCGGTTGTCGGTTGACGGTATAAGGTTTTTTTAGCTAATAGGTTGTCCGTAATTATCTTTTAACGTTAAACAGTAAACGGAAAACAGAAAACAGAAAACAGAAAACAGGGCTTAATTGCTTTATTCAATCCATTCTTCCTCTATTTTAACTTTTCCAACTGCCGACATTTATTGTCGTATTCTTTTGTTAGATTTGAGATGTGAGATGTGAGATGTGAGATGTGAGATGTGAGATGTGAGAAGGAAGAAAAGAGAAAGAAGCGAGCGTCAGCGAGTGGATTAACCACAAGCACCAAATTCCAAATTCCAAATTCCAAATTCCAAATTCCAAAGGCAAACAGAAAACGGTAAACGGCAAACAGAAAACAGAAAACAGCAAACGGAGAAACACCAAACACCGAACACCCATCCAACTAACGACTAAAGACAAACGACTAAAAAAGACTACCCAAATGTCCAGACGAGAAGGAATACAACGCCACAGATTCATCATCCACCAACTGTCCAAACGGCCGTCTTCTTTTAAGGAGATCCAGGATTTTTTGGAATTACAGGAATCTCTTTCTGAAGATAAATTAACCTGTTCGCAGAGAACTTTGCAACGGGATATAAAGGAGATTGAGCAGGATTATCATATTTTGATAAAAAATGACAGGTCCCGTAACCTGTATTATATAGCTGAAGATGGGAGGGAGGAGCACAGTGAAAGGCTTATGGAGACTTTTGACCTCTACAATGCGATGCGAATAGGGAACAGTTTTGGCGATCACCTGCTGTTTGAGAACCGCAAGGCCCTGGGAACGGAGCATATGAACGGACTCCTGCACGCAATAAGGCATAAGAGACTGGTGGAATTTACCTATGAGAAATTTGAGGACGGCGCTGTTAGCAGGCGAACTGTTATACCTATAGCTATCAAGGAGGCGAGGAATCGCTGGTATCTCATTGGAAAAGATGGAGGGGTGGTAAAGAATTTTGGTCTGGACAGGATGAGCGGCCTGGAGATCCTGCAAAAGAATTTCAAACCTGTTAAGGATTATAATGTTCAGTCCGAATTTGAACATCATTTCGGGATCATTAACGGCACAGGGGAGGAGCCACAAAGAGTAGTACTCTCCTTTACCCCGAAGGAGGGGAGATATATAAGCAGCCTGCCACTACACCATAGTCAGCAGGAGGTGTTGTGCAACAAAAAAGAACACATGTTTGAGTATTACCTGGTCCCCACTTATGATTTTAGAATGGAACTTCTCTCTTATGGACACACAGTAAAAGTGCTCGAACCTGAAAGTTTAAAAAAGGAAATAATTAAGCAGCTGGAGATTGCTTTGAAAAGTTATAAATAAAGGTTTTCCTGGATGAGCACGACAACCGGCCGTTTTACTTAGACTCTTCACAAGTAATAAAAGCTCGATCAAATTTCGGTTTCCCCGTGATAATATTTACTTTTAAAGAAAAAAAGTAAAAACCTGTTTCAATGGCAAAATTTTCAGAAGAAAAGGCAGAAAAAGAATTAAAGAAAGGGCAGAAGAATTTTTCAGCAGAGAAGCTGAAGGATCTTTTACAGAAGGAGGACAGTTTGTTTGCGAAATTCCTGAATGTTACCAACCTCAAAGAATACACAGATGATTTTATAGATCTTTTTTCCCTGCTGCGCGACTGGTACCAGGGCCGCTATAAGGATGTGCCGTGGCTGGTGATCTCTTCCATAGGAGGCGCCTTACTGTATGTGCTTTCCCCCATAGACCTTATCCCGGACTTTATCCCGGTTATAGGCTACCTTGACGACGCCGCTGTGATTGCAGCTTTGGTGAAATATGTGCGTGTAGACCTGGCCGATTATAGAAATTGGAAGGAAGCTGAGGAAGTTTAGTAAAAGGATTTTGCAGATTTAGGCGGATTACGCGGTTTGGTTAATTTGCAATCAGGGAGGTCCCTAAAGTCCTGAATAAACTAACTTACAGAGACCACGGACTTAACTAAAACATTTTATATAATAATTTAAGTCTTCATTTTCTTAACCGCAAAGCACGCTAAGGTTTACGCAAAGAACGCCAAGGGTTTTTACCTGCCTTCCAATAATAGATCAAACTTATCAAACGCCAATCTCAAACAGAAAACAGTAAACGGTAAACAGAAAACGTTTAAACCGTTTATAAGCCACGAATGCACGAATGTTTTTTGTTTCTCACCTACTGCAATAAACCTAACCACATAGAAAACGGAGTACGGCGTAAAGTTGCACGGAGGGTAAATGGTTCAAATATTTAATGGTATATCCATTTTTTAACCGCAAAGTACGCTAAGGTTTACGCAAAGAGCGCCAAGGGCTTTTACTTGAGTTCTTTAATTTTTAATCGCATTGAGAGATCAAACTTATCAAACGCTCAATCTCTAAACAGAAAACGGTAAACAGAAAACGTTTAAACTGTTTATAAGCCACGAATGCACGAATGTTTTTTGTTTCTCACCTACTGCAATAAACCTAACCACGGAGGAAACGGATTAAGGCACGGAGTTTCACGGAGGGTAAATGGTTCAAATATTTAATGGTATATCCATTTTCTTAACCGCAAAGCACGCTAAGGTTTACGCAAAGAGCGCCAAGGGTTTTTACCTGCCTTCCAATGATAGATTAAACTTATCAAACGCCAATCTCTAAACAGAAAACGTTTAAACCGTTTATAAGCCACGAATGCACGAATATTTTTTGTTTCTCACCTACTGCAATAAACCTAACCACAGAGAAAACGGAGTACGGCGTAAAGTTTCACGGAGGGTAAATGGTTCAAATATTTAATGGTCTATCCATTTTCTTAACCGCAAAGCACGCTAAGGTTTACGCAAAGAGCGCCAAGGGTTTTTACTTGAGTTCTTTAATTTTTAATCGCATTGAGGGATCAAACTTATCAAACGCCAATCTCAAACAGAAAACAGTAAACGGTAAACAGAAAACGTTTAAACCATTTATAAGCCCACGAATGTTTTTTGTTTCTCACCTACTGCAATAAACCTAACCACGGAGAAAACGGAGTAAGGCTTAGAGTTTCACGGAGTAAAGATAAGAAATAAGGGAAGGCTTGGAGAGAAGTAAGCCCTGAAAGGGCGAAATATATTAGCGATGGGTGCAGCCCATCGAAAAAAAACGCCTCCATAGAAAGCCCTGAAGGGGCGCAATACAAAATGGGTGAGTTCGGTGCCTTTCTATTACGCACCTTCAGGGCTTGAATAATTGTATTAATTATATCATCCCGCTTCACGGGATGCTAGTATATTATGCCCTTTCAGGGCTGGTAAATTCATGGTTGTCATTTCATCCCCCTCTATCCCATATCTTTAATAGATTACTGACCACTATTCTTTTTGATCTAAATTCCAAATTTGAGGGGCTATATTCCAAGTATATTAAACAAAAAATCAAAAACCGAATCACCAAACACCAAACTACAAACAACAAACAAATTCCAAGCACCAAATCATTGTTGTCCGGTAAAAGAGTCTGGACCGCTCCGCTGCTAGAATATAGAACCTAGACTTAAATCTGAATGCCTGGAAAATAGTTACTTACATTCTGCTACATAACTTCCAATTTCCCTAAACTATTTTAAATCCAAAACCACCCCCTGGTAGATGTTGATATGTCCTTTGACTATATATAGAAAGAGTTAATAGAAATTTTACATATTTTAATCGGACAACAATGGCACCAAATCCCAAATCCCAAATCCCAAATCCCAAATCCCAAATCCCAAATCCCAAAACCCAAATCCCAAAACCTAAACAGAAAACGGTAAACTTTTTTGGTTTTGCCCCGGCCCTAAAGGGAGCCCAAAAAAGCACAGCGCCAGAAGTTTATATTTATTTTTTTCGCGTTCAGACTATCCAATTTTCACTTTTTTTAACCCTAAACAACAAACAACAAACAACAAACAACAAACACCAAACACCAAACACCAAACACCAAACACCAAACACCAAACACCAAACACCAAACACCAAAACACCAAACGGAAAACGGCAAACGGTAAACAGAAAACCCTCTAACGACTAAAGACTAACGACTAAAGACTTTTCCCTGTCCTCTGTCCTCTGCCCTCTGTCCACTTTTCCTACGCTTCACAACTAGCACAAGTCACCATCTCCGCAATAAACTCCTTGGAAACACTCTGGCTTCTCTGGTAGTAGAGCGTTTTAACTCCAAGCTGCCAGGCCTCGATCATAAGCTTGTTCACCTCCTTTACCGGTAGATTGGACGGGATGTTGAGGTTGAGGCTTTGCGCCTGATCTATAAATCGCTGCCGTACCGATGCCTGCTGAATGATCTCGAGCTGACTTATTTCCTTGAAGGTCTTGAACACCGCTTTTTCTTCAGCCGTGAGTTGGGGCAGGTGCTGTACGCTGCCGTGGTTGAGCATAATGCTTCGCCAAATTTCTTCTGTGTCCATCTCTTTTTTAGCGAGTAGTTTTTTGAGGTACTTATTTTTTCGCATAAAATTACCTTTTGCGAGCCCCGCTTTGTAGTAGTTGCTGCTAAAGGGTTCTATCCCCGGAGAGGTTTGCCCCAGGATGGCAGAGGAGGAGGTGGTGGGAGCAATGGCCATGAGCGTGGTGTTTCGCTGTCCGTAGCCCTTAAGAATATCCGGTTCTCCATAGATATGTGCCAGTTCTTTGGAGGCTTTCAATGCTTTCGCGCTTATCTCCTCAAAGATCTTATTGGTAAGGCCCTTTGCCTGCAGCCCCTCAAATGGGATCATATTCTTTTGCAGGTAGGAGTGCCAGCCCATTACCCCAAGTCCAAGGGCGCGGTGACGTTTTGCAAAGCGGTTGGCAGAGGCGAGGTAATAATTATCCTCTGTCTTCGCGATGAACTCCTGCAACACCGCATCGAGGAAATAGATGGCGAGTTTCACAGCCTCGGTGTCTTTCCACTCATCATAGAGCTCCAGGTTCATAGAGGAGAGGCAGCAAATAAAGGATTCTTCGCGGGTTGATGGCAGTGCAATTTCTGAACACAGGTTACTGGAGTGGATGGTAAGGTTCTGGTCCTTGTAGACCTGCGGCCGGTTTCGGTTAATGTTATCTGTAAAGAAAATATAAGGCAGTCCTTTTTGTTGTCGGCTTTCCAGCACCTTGGCCCAGATCTCCCTTTTTTCCTGATCTCCGTCTATCATTTCCTGCATCCAGTAATCGGGTACGCACACCCCGGTGAAAAGATTCTGGATGGGATTTCCAATGTTCTTGATCTCCAGGAATTCGCGAATATCGGCGTGGTCAATATCCAGGTACGCGGCAAAGGCCCCGCGGCGCACCCCTCCCTGGGAGATTGTGTCCATGGCCGTGTCAAAGAGTTTCATAAAACTGGTGGCACCGCTGCTTTTTCCGTTATCTGTCACGGCACTACCGCGGCCGCGGAGTTCGCCGAAGTAGCCCGAAGTTCCGCCACCTATCTTGGTTTGCATGATCACCTCGCCCAGTTTGTGGGTTATGCCCTCAATATTATCCGGTACATACACGTTGAAACAGGAAATGGGAAGTCCCCGCTCTGTACCCATATTGGCCCAGATTGGAGAACTAAGGCTCATCCAGCCACGCTCTATCATTTCGATAAAGGCTTCTGCCATTTCGGGTTTGAAGAGGCGTTTTGCGGCTGCGTTGGCAATTCTTTCAATCGCCGCTTGGGTGGTTTCCCCTTTTAAAAGATATCCCCTGTTTAATATTTGCTGACTTTCCTCATTAAGCCACCATAACCTGTCTTTTGTTACTTCCTGTATTTTCATCTTATATATATTTTTGTCTGCTGAAGCTGCATCCTTCAGCATTAAACATTAGCCTTTACCGCCTAGAACAGATCGTTTGCCGTGATACTTTTATCATGCTTGGTATAATCTACCGGCCTCTTGGCGAAGAAATCGTCCAGGCTGTTGGCATAGATCTCCTCCTCAAACCATCGCAGGGGCTGGCTGCCAAGCGCGGTTTCAGGATAGAGTTTTTCCATTCCTATTTTCACAAGGCTCTCATCCACGCGGAATTTCATGAAATTAAGAAGGTCGCTTTTACCAAGATGCTCAATTTCTCCGGCAGAAAATATCCAGTCCAGGATCTCTGCTTCCACCTCGATGGAATGGGCCACGATCTCGAGGATTTCCTCTTTGGTTTGCTCATTGAAGATCTCCGGAAATTCTTCTTTGATCCTGTTTACAATATAAATCCCCGCATTGGCATGAATTTGCTCATCTACAGAAGTCCAGGCAATGATGTTGCTCACATTCTTCATCACCCCCTTGAACCTGGAAAAGGAAAGGATAATCGCAAACTGGCTGAAGAGGGAGACATTTTCAATAAGAATTGAAAAAAGGATAAGGGACGTTACGTACTCTTTCTTATTGGTTGATTTGGTATTTGCCAGGGCGGCAGAGAGGTATTCAATCCGTTTCTTTATGACCGGCGTTTCAATAAGATGCTGAAATTCGTTATTATAACCCAGCACTTCCAGAAGCCTTGAATAGGCTTCAGAATGTCGGAATTCACACTCGGCAAAAGTGGAACCCAGTCCGTTGAATTCAGGTTTTGGGAGGTGTAGGTAAAGGTCTCCCCAAAATGATTTTACTGCCACTTCAATTTGCGCGATGGCCAGAAGGCTGCGTTTTATCACCTGTTTTTCATTGGGAGTAAGGTGGGAATGGAAATCCTGCACATCTGCCGTAAAATCCACTTCAGAGTGAACCCAGAAGGAACGGTTAATGGCTTCAGTAAAAGTTAGGATCTTCGGGTACTCGAAAGGTTTGTAGTTAACTCGTTTGTCAAAAATGCTCATAATACTTTTGTTATTAGGTTAATAATTCAAAAGCATAAAGAGAGATGTGCCGGGGAGATATGTGACAGGCAGCCACAAGTATGCAACGGGACATTTACTTTTTATGCGAAAGTAATAGTCTGGACTGTAGAGAAGGTATCCTGGCTTGTAATTAAATTACTCACAGTTGCGCAACAGCTCATGTTTCTCACATGATTCCCCTTGTTTATTACCTCAGGTAATACTCAACAGTTACAAAATCTATAGAGTAAAAATAGGAATCAAAGTGGGTATTTCTGGCGAGGGAGGGAATTGTTTTCAACAGAGTTTTGCACAGGGGAGGTTGTAGGTTGTATGTTGTAGGTTGTGGGTTTGAAAATTCAGGAGAGAGAATAATCTGGATTTGGAAAGGTTGTCAGTTGTGGGTTGTCTGTTGTCGGGTGAAAAAAAGGGGAGAGGGGGAAGTCTGGACGGGGGAATATTCAATTTAGACTTGTCTTTTTTCTCTCTGTCTTGATTCCTGGCTCTTGACTCTTGATTCTTTTTTTAGCCACGAATGCACGAATGTTTTTTCTTAAATGACTGACTTAACCCGGAGGAAACGGAGTGAGGGACGGAGTTTCGGGGAGTTTTTCGGGGAGGTTCTATTACGAGATTATTTTTCTTCCGAAGGACCCCTAAATCCCCTGAAGGGGACTTTTGATCCTGCAAAGATTTAAGTGGAGAAATAGGAAGATTTTGCCCCCTTTAGGGGGTTGGGGGTCTATGGAGGAGAATTTTACTTATGATATAATGGTAATATCCATTTCACGCAAAGTGCGCTAAGGTTTACGCAAAGGGCGCAAAGGGTTTATTCGCTGCGTGCTTTGCGGTTTTACTTTGTGGACTTTGCGTGAAAAATTTTCCATCAACAGGCAGCTAAAACAACAAAACCCAAGCACCAAATTCCAAATCACCAAATTACGCAGAGAGCGCAAAGGATTTTTTCTCTCCGTGCTTTGCGGTTTCACTTTGCGGCCTTTGCGTGAAAAATTTTCTATCACCAGGCAACTGCTTTATTCCATCACTCATCACAAAAAAAGGCTTATTTAATAATATAAAAATTATGTAAATTACAGAAGTATTGCTTTCTATTCAATAACAAAACAATGCTTAGCCCTAACATGAAAAACGCCTCATTAGACCCCTTTCTTAAACCCACCGAATTCCTCGACTCCGGCCATCCTGCGGTACAGGAGTTTGTGGAGAAACATACAAGTGGGTTTATCGGCGATGTGGAGAAACTGGAAGCTTTATATTATGCTGTGAGAGATGGGTTTAGATATGATCCTTACAGGCTGGATTTTTCACGGGAAGCGATGAGGGCCAGCCATCTCACCGGCAGGGAATATGGGTATTGCGTGGAAAAAAGCGGTCTCTTTGCCGCGGCTGCACGGGTGATTGGGGTACCTGCGCGAATGGGTTTTGCCAATGTGCGCAATCATATTGGCACTGCCAGGCTGGAGGAGGTTTTGCAAACAAATGTGCTGGTTTTTCATGGCTTTGCAGAGGTGTATATCGGCGGGCGGTGGATCAAAATGACCCCGGTATTTAATAAAGAGCTTTGTGAAAGGCTGGGCGTAGCTCCACTGGAGTTTAATGCACACAAAGATGTGATCTTCCAGGAATTCGACCGGCGGGGCGGGAAGTTCATGGAATACCTGCACGATTATGGCCGGTTTGAGGATATCCCCTATGAATTCTTTATGAGCGAACTTCAGCGTCATTATCCGCACCTCAGGGAAGAGATTGGTGAGGGACGGCTTATAGAACTTTAAAAGAGCAGGAATTTTATATAAACAACCATACTTCCGAAGGGAATTCGGGAGGCTAACCCACCAGTTATGAAAACAATTCAGAAAAACCAGGAGCAAAGAACCGGCGGCGCGTTTTTAGTGCGTACGGCTGGAACAGGCAATCATCTACCGGCCCAATTTTCAGAAGAAGAAAAAATGATCCTTGGCAGTGTGAAAGAATTCATACAGCGGGAGGTACAGCCGCATGCGGAAGAAATGGAGCACCAGAAGGAGCATAGCCGCTCTGTTGCCCTGTTGGAAAAAGCGGGGGAACTGGGGCTTTTAGGTCTTGGGATCGCTGAAGAATTTGGCGGACTCCCGGTTTCTTTCACTACAATCCTGCGGGTAACAGAGGAAGTTGGGCGGGTATCGGAATTTTCACCCACTTTCGGGGTGCAAACCAGCATAGGCATCGCCCCCATACTTTTTTACGGTAAACATGCCCAGAAGCAAAAGTACCTGCCTAAACTGGTGAGCGGGGAGTGGAAAAGCTGCTATTGCCTTACTGAGCCCGATGCAGGATCTGATGCCAACTCCGGAAAGACCAGGGCCACTCCGGTGGAAGAAGGGGCTGCTTATGTGCTTAACGGACAAAAAATGTGGATCACCAATTCCGGTTTTGCAGATGTGTTTATTGTCTTTGCGAAAGTGGAGGATGACAGGAACCTTTCAGCATTTATTGTGGAAAAAGAGTTTGGCGGAATAAGCCTGGGCGAAGAGGAGCGTAAAATGGGAATTAAAGGCTCCTCCACGCGGCAGGTATTTTTCAATAATGTACGGGTGCCACTTGAGAATATGTTGGGAGAAAGGGAAGAGGGATTTAAGATCGCTCTCAATGTGCTTAATGGCGGACGCATAAAACTGGGTGCAGGGGCCATTGGCACCTCCAAAACTGCCTTTGACCTGGCTGTGGCCTATGCAAAGGAGCGAAAGCAGTTTGGAACATCCATAAGCAATTTTGGTGCGATCCAGCATAAGCTGGCACAAATGGCGGTGCGTATTTTTGCCCTGGAGGCAGCTACTTACCTCACCGGAAAGTATATAGATGATAAGATAAATGCCCTTGAAGCAGGCGGCCTTTCAGCAGAAAAGGCTGAGGTCGCGGCAGTATCGGCCTACGGAATTGAGTGTGCTGTAATTAAGGTTTATGGATCTGAAAGCCTGGCCCTGGTGGTAGATGAGGGGGTACAGATCTTTGGCGGAATGGGCTTTTCTGAAGACGCTCCCATGGCCAGGTTATATCGAAATGCCCGAATCACCCGCATCTATGAAGGCACCAATGAGATAAACAGGATGCTGATTGTTGATATGTTGCTGAAGAAGGCGAACACGGGAGAGCTGAAGTTATTGGAAAGGGGTAGGAAAATAAAGGCAGATCTTACTACTGGTGAAACTGATAGTGAAAAGCCCGCCAGGGGACCAAAGGAATCATTAGTAATCCTGCAAGAACTTAAAAACGCCAACCTGCTTATTCTTGAAGCAGCAACGCAAAAGCTGGGGAAAAAGCTGAAGGAAGAACAGGAGGTGCTTATGCATGTTTCAGATATGGTGATGCAGGTGTATCTTTTGGAGGCAGTAATTACAAAAATAGCGAACCTGAAGAGTGAGGGGCAAGATTCTGCGCCGCACAAAAATAAAGATATAGCCAATGTGTTTATATATGAGTCGGTTGAAAAGATAAGGCAGGCAGGGCAGGAGGCTATCTTTGGGTTTGCAGATGGCGAGGAACGTTCCCAGCTGTTAAGTTGGCTGGAAAGTTTGACGATGCCAGTACAGTTCAATATTAAAGATGCCCGCAGGAAAATTGCGCAGATGATGATTGAAGAAGGGAAGTATGTTTAAATTGGTAAATTGTTAATTCAGGGTTGGTTAATTTGTTAGTACGGATTGAAATTGGTTGAATAGGGCTTGGTTAATTTGAGGGCTTAAGCCTAATGATTAATCTCAGTGTAATCCGTCAAAATCCGTGTAATCTTTATGCAAAATATCAAAGCAATCCCAAATTTTTTCAAAGCTCAAATTAAATCTGTATTTTAAGTGGCCTGAAAAAAAAGAGCATGAATATTAAGAAAGAACGAACTCCTGCAGAACTGCCCTCTGCTATAAAAAATTTTGAAGAAATATCAGAGAACATAAAGCGTCATAAGCCACTTATTTTCCTTGATTTTGATGGCACCCTGGCACCTATTGTGGAGCACCATGCCGATGCCGCGATCTCAAGTGAAATGAAAGGGCTGGTAGAAAAACTGGCAAAGAAATTTTCCCTGGCTGTGGTAAGCGGGCGTGGACTTGCCGACGTGAGCAAAAAGGCAGGAATCGATAATATATACTATGCCGGCAGCCACGGCTATGAGATCTCAGGGCCAAATGGATTTTCCAAAGATCATGAAGAGGCAGAGAAGGTATTGCCTGTTTTTGAAAAAATTGAACCTATGCTTAAGGAGGAATTGAAGCATATCCAGGGAGTGGATTTTGAACGGAAAAAATTTACCCTTGCCGTGCATTACCGTCAGGTAGCCAAAGAACACGAGCAGGAGGTGCACGACCTGGTGCTGAAAACCGTCAGTGAATACCCAGAGCTCTCCAAAGCCGAGGGAAAGAAAGTAATTGAGATAAAACCCTCCATAGACTGGCATAAAGGTAAAGCTGTGGAGTTTCTGAAATCTCAGCTTGGAGCTGGCCCCGAAGATTTTTCCATTTATGTAGGCGATGACGTGACAGATGAAGATGCTTTCAAATATGTTAAGAACAATCTTGGAATTCTTGTAGGCGAACACTCCCAAAACACTTATGCCGATTATGGGGTGCAGGACCTGGAAGAGGTGAAGGAGCTTTTCAGGGAAATTCTCAAACTAAAAGTTTAAAACTTAATCCAATTTCTTCCTGTACTTCAGGTTTTTATAAAACGGGCTCCAGAATCATGGACATCGCCACCTGCTTCTTAAATTCTATTTTCAGGGGAATAAAAATCTAATACTGCTATTCTATTTTAGTTGCTGAGCCTTACATTTGAAGTTCTTAGAATTTATAAATATGAAACAGTTTTTTCTCCCCCTGGTTTTTTTAATGATCATAATTTTTCCTGCCGCAGCACAGCAGGAATATTTCTTTCCCGGTAATAAATCCTTAAGTGAGGAAATACCAAGTCCGCAGGAATTTTTAGGTTATGAAGTTGGTGAGTTCCATACCCGTCACGACAGGCTGGTAGCTTATTTTGAAGAATTGGCAAGGGTATCAAACAGGGTTCATATACAGGAAATTGGAAAAACCTATGAGCAACGGTCTATGATCGTAGCTACAATTACAAGTGAACAAAATTATAATAACCTGGAAACCATACGCCAGGAACACCTGCAGCTCATAAAGCAGGAACCTTCTTTACCTTCTCTGGACGGGATGCCGGTGATCATTCAGCTGGGATATAATGTGCACGGCAACGAGCCCTCCAGCAGTGAGGCCGCAATGCTTACTGCCTATTATCTTACTGCTTCCAATGATCTCGAAGTTTTGCGGTACCTGGAAGAGGCAGTTATCTTTGTAGAGCCGGTGCTAAATCCCGACGGCCGTGACAGGCATACAAATTGGGCAAATATGCATCGCAGTTTCCCTCCTGTGGCAGATGCCAATGACAGGGAGCACAATGAAGTATGGCCCAGCGGCAGGGTTAACCACTATTGGTTTGACCTAAACCGCGACTGGCTGCCCCTGGTGCACGTTGAGAGCAAGGCCAGGATAGATTTTTATCACCGCTGGTACCCAAATGTGGTAACCGATTTCCATGAGATGGGTACGAACAGTACATACTTTTTTGAACCTACCAAACCGTTTGGTTCTGAAAATCCGATCATTCCCCGCAGTAATTATGAAGGGCTCAATAACCTGCTGGCACCATATTTTGCCGGTGCGATGGATGAAATAGGTTCCCTGTATTTTACAAAGGAGGTATTTGATAATTCCTACCCGGGATATGGATCTACATATCCCGATATCCAGGGTGGGCTGGGGCTGGTTTTTGAACAGGCAAGTTCAAGAGGGCACTTGCAGGAGAGTATTCATGGCGATCTCTCCTTTGCCTTTACAATTCGAAATCATTTAGTAAATAGCCTTGCCACAGTAAAAGCGGCGGTAGAGAACAGGGAGGTTTTCCTTCGTCACCAGAAGGAATTTTTTGAATCGGCTATCACCCAGGCTGAGGATCATCCTTCACGGGGATATATTTTTGGAGATGCAGGTGACTCCAACAGGATCAGGGCATTTATGGACTTGCTCCTGCGCCATAAAATAGAGGTTTATGAAAACAACCGGGACCTAATAGCCGGAAACAGGAGATTTGAGGCCGGCAGGTCATATTTTGTCCCTGGAAGTCAGCCACAGTTCAGGATGGTGGCTTCAATATTTGATACAGTTACTCAATTTCAGGATAGTCTCTTTTACGATACTTCAGCCTGGTCAATGGTGCATGCCTATGGATTACCTTCAGCTACCCTCAATAAAAGTCAGGTGAGGACATTTAACCGCGGCTCCAGGATAGATAGCACATTTATGGAGCCTGGAGATCTTTCCGTAGAAAAAAGCAATTACGCTTATATTTTTAGCTGGGAAGATTATAACGCCCCTGCGGTACTATATAAACTTCAGCAAAAAGGAATACTCACGCGTGTCGCATATAAACCATTTAGTATTAAGACCGTGAATGGGGAGAAGGAATTTAGCTATGGAAGTATTATGGTGCCGGTAGCGATCCAGGAATTATCTCCTGAGGAGTTATATCAAATTATGAGGGAGGTTGCAGTAGAAAACAGGGTGCCTGTAGAAGCTGTTACAGGGGGATTTAGTACTACCGGGGTTGATCTTGGCAGCCGGTCCTTTGAAGCTTTGGAGAAGCCACAACCACTACTTATTATAGGAAAGGGAACCTCGCAGTATGAGGCGGGAGAGATTTGGCACATGCTGGACAGTAAACTGAAGATGCCTTTGACGAAGGTGGATATTCTGGACTTCAGCCGCCTGGATCTGGACAGGTATAACGAATTGATCATGGTACAGGGAAATTATAACCTGCTGGATGAGGAGGATGTGCAAAACATCAAAGCCTGGGTGGAAAAAGGAAACACGCTTATTCTCCAAAAATCGGCTGTGACCTGGGCGATTAATAATAAGATCATTGCTGAAGAACTTGAGGTGAAAAAAGATACCGCAACTAATGGCGAAACAACTGTACGCCGGGATTTCGAAACTGCCGAAGCTACTGAAGGAGCAAAGATCATAGGAGGTTCGATGTATAGGGTGGACCTTGATATCACCCATCCGCTTGGATTCGGATATAAAGAAAGGGAGCTTATCGTTTACAAGAACAATAATACGCTGTTGAAACCTTCTAAAAATCCATATAGTACAGTAGCTGTATATAAGGAGAACCCATTAGTTAGCGGGTATGTTTCCCGTGAAAACCTGGAGAAGATACCCGGCACAGCTTCTACTTTGGTCAGCAAGGCAGGCAGGGGAAGGGTGATCTCTTTTATAGATAATCCCAATTTTAGGGGCACCTGGTATGGCACCAATAAATTATTTTTTAATGCCCTGTTTTTTGGTCAAATTATTAAGGTCCCTAATATTGCAAATTAAGAGTGCATTGGATAAAATCCACTTATTAGGAAATTATCCAAATAAATAAAAATAATTCATACTTTTGTTTCTTCAGCACAAAATACATGAAGGATCAATTATTTGCAGTTGTAGATGTAGAAACCACGGGAGGTGGGATGAGCGGGAACAGGCTTACAGAAATTTGCATCGTGCTGCTTAAGGGGAATAAAGTGCTGGACAAGTATACCAGTCTCATAAATCCCGAAAAGCCTATCCCTTCATATATCACTGCACTTACAGGAATTGACAATGCTCTTGTTGCAAATGCCCCAAGGTTTCATGAAGTTGCAAAGGATATTGAGCTAATGACCCGCGATGCGATCTTCGTTGCTCATAATGTCAATTTCGATTATAACGTGCTGCGCAATGAGTTCAGGGAACTGGGATTTGAATTTACCCGCAGGAAATTGTGTACGGTTCGCCTCTCGCGTAAGCTCATCCCGGGGCTATTCTCCTATAGCCTGGGACGCCTGTGCGATTCCATCAATATTCCAATAACTTCACGGCACAGGGCAGAAGGGGATACAGATGCCACAGTGATCCTGTTTCAAAGACTGCTTGGCCTGGATACGAATTTTGAAGTGATGAGGTCGTTTTTGCATGCACGATCCAGAGAGGCTACCTTGCCGCCGCATCTTGAAGCAGAACAAATATTTGACTTGCCAGATGATCCCGGGATCTATCTCTTTAAGGATAATAAGCACAAGGTGATCTATGCGGGAAAGGCTATAAATATTAAAAAAAGGGTGATTTCCCATTTTTACGATAAAGGGACAAAAGAATATAAGTTGGGGCAGGAAACCTATCATATTGATTATGAAACCACAGGGAATGAACTTATCGCCCTTTTGCTGGAGGCTGAAAAAATTAAGAAGCATTATCCAAAATTTAATCGTGCCCAAAAGCGGCCGGGAACGGTTTACCAGATCATTAGTTACACCAACCAAAAGGGGGTTATCCAGCTTGCCCTGGGAACTACCAGGACCTTAAATAATTCTGTAGGTACATTTTATAACCGGCTTCGTGCTGCTGAAAAGCTGGAGCAGTTGTGTGAAGATTTTAATCTTTGCCCCCGCTTTTGTACCCTGCAAAGCAATGTGGAGGTATGCTCCCATTACAGCATACAAAATTGTGAAGGTGTTTGTGAAGGAAAAGAATCTATATCTTCATATAATAAAAAAGTACTTGCGGCCATTGCATCCCTTGGGGAGGAGAATTCAACATATATAATAAGGGAAAAAGGACGGCATTTTAAGGAGGAAGCATTTGTTTATATAAAAGAGGGCCGTTATATGGGTTACGGCTTTATAGATACAGATGTATCAATTGCTACTGTTGAAGACCTTGACCCTTTCCTGAGAATAAAAGAAGCTACCTATCATACAAATAAGATCCTGAGCAGCTATTTACGCAACGGTGCCCATAAGAATATCGTAATTCTCGAACAACCGGCAGCCAGTTCTTCCCTTAAAAAGGTTTCCGGTAACTGGACAGATGGGTTGTTTGCCCTGCAATAATAAGGTGCCTTAGGTTTCCTATCTTAAAAAAAATCTTCACACCACCCCTACCTGCCTGAAACTTATAACGGCAGTTAACTTTTAATAAAGTGGTGATTAATCTTGAAACATCTTTCCTTCACAAATTTTTGAGCTTACACGTGGAATAAAATGCTGGTGCTTTCTTAATAAAATATAACTATTTATAGAAGTTGTGAAAATAATTGACTGATATTTAATTATTTAACTTTTTTATTTTTGCTTCTTTTTTACTTTTTCCAAATTAAATGTATAATTTAATACGGTCCTCCCGGTGAGAATTTTGAATGGGAAATCGTAGGGGCCTTATATTATTTTATCTTCTGTTCAATAGTTTTTTATCTATTCCACAGCAGGAAAATTTTGTGTTTAAAAATATTACAATAAATGAAGGTCTCTCCCAGAATTCTGTAATAGATATTGCCGAGGATCCCTCAGGATTCATGTGGTTTGCCACCCAGGAAGGGCTCAATAGATATGATGGAAAGAATTTTCTTGTATTTCCGGTGGCATTTGATGATATAACCACCCCGGATAATGCCCAACTTGGAAAACTTCTGGCCACTCCCGGAAAGTTATGGATGATCAAACGAGGTGGAAAGGTCGCCAAACTGGACCTTTACACCCATAAATTTACTCCGCTAAGTTTACCCGGCTATGTCCATCATAACATTCCTGCCGCTACATATCTTTATAATGACAAATCAGGACGAATGTGGATTGGAACTCTCCAGGATGGGGCTATTCTAATAAATAAAAATAATAGTCTGGAACATTATAGTCCTGAAGCAGCAAAAGGAAAAAAGCTACTACATAGCAGGATTCGGGCTATCTACGAGGATAGCAACAAGAATATTTGGATATTAACCCCTAATGGCTTAACCGGTTTTAAGGGTGACCAGGCCAATCACTTTCTTAAGGGGATCAATTCAAATGTTATAACTGAAACAGCAGACAAAACTCTCTGGTTGGGCAGTCTCGGCAATGGGATCTATCGAAGAGGTCCCGAAGATCAAAACTTTCAGAAATTTACCGGCTATGAGGCCGGGGAACTTCCTGAGGATCTTGTGGTAGAAACTATATATGCAGATGGCAGGAACAGGATATGGGTAGGAACCTATGGGAAAGGTCTTTTTGTTATTAATACAGCTGCCCGTGTCATTAAGAATCTTATGCCCAATAGGCAGGATCCAAAATCCATAAACTTTCAGGATGTCTTATCTGTTAAAGAAGATAGCAGGGGCGGTATCTGGATAGGAACAGACGGGGGAGGGGTAAGCTATTTTGATGAGCAGTTTAATACCCTCAGGACCATTACTGCCAGGGAAGTAAAAGAGAATATAAGTATTGAGCAAATACGGGCGATAACAACCACAGCCACAGGACGTATTTGGCTGGGAACATCTGGACAGGGTTTGACCTCCTTTGATCCTAAACTTCAGGATTTTGCTACACTGCACCTTTCTCCCTATAAACCCGGGATAAGCAATTATGACAGGGTGGTATCTTTACAGGTTGATGGTGAAGGCGACCTTTGGATAGGGACACAGGGAAATGGCTTGATTATCCTGGATTCCTTAACCGGGAATATCAAAAAATGGTTTACTACAGATGCTGTGGAAGCTGGAGCAAGGATAGAGTGCAATACCCAATGGGTCCTTATTCCCGCCGGGAGGGGTCAAATGTGGGTAGCTACCAGGAGTGGAGGCCTGTTGCTTATAGATAAGGAGCTGGGGATGCAAAAGCAATATTTGCTTCCGTCACAAGGGAACAGGAAGCTAAAGGCCGCAAACCTGCAGGCTTTGATGCAGCTCGATGAAAAGACCCTTGTTCTTGGATATGAAGAAGAAGGTATTTATCTATTGGACATTCTAGGGGAGAAATTTAACCGGGTAAACCATCCGTTAATAGAGGAAACCCTTCGCGGGGAAACAGGTATTAAGAGTTTTTTTTATGAAGATGGGTGGTTATGGGCAGGAACCGCGGGACGGGGAATCCTATTGATCCATTTGGAGACAGGGAGGACACAGCTGCTGGATGATTCCAATTTTTTACATAATAATATGATCTACGGTATTTTACCCGGACAAAAAGGGAGGGTTTGGGTAAGTAGTAACAGAGGCTTGTTTAAATTAGATTATTATACAACCAGTCTGGGTCCCGAAATAAGACAGCTCCAGCACTTCACGGTAACCGATGGTTTGCAAAGCAATGAATTCAATACAGGCGCATACCACCGGGACCAAAACGGGAATCTCTATTTTGGAGGCATAAGCGGGCTCACCTATTTCAATCCGTCAAAGATCTCCAGTGACCGCAATGAACTTCCCGTGGTCCTAACCGGGGCGATGGTTGGTAACAAACCGGTAAGTACTGATACCGTCATCACCTATTTGACCAGGCTTAGCTTACCATACAATCAAAACTCCCTCTCCTTTAATTATACGGTACTCGATTACCTATCAGCCGATAATACCCTCTATCAATATATGCTGGAAGGATACGACGAGGATTGGGTAGATGCTATGGATCGTAATTATACAGCATATACCAACCTGCCCTCTGCCGACTATATCTTTAGGGTTAGGGTCGCAAATAAAGCGGGATCCAGGGCACCTCTTACCTCTTTAATTATTTCCATAGCTGTACCGTTTTGGAAACAATGGTGGTTTTTACTCCTTGTTGGAGTTTTATTAATGGCTTTTATTTATGGGTTGCATAAATACAGGGTTTATCAATTACTCCGGGTTCAGCGTGTTAAGAACAACATCTCTGCCGATCTTCATGACGACCTTGGCGCCAGGCTCACCAATATACAAGTGCTTTCTGCAATATCCAGAAGAAAACTGGGAGTAGATAAGCCGGAAGCCATGTATTTGCAGAAAATAGAGGAAGAGGTGGAAGCATCTGCCAGAGCATTGGACGAGATTGTATGGAATATTAAAATGAAAGATGAAAGCCTTGAGGAGATCGTGGCAAAAATGCGAAGATATGCAGGCGAGACTCTAGATGGCCAGTATGATTTTCAAATTGAGGTAAAAGGTAAATTCAGGAAAAAAAGGATGTCTATGCAGAAGCGGCGGGAACTCTTCCTGGTATTTAAAGAATTGCTGAATAATATAAAAAAACACGCAAGGGCAACCAGGATATATATCAGGATTGCTATAGAAAATGATCATTTTGTAATGGAATTTAAGGATGATGGGTGTGGGTTTGATACCACGCAGGAAAGTTCCAGGAATGGGCTTAAAAATATCCGGGAGCGGGTGAATAAATGGAAAGGCAGGATCTCACTCGAGTCTCAACATAATAAAGGAACTCATGTCCTCCTGCACGTTCCTTTTGATCGCCGGTCCTTTTCTATCTCTTCATAGGTAAAACTTAAACTTTTAAGTATGGCTGTTAAACTTGTAATATTTGAAGATAATGAGAAGCTTAGAAACTTACTTAAGTCTCTCTTCCAGTATAATAATGATTATGAGATCACCGGAATGTATGAAAATGTATTGGATGCAAAGAAATTGATCGAAAAAGACAGGCCGGAGGTGGTACTTCTTGATATAGATATGCCCGGTATGGATGGGATCTCTGCCCTTCCTGTTATTAAAGGGGTAGACCCCGGCATTTCTATTATTATGTACACCCAATTTGAAGATGATGATAAATTATTTAAAAGCCTTTGCGCGGGTGCAGATGGTTATATATTAAAATCTACTTCTCCTATGCATCTTTTTGATTCAATTGAGGAGGTACGTAAAGGTGGAGTACCCCTGTCTCCCGCAATTGCAAGAAAAGTATTGCACTTTTTCCAGGGAGACCCCAGAGAGTCCGGTGATAAATTCGGATTAACCGAGAGGGAAAGGGAGGTGTTGAAATTGCTGGTAAAGGGTTATAGTATTAAAATGATCGCAGCAGAACTTAATATTGCTTATGATACCACAAGGTCTCACCTGCGCAATATCTATAATAAATTGCATGTGAACTGCGGGAAGGAAGCCATCGCAAAGATCCTTTCAGGTCGCATAAAATTCTAAGGTATATGGCGGCTTTTTATCTTAAAGCTGTAAACAAAAATTTGCTTTAAACTTCCACGGTTTTAATTCATCACCTATACCGATTAGTTGCGTGACTTTAAACCCATTTCGAGTATAAAAAACCATCTTAAAAGGCGATTGCAGAACGAGGTATTCCGGGTTACATTTAATTATTATTAACCTTTAATACCTTTATTATGAAAACAGTATTTTTATCGTTCTTCCTGGTGTGTCTTATGGGCAACCTTCACAGCCAGGTGATCCCACTGGATCCTGCAACAGTAACCTTTCAAAAAGTAAAAACCTCCTCAAACCTTGGGAATGTCACTATAGAAGTAAAGGAAAACTATGCAAACTACTTTTCTAAAGATCCTATAAAATTCATTGAAGAGAATTTTAGTCTGGCGTCTCTGGATCTAGATGAATATGAAGAAATTGAAGTTAAATTTATAAGTAACAAGGGATTTCTATTAGCCACTTATGACGCCAACGGAGAATTAAAGGATACCTTTCAAAAGTTTAGAGATATCACACTTCCAAGAGCTGTGTGGAGTGAAATCTACAACGACAATATAGGGTGGAGTATGGCAGGTAATTTATATATTGCTTCCGGCACCAAGAATAATCTCGAAAATCAAAAATACAAGGTGAAACTTGTGAACGGGAAAGAAGTTAAACGAGTGAAATTCATCCCCGGGGAAACAAGGGACGGCCGTGTAGTAAGTAATTAAATCCTTTAAAATGAAATAAATGAAGACGATCCCTAACTGAAGATCCGCACCGAAAAGCTGCGGATCTTTTAGTTTCTACCTGCCCGCAGGGAGATTTTTATTCTTAATACAGCTTTAATTAATTATTTTCATAATATGCTAATAAAAATCATCAATAACCGCACGCATACCTTCAGGTAACATTTTCATGGCAGCTGCTCTCAATTTTTCAGGGATCTCTCCATAGTAGGCCTGTGCAATAGGGCCGCTTATACAGGCCACGGGTAATTAAGCCTTATCTCATCCATGCTTCAGCATAGAATATATTCACTTTCTTAGGATTTCTCTATACTTCCTGTGATTTTTAAAGATTATAATAGAAAGTTACCAGTTTCAGGCTGCGTCAAAAAAAAAAATTCCCGGCTAAACGGGAATTATATGAATTTGCTTTTTAAAGTTTCAGGAGATCATCTGCGAAGCCAGGAGGACCAACAAAAACAAAAACAGCAGTAGTCCCAGTAGCCATATTTTTTTATTAAAATTCGGTTTGACAACATGTACATTTGTATTCGTCGTTTGAACCTCCTGGAACTTATCTTTTTTGGCAATAACGGGTTCTATTCCTGTTTCCAGCGCCTCCTCTCCCAGCAAAGTTATTTTCACTTTGCCGTCTTCTATAGAAATAAGGTCAAGATTGATCAACTTATTAAAACCCTTTCCCAGGTCACCTTCTGCCAGTAACAACTCTGCATCCCCTTCTTTGATAAGCTTTAGCAGCTTATCTGGGTCATTTGTAGGTTTTTCTATCGTGTTCATCATGGTTGTAAAAAATATACTACAAAATTACAGTAGTTTAATTGTTTAAATTGTTTTATATATTTAATGCCTTGCATAAATTGTACTTATGAATTATACCTTACATCAACTTCAGGTTTTTCACACGGTGAGCAGGCTGGGAAGTATTACAAAGGCTGCAGAAGAGCTTCATCTCTCACAGCCGGCAATCTCTATACAGGTACGCAACCTCCAGGAGCAGTTCGAGATACCACTCATAGAGAATATTGGCAGAAAGATCTTCATTACAGAATTTGGGCAGGAAATTGCCGAAGCAGCGGGTAGGATCCTACAAGAAGTAAATGCTATAAACTCAAAAGCAGCGGCATATAAAGGAGAGCTTATTGGAACTTTAAGGATCACCTCGGTCTCCACAGGTAAATATGTGATACCCACTTTTCTTACAAATTTCATCAAGCAGCACCAGGGAATAGAGCTTGTCCTCGATGTTACAAACAGGTCCAGGGTGAGGGAAAGCCTTGAAAAAAATGAAGTGGATTTTGCTTTGGTATCTGTCATGCCAGAAAACCTGCAGGTAGATGAAATCGAATTAATGGAGAACAAACTTTATCTGGTTGGTAGTTCAAGGGAGGAGCAGGACCTTTCTAATTTTGGAAAAAAGATACTGCAGAATATCCCCTTAATATTCAGGGAAACCGGTTCCGGGACCCGTCATATAATGGAAAAATATATTAAACAAAAGAAGATCCCGGTGACAAAGAAAATGGAATTAACTTCCAATGAGGCTGTTAAACAGGCGATAATCGCCAATCTTGGCTATTCCATTATGCCCATCATAGGGATTAGGAATGAATTAAAAACCGGTATCCTTAAAATTATTCCTGTGGATGGTTTTCCCATACAGTCACGTTGGAAACTGGTTTGGCTCAAAGGAAAAAATCTCTCCCCGGTAGCCCTTTCATTTGTAAATTATTTGAGTAAGAATAAGGAACAAATAATTCGGGAGAATTTCGAAGAACTAAATTAACCTACTTTCTACCGGGTAGGTGATGCTGCTTTGGACAGGAGATGTTCACCGCAGTATCTAAGAATTGAAGAATGGGTCATTGGATTCAAATAAAAATGAGAAAAAAATATAAACCCCAATACAGCTTATTAAACTTTTGATTATAAATTAATAATTCACTGGCGTCCGGTAAACCAAATTAAATCCTACCTTAATACCATGAAAAAAGGGAGTCCTCGTTTTCGACCACAGACTCCCTTTAAAGGTTCCACTTAAAGCGGACATTATGGACAAAATTACAAGAAATTCTGGAATGCCGGTTCTCGGACAGCTGTTATCTTTTATTCCCCGGAACAATTTTAATCGTATTGTTGGCCAATTACGTACAGATCGCTATACCAAACGTTTTACATCCTGGGATCACCTGGTCTGTATGTTGTTTGCGGTTATTGAGAATGTTGGCGGATTACGTGAGTTATGCTCTGGTTTAGCAGCACATAATCAAAGTTTAAAACATTTGGGAATGAGTTCTATGCCATGCAGAAGCACCGTGAGTGATGCTAATATGCGCCGGTGTTCTGAGTTGTTTGAAAAAACCTTTATAAGCATATATAAGCAGCACTATCGTTTTTTCTCGGACAGCAGTATACCTAAAAATGAAAAATGGCTCTCTAGGCTATTTTTGGTTGATTCTACAACTGTTACCCTTTTCAAGAATATAATGAAGGCCTGTGGTAATGCTATGGCAAATGGGAGGCGTAAGGGAGGAGTTAAAATACATACTGGAATGTGGCTAAAAGAACAAGTTCCTTCTTTAATAATGATTACTAAAGCAGCGGAAAATGATAAAAATTTTATGCCCCGATTTAAAAAACTTCCTGCACAGACCATTGTAGTTTTTGATAAGGCATACTTAAATTTTGGTTTATTTATTCATTGGAGTAAAAACGATGTCAGTTTTGTAAGCCGACTGCACAAAAGATGCAAAGTAACTTGGGGGAATTATAACCTCTTAACTAAGGAGGATGAGCAATATGGCATATTGGAAGACTGTAGAGCAGAATTAGGGCATAGCCAGCAAAAACAAAAAGTAAAATGCCGCATTATAAAGTTTTATGATCACAAAGATCAACGGGAAATTGAATTTATTACCAATGATATGCAGCTGCCTGCTTGCACAATTGCAGAAATATACAAGCAGCGATGGCAAATTGAGCTTTTATTTAAAAGGCTCAAGCAAAACCTTAAGATCACCAGCTTTATTGGCGATAATAAGAATGCAATACGAATTCAAATCTGGTGTGCACTTATAGCGGATTTACTCGTCCAAATAGCTCGAAAAGGGTCGCGACGTTGTAGATTATCATATTCGGTTATCTGTGGGCTATTCAGGCTTCATTTAATGAATTATGTGAGAGTTACAGACTTACTTTTAAAATCAGCAGATCCTAACATTTATCCAAAAAATATACAGCTTGCACCCAATCTTTTTGATCTAGGGCCCCCATAAGCCGGAAATCAAAATCGAAGTGATGTAGAATCAAGGTTTATTAAGATTAAAACAAGAAATACTATTTTTACCGGACGCCAGTGATTAATAATTAATGAAAAAAAGATCCAGGTTTGGCTCAAAACTCCACAAAAATGAGGTAGAATGTGGAAAACCGTAATTAATCTCAAACAGGAACAATTACCTTTGGAATCAAGGAAAAGGAATAATAAAAATTCTGGATTAAAATCCTTTTAAGGGTGTAATTATGTTTAAAAAAGTCCTTGTAGCTGAAGATATGGATAGTGTGAACCACGCTGTAGGAAGTGTGCTTGATGAATTCAAAATTCCCCTCGTGGCACATGCCCAGTATTGTGACCAGGCTTTTCTCCTGGCCAAAAAGGCTATTCTGGACAATGAACCTTTTGATTTGCTTATTTGCGATCTATCTTTTAAAAGTGATCACAGGGTAGAGAAGATCACTTCAGGCAAGGAATTAATAGAAAAGATCAAACTCGAGGATCCCAATATAAAGGTCATTGTGAATTCAATAGAAGACCATCCTCATACCGTAAAGTCCCTGTGGGAGACCGGTTATATAAACGCCTATGTTTGCAAAGACCGGAGGGGATTGAGTGAACTCAAAGAAGCTATCCTCCAAATAAAAAGAGGCAAAAGTTATAATTCCCCAAGGATTGAAAGAAGCCTGAAACAAGAAAACCTTATTACTTTGGATCCTTTTGAGGTGACCATGTTAAAATGTGTATCCCAGGGACTTACCCAGGATGAGATACGGGAAAAATTTTTAGAACAAAACATATCACCTAACAGTAAGAGCGCCATTGAAAAAAGGCTCAAAGAACTGCGGGAAAATTTTAATGCCAGGACTACACCTCATTTAATAAGCATAGTTAAGGATCTTAAGCTTATTTAGAACACTAAAGTAAAGTGCCGGTTCCTGATTCGACCATCTGGGTAGGGCCTTTGGGGAGAATTGGGTCCGGCATTCTATTTAAGTACACAGTCCTTCCGCTTAACCCTCGTTAACAAATCACCGAAATCGTAAACTAATCTCTAGCACGAAAGGATTTTCCATTTCTATATATAAAAACCATTGGTGTCCGCTTAAAATATTCATTTTTTTCCTTAAGCCTTATTATACCCAGTCAAAGGACATATACACCTCAACCAGGGGAGGTTTTGAACCTGAAATAGTTCAGGAAAATTCAGGCTTTTTAGAAGTTGGTAAACGGACCTTTTCCAAAAATCTATATTTTATTCCAGATTCTAAATTCCGGCAGCGAAGCAGTCCAGACTCTTTTACGGGACAGTAGTGTATAAAAACTGGAAATTATGGCCCATATTTAAAATTTGCCGGTATGCCGCCAATACTTATATTTGCTTATGGCCACAGTAGATAATTTCATTGCCCAGTTCGCTTCTTTTGTCTGGGGACTCCCTCTTTTAATATTACTTATTGGCGGAGGGTTTTACCTCCTTATAAGATCCAGATTCCTCCCTTTTAGATACCTCGTACACTCGCTGCAGGTTTTAAGAGGGAAATATGATAATCCCGATGATCCCGGGGAAATAAGCCATTTTCAGGCTCTTTCTACCGCTCTTGCTGCCACGGTTGGCATGGGGAATATTGCCGGGGTTGCAGTGGCAATAGCTATAGGGGGGCCGGGAGCGATATTCTGGATGTGGATTAGCGCAATTATTGGAATGGCCACCAAATTCTTCACCTGTAGCCTTGCAGTTATGTACAGGGGCCGGGATAGTGCAGGGGAGATACAGGGTGGTCCTATGTATGTTATAATGGTGGGGCTTGGTGAGAAGTGGAAATCGCTCGCCGTTTTCTTTAGCATTGCAGGGTTGGTTGGAGCATTGCCTGTTTTCAACGTAAACCAGCTTACGCAGGCAGTAAATTTTATAATCCTCGCACCAAATGGAGTGGAAACAGGCTTTGGAACCAATCTTATAATAGGTCTTATTTTAGTCACCATTACTTCTGTAGTGATCTTTGGAGGATTGAGCCGTATAAGTAAAACCGTTTCCAAATTGGTACCTTCAATGGTAGCCTTATACTTTGTCTCTGTTTTGATCATTCTTTTCGTGAATATTGACCAGGTACCATATTATTTTTCATTGATATTTACTGATGCCTTTGCAGCCAATAATTTTACAGGAGATTCATTTTTAGGTGGGGTCCTGGGAGGCCTTATAATTCTTGGAATTCGTCGTGGGGCTTTTTCCAATGAGGCCGGTATTGGAACGGCACCTATGGCACATGGGGCAGCCAAGACCAACGAGCCTATTCGTGAGGGGCTGGTAGCCATGCTAGGACCTGCAATAGACACACTTGTGGTATGTACCCTAACGGCGCTGGCCATCCTTGTGACCGGGGTGTGGCAGTCTACAGATGTGAATGGAGTGAGTCTTACAGCTTCAGCCTTTGATGCCTCAATTCCCATTTTCGGAAATTACCTGTTAATGCTGTGTATTGCCATCTTTAGCATTTCTTCCTTATTTTCTTACTCTTATTATGGAACAAAATGTCTCTCATTCCTGGTGGGGGCAGATAAGAAACATTATTACAATTACTTCTATGTAATAAGTATTCTGGTAGGTGCGACAACTTCACTAAGTATGATGATCAATCTTATAGATGGTTTCTTTGCGCTCATGGCGATACCTACAATGATCTCCACACTTATCCTGGCGCCCAGGGTGCTGAAAGAAGCAACAGCTTACTTTGCCAGGATGAAAGCTTCCAGAAAAGTCAATTCTTAGAAATTGCTATGCTTCCTTTGGGGATGCAGGAGTAGAAAGGAATGTTATAGGTAACTAAAGATCACAAAAATTAATAAAACTCAACCTTCCTGCCTTCAGCCTGGCTTCGCAGGGCTGCTTCTATAATGCGGATCACATTTTTGGCTTCTTCCGGTTTTACCTCCAGTTCTTCCCCGGAAGTTATAGCTTTATAAATATTGCTGTAAAAAGAAGAATAATCTCCCTGTTTGCTAATAAGGAATCCCATTTCATCTATAGTATCTATACTACCCCAACTTTCTTTTGGTTCAAGACCCCAGTCCTTTGCTCCCGCGGGTTTAAAACCGGCTTTAAGTTTCTCTTCCTGGGGATCCTGCCCATATTTTATGAAACTTCCTTTTGTACCATGAATTAGAAAGGTGGGCGTTTTACCCTTAACAAGCATCCCGGCCTTTAAGGTGACCTTTAAGTTCGGATAATATAAAAGAAGCTCAAAACTATCAGCTACTGTAGCAGTCTTACGCTGTACACGAACATCGGCAAAAACATGGGTTGGCAGGCCAAAAAGTACAAGGGCCTGATCTATCAAATGGCTTCCCAGGTCATAAAGGATCCCGCTGCCGGGGTTTTCCGGATTTTCTTTCCAGCTTTCCTTGATCTCAGGACGAAACCTGTCAAAATGTGCTTCATATTCAACTACTTCCCCCAGCTTCTTATCATCCAGAAGTTTTTGTATGGTGAGGAAATCGCTGTCCCACCGGCGGTTGTGATGTACGCTTAAGATAAGCTCCTTTTCCCTCGCAAGCCTTATGAGCTCTTCTGCCTGTGCCGCAAGCGGGGTAATGGGTTTTTCAAGTACAACATGTTTCCCTGCCTGTAAGGCTTTGGTGGCATAATCTTTATGAAGATGATTGGGAGTCGTAATAACGATTAAATTAATCTCAGGGTCTTCGAGGATTTCTTCAAAACTGTTTACCACAAGAGCATCAGGAAAGTCCTTTCCTGCAGCAGAAATGTTTTCCCTGCTGGAAGTGAGGATCTTTTTGATCTCCATTCCCTCTACACTGGAGATCACGGGGGCATTATAGATCCTCCCCCCTTTACCAAAACCTGCCATTGCTACATGTACCTTTTTCATTGCTAATGCTATTTTTCGTGTTTTGGAGGTATAATATAATTCTAATGTGATAACGGTAAAAGGAAAAGCGGAAAAAAATTCATAATACTTTCTTCCCCGAATTCCCGGAAAGACTCCCGCCTTATAATTTGGTATTTTCTTAACCCATTCTTTCCCACAAATTTGATACTTTTTAATAAAACTAGGAGAATGGAGAGATTAACGATCTTCGGAAAAGAGCTCATCGATGAAAAATCGATCACCCAGATCAAAAATGCTGTGGGCCCGGAGGATATTGCAGTTCTCACTGCCGATGCCCACTATGGTTACGGGCACCCTATAGGTGGTGCTGTGGCTTATAAAAATAAGATATCCCTCTCTGGCGTTGGCTTTGATATTGCCTGTGGGAACAAAGCTGTGAAAACAAATATCAAAGCCTCAGAGATAGATGTGGCTGCAGTGATGGATGAGATCTTCAGGCGCATTTCCTTTGGTGTGGGGAGGGTGAATAAAGAACCGCTGGACCATCCTGTATTTGAGAAGATCGCAAAAGCCGATTTCTCCCCGCAGCGCAAACTGCTTGACCTCTCTGTAGAACAATTGGGAACGGTAGGAGCTGGAAATCATTTTGTAGACCTTTTTGAAGATGATGAGGGATTTTTGTGGTTAGGAGTTCACTTTGGCTCCCGGGGATTTGGCCATAAAACCACCACAGGTTTCATTGCAATGTCACAGGGAAAAGGTTTTTTTGACCATGCTAAAGAAGGAGGCATGGATTCGAAACCAATATTATTTGACGTAAATTCTGCTTTGGGACAGGAGTATATTGCAGCTATGAACCTGGCGGGGGAATATGCCTATGCCGGCAGGGATGTGGTTGTAGATAAAGTGCTGGAGATATTGCAAGCGGGGAAACCCGATTTCGAGGTTCATAACCATCATAATTTTGCCTGGAAAGAGGAACATTTTGGGGAGGACTACTGGGTGGTACGGAAGGGATGTACTCCTGCTTTCCCTGGACAAATGGGTTTCATAGGAGCCAATATGGAGGATACTTCGGTAATTGTAAAGGGAAAAGATTCGAACCTCTCCCGCAGCGGACTCTACTCAACGGTCCACGGTGCCGGCCGGGTAATGTCCAGGCGAAAGGCAGCCGGAAAGACCAAATGGCTGCGGGGGAAAGATGGTAAAAAAAGGCCCACTATAGTATCCAAAGGAGCAGTGGACTTTGAAGCTGTAAAAGCCAGGCTCAGGAACAAAGTAGAACTCCGCGGCGCCGGGGCAGACGAAGCACCGGAGGCTTATAAGAATCTGGATGAGGTTTTAAGCCACCAGGGAGAAACTATAGAGGTGCTCCATAGATTACACCCTATTGGTGTCGCAATGGCGGGAAGCGAAACTTACGACCCTTATAAGGATTGAGAAAGTTATGAGTTATGAGGTTATTAGCTCTCCAGGAGGAGTTTAATCAAGTCTAAAGGAGAACGAATTTTTTCACGCAAAGAACGCAAAGGACTGTGGCGCACTTTAACGCAAAGGGCGCAGAGAAAACACTCTTCGGTATCACATTTAAATAGTGACATCAGCTTAATTTTAAATATTTAAAGATTAGTATGACTGAAAATGAACTCTCTTTTAAAACTATAGGAGCGGCATTGCCGCTTCATAAGAAAATAGGCCCCGGTTTGTTGGAATCTGCATATGAGAATGCATTAGCATATGACCTCAGGCAAGCAGGTTTGGAGGTGAAACAGCAGGTTCCCATGCCCTTTTTTTATAAAGAGGTGAAATTGGAAGTTGGTTACCGAGTCGATCTTTTGGTTGAAAACAAATTAATAATAGAAATCAAATCTTTGGAAACTCCGGCTCCTGTACATTACGCTCAACTTTTAACCTACTTGAAATTATCCAATCATAAGCTTGGCTTGCTGATAAACTTTTATTGTAAAATCCTGAAAGACGGAATTCACCGGATTGTAAATGGATTATAGATAAAGATTTAGCGCCCAAATTGGGATAAGAGTTTTGTCTTTGCATCCTTTGCGCATTTTTTTTCTTGGCGTTCTTTGCGTGAATCCAACCTAATTAACTTAACACTAAATTCTAAAAGAAAAACACCAAACACCAAACTAAACACTAAACACCAAACACCAAACACCAAACGACAAACAGAAAATAGATAACGAGAAAAACCCGAAAACCTAATCGCTTCCGGGCTTAATATATAAATCTGAGTTTTAAACTTCTAACTTCTAACTTCTAACTTCTAACTCCTAACTCTTAACTCTTTCCATCTCAGTGTTCCTCTCTTTCTCCAGTAAAGTTTCATTGAACAACTTCAGGATCCTCTTATACTCATCTGTCCAGCTGCTTGGCTCTACAAAGCCGTGATCTTCTACCGGGTAGACAGCCATTTCCCAATTATCTTTTTTTAGTTCGATGAGTCGCTGTGCGAGTCGCACGACATCCTGGAAATGAACATTTACATCCAGCATTCCGTGTGCGATCAACAGGTGTCCCTCAAGCCCTTCAGCAAAATAAATAGGGGAGGATTGCCGGTATGCGATTGGGTCATCACTGGGGTTATTAAGAATATTCGAAGTATAGCCATGGTTATAATGTGCCCAGTCTGTAACAGATCTTAAAGCCGCGCCGCTTTTAAAAGTCTCAGCTTCTGTGAATAGAGCCATAAGCGTAATGAATCCGCCATAGCTACCACCATAGATCCCAACATTTTCTGCGTCTACTCCATGTTCAGCCACAAGATATTTTGCACCGTCAACCTGGTCACTAAGGTCCTTACCACCCATATGGCGATAGATCCCTGTTCTCCAGTCCCTGCCATAGCCCGCACTGCCGCGATAATCTATGTCCAGGACGGTATAACCAAGATCTGTAAGCAGGTTGTGGAACATATATTCTCTAAAATAGCTTGACCACCACTTATGGACATTTTGAAGATATCCTGCCCCGTGCACGAAGATCACCGCTGCGCCGTTGGCATTCTCTGGCTTATATAACCTTGCAGGTACCATCACACCATCTTCTGCCTGGAACTGTACCAGCTCAGGTTCTCTCCAGTCATAAGACTTAAATTCCTCACTTTGCCCGCTTGTAAGCTGTTTTGCTTCAGCGCCGGCCGTAGTTCTTTTTAGATATAACTCCCAGGGTTTATTGCTATACGAATAAAGAATTGCCATGTACTTCTCATCTGGCGAAAGGCTAACATCATTATTTCCTGTCATTTGGGTGAGTTTCTCCATCTTGCCACCCATGACAGGCATTTTGTAAAAATGGCGTTCTCCGGGACCAACTTCAGAAGTGGTTAAATACCAGTGTTTTTTATCCCTGGAGAGAAAAGGATCAAAAACTTCATAATTCCCGCTGGTAAGAGCTTTTTTATCGCCGCTGTTCACATCTAGAAGATAGAGATGTGAATAGCCGCTTACTTCGCTTTGGAAATAGATATGCCTATTATCGGGCAGCCATCCAAAGGTACCGCCACTAAAGGACCAGCCAATCCCGGGCCCTGCGATCCAGGCCTCATCCCGCTGGCGATCCAGGTTTTTAAGTGCTCCTGTTTGCAGGTCCAGCAGTGCGATCCAGCGATCTTTATTATCCTGCGAACGAACATTTACTACTGTCTGCTTTCCGTTATCTGAAAAATATGGTCCCGCAAGGATGAGGTCCCGGTCCTTTTTTTCCCATTCACGATCTGGATAACTGGAAGTATAATCTGGCAGATCCTGGATTCCGGGGAGGTTTCCGGTTTGTACCATATAAACGGTATCCCTTTTAATATCATAAATAGCCATTTCAACTTTGGTAGGGTCATCTCCCACTTTACTTCTTGCAGGCAGGTTCACTGTATAACCCGAAGCATCCACATAATTCGGGACATCTGTGCTTTTACTTTCAGGACGCGTGATCAATGTGAAAGTGGCGTAAGAAGCATCTGGGGATAATTGTAAATTGGAAACAGATCTTTTACCGGCATAGAAAGTAAATGGCTCTCCCTGGGTTTGCGTCCTGTAGGTCTTACTTGCCTCTTTTTTATCTTCCCTCTCGCGGACTACTTCCAGTAATCCCAGATTTTCAGTCTTTACCCAGTCATCTTTAGCACCCAGGCCTGCAGCTTCTTTCTTTTTCTCTCCAGAGGAAATATTGGTAAGCTTCTTCAGGCTCCCGGTTTGCTGGTCATAAACAAAAATGTTATCCCTAAGATTAAATGAAATTTTATTTTCATCGCCAAGGAATTTTGGATTTCCTATTCGACCGTCAAGTTCCAGGAGTTTTTTGGAATTGTGGGTTTTTAGATCATACAGCATAAGTGCATCATCCTTAACAAATACTTTTTTATCCCTTTTTTTATTATAATCCCCGGCCCTTGAGATCTCCTTTTTTTCTTCCTCGTAAGGCACTTTCAAAATTTGATCCTGTGCATTCAGGTTAATTTTATAGAGCGAATCGGCAGGATCCTTTTGCAGGTTATAATTAAAGAAGATCGTCTTACTATCCTCTGCCCAGTGAATGTTTGAAGGGAAGGTCCCCATCCATTGAGGGTCTTGCATAATTTGTTCTACAGTAAGACTGCTTTCCTGTGAAAAAATTACCTGGCAGCCCAGGAATAGGAAGAACAGGGGGGTGAATTTTTTAAAAACTGTTTGCATTATGTTTGCTGAAGTATTAGGGTTATTTTTAAAGAAGAGCAAGATAATTAAAAATTATAAGTCGTGCAGCCCGTATCAAGCCGATAATTTTATTTCCACAGGGGCCGAATTCCCTGTAGTTTTTATGAAAATTGTTGCTGAAGCATTTTTCCTTTTACCCACTCTTTCAATACTGATCTTCCTTGTGGCACCCGGCGCAATTATTATAGGCGAACCCGGAACCTCACGCATCATAAAATCCTCTTGATTATCATGCTGAAGATATGGCATTATAACAGCCGTTTGGCCGGGATTAGTTATAAGAAGTTCTTTTGGACCGGGATCTTTCCTGAAGTCTATTTCCTTTGCTGAAACCCTTAGGCCCTCTTTTTTAAACGTAGGTAATTCAAATTGTGCCGTTGCCTTAGCTGTTAACACTTCAAAGGAGGTAAGTTCGGGCCCACCGCCTCTATTGCTGCTGCCACTGCCTATGATGATAGCCTCTCCTGCATTGACAGCCTGGGTGCCATGCCTTCCCGTGCCCAGTACAGGTAAGCTACTCCATTTTCGGGAAACCGGATCAAATGCCTCCACCTCGCTATGGGAATTCTCCTGGGTATCACTTTCCCCACCTATAACTACATATATTCCATTCATTACCGCTGCAGCCGTACCTGCCCTGGGGGTAGGTATATTGGGAAGTTCTTCCCAGGTATTGGAGTTGAAATCATAAACATTTGTAGGGCCCACAGTACCTGCAAATCCACTCTCAGCACTTCCCGATCTTCTGCCACCGGCTACATATAATTTACTTTCTATTACAGCAGCCTGGAAATGGTCCCGTGACCGTGGGGAGGAGGCGAGCGTTTTCCATTGGCCAGAATATGGATCATATTCATCCAGCCAGTTTACCCAGCCAGACGAATGCCCGTTAATGATCCCATTTACCATATAGACTTTCTTGTTGTATACTACAACTCCTGCGGCTCCCCGTCGCCTGTTTGCCGGGACTTCAGGTCCAATAGCCCAGGTGTCTGTAGATACGTCATAAATAAGAACGTGCGTTAGAGGTGTCTCATTAGGCCAGGCGCCGGTAAAAGCACCCAGGATATATATAAGTCCGTCCAGGTTTACTGCCTGCATATGATGTATCTCGAAAGGAGGGATTGCTCCCTTGCTCCAGGTTTTTGTTCCAGGATCATAAATGTTAATTGGTTTTTCACCACGCCCACCAATAAGGATCAATTTTCCTCCGGCTTCAATAAGTGCATTCTCGTGCCTGGCCAGTGGCTCACCTTCAGCCTCCAGTTCTCTCCAGGATATTTCTTGGGAAAAAGTAAACGAGTGAATGACAAAAAACAGCAACAGGAAGATTGGCCTCATTTTAAACGATTTTGAATTTTCTCTAAATATAAACATTTTGGTTAGGGTTTATCTCTTAAAGCTTTAACCAGTCATTAACGGCCGTTGGTTTAATTTTTCTGTAGCTTGGAAAGGAAAAATGAAAAGATCCCGGAAAGGAAATGCAGGGAAAAATAATTATCCTGCTATTGTATACCACCTTTCAAGGGTTATAAAAATAAAAATTTTAGCTTATGAAACTTAAAGCATTATTTCTAAACTGTACTCTTAAAAAATCGCCTGAAACGTCCAATACAGCTGCATTCATTGCTGAAGCAGAGAAGATCTTCCATGAGCTTGATGTGGAAACAGAAACTATAAGAGTTGTAGACCACAATGTAAAATTTGGTACCACCTCAGACGAAGGAGAGGGTGATGCCTGGCCCGGGATTCTGGATAAAGTGAAAAAGGCAGACATGGTGATCTATGCCACTCCAATTTGGCGGGGTGATCGGGGATCTATCGCCAAAATGGTGGCTGAAAGATTTGACGGGGTAATGAGTGAGGATACCAAAGAGAACGGGCAGTTCCTTACATATAATAAAGTAGGGGGAGTTATGGTAGATGGAAATGAGGATGGAGCTAAAAAGGCCATTTCCAGCCTGGTATTCGATCTTAGTGAACACGGTTTTACCATCCCGGTAAACGGTTTCACCTATTATGTGGGAGAGGCAGGCCCGGGTCCAAGTTATATTGAAGCTGAAGGTAATAAACATGAATTCACCAATAATATGATCCTGCTTATGGTCCACAATATGGTGCATCTGGCCAAAACACTTAAGGAAAACCCATATCCCACCCATGTGAAAAAACTTGAGGAAAGAGCTGAAAAAATGAGCGAATAATGCTTCGGGAAAGCTGAAGGAAATTTTATCTTGCAGCTATGAAGAATCTAGAGAAATACATTCGTGATATACCCGATTTTCCCAAAAGAGGAGTTTTATACAAGGATATAACGCCTTTATTACAGGACCCGGTGGCTATGCGTACTGCGGTACAGATCTTTCTTGATAACCTTGGTGACATAAAAGTCGATAAGGTTGTTGGTATTGAATCCCGCGGATTTTTCTTTGCCACCCTTTTGGCAGAGAAGCTTGATGCAGGATTTGTGCCGGTAAGGAAGCCTGGGAAACTGCCATACAAAACAATTTCGGAAGCTTATAATCTTGAATATGGTACAGACATGCTGGAGATGCATGTGGATGCTATTAAAGAAGGGGAGAATGTCTTAATTCACGATGATGTGCTTGCTACAGGTGGGACTGCCTTTGCAGCATGTAACCTGGTGGAGCATTTGGGCGGGAACATAGTTCATTGCAACTTTTTGGTAGAACTTAGTTTCCTTAAGGGCAGGGAGCGGATAAAGAAATATCCTGTTGAATCTTTACTGAAATATTAATCCAAAGAATTTTTGGTCACCCAGGTCTTCCAGCCAATAAGAGCTTTTTGAGCCTTCGAGGCTTTGCGAAGGTCCAGCTGCTGCTTTGAATAACTGGGTAGCACTTTTTGATTTACTTTTGAAAGCAGTTTAAAAAAAGCCTTTTTCATATTTTTTGTTTTGGCGGTTCTTTCAAAGGTAATAAAAAAGATGAAGCCCCCCGGATCCTGGAAGGGGAGGAGTCTGTTATCAGTTGTCGGTTGTGGGTTGTGGGTTGTGGGTTGAAAGTTGTGAGTCCAAACAACAAACACCAAACATCAAACAAATTCCAAATTCCAAATCATTGTTGGCCGGTAAAAGAGTCTAGATCGCTTTGCTACTAGAATAAAGAGCCTGGACTAAATTCTGAGTGCCTAAAAAATAGTTACTTACATTTTGCTGTCTATTTTGAAATCTCCTAAACTATTTTAAATCCAAAACCAACCCCCTGATTGCAGGTAAAATAACCTCTGACTATATAGAGAAAGGTTTATGGAAGATTTCACATATTTTAATCGGACAACAATGATTCCAATGTCCAAATTCCAAATAGATTTCAGATTTCAGATTTCAGATTTCAGATTTCAGAAAACAGAAAACAGAAAACAGAAAACAGAAAACGGCAAACGGCAAACGGCAAACGGCAAACGGTAAACCGAAAACCTTTCTAACTACTAATGCCCCGGTGGATTCGAGGAGACCACCAGCTTTTTATTTATAAGACCCACGTAAACCGGAGGAATGCCGTCATTCACCTCAAATGTGGCCGAAGCGTTTTGGGTGGAGGTACGGGCGCTTATCTTTATGGAGGTAAGAAGGCCTCCTCTGTTGCGTTTTACCTTTTCAAATTTAATATTTACACCCGCATCCTTCAGCCTGCTCTTGATCCCTTCTAGTTCTTCGTCTGTTGTGGAAGGGTTTACAATTCCAAGGTCATTATTCCCTATTAGAGCCTTCTTTCCAGCATTTTTAGTAGTGACCACGATCACTCCATGTTTTGCCTTTTCCCCATACATTCTTGTTGCAGCTGCATCCTTAAGTACATTTATGGCAGAGATATTTTCCGGCTTCAGGCTTTTCATATCGAAGGAATTCTTCATTACCTCCCCGTTAATTACATAAAGGGGCTGTGGACCCTGATTGTTAACTATAACCTGTCGTTGGGGGAAAGTCCGGGTGCCATATTGGGTTGCAATAATATCCACACTATCCTTATTTACTCTAAATTCCCTCAATTTCACGAAAGAAGAATCTCTGCTATAAGTAGTATCATTTTTAATAGTTCTTGCAGAGGTTATGGATATATTCCGATCTTTTGTAAAGGTTGGTCCGGTGGAAACTATTACTTTATTATTTCTGAAGTTTTTGAGAGAACCCGTACCTGCATTTCCTGTAGAATCTTTTTTTGTATAAATGAGTATCGCACCATCCTTTGCGCCTTTACCGTAGTGCCTCACTGCGTTCTTACCTTTAAGGACCTGGATGCTGTCTATATTCTCTGTGGAGATTTTAAGGAGTGTTTCATCATCCTTTAGGACCTTTCCATTTAAAATATATATGGGATCCTTACCATCTGTATTAAGATTTTTAATGTTGATTACTTTTCCGGAAGAAGAAGGTTTGGATTCTCTTATAACTTTATGCTTTCCGGGGGAATTGTTGAGGCCTATTACCATAGGCTTTTTTCCTTTTTCAATCCTTACATATTCATTGATTAGAGCGGCATTCTCCTGGTCTATCTTTTTAAGTTCTGCCTGGAAATCCTCAATTATGATTCCGCTGGAAATGATAAGAGCCCCGCTTTTTGCTTCTGCCCCATATTTTTTCATAGCCTCTTCTGGGCTTACTGCAAATACTTCTCCCTGTACCTTAATTGCTTTATCATCCAGTTCGCTGCTGCTGTAGTTCTTTCCGTTAATAATGTAAAGTGGATCCACTTCCAGTTCCTGTAATGCATATTTGGCAGTACGGCCAGCGGGGGAGTCATTGGAAATAAATCCGGTGCCTTTTGGTCCAAAGTGGAAAACGAAAGTTTTGATCCCATCTGGATTTTCCCTGTTCATCGATCCTGTGGTGTTGGTTTCCTTATCAATGAAATTAGCATTAATGGCAGTTAAAACATCTTTTTCGTTGTAGCGTACTTCGCTAAATTCAAGAAGCACATTGTGTTTCGCTGCCAATTTTTTGTACAGGTCCAGTTGCTCCTGCTTTGTGTTTGCGGTAATGGAAAAAGAAATATCGGCATCACTCGCGCGGCCGGTAATTTGAGTATCATTTGGTTCACGCACCTGGGCCTCTGTGCGCACATTGAACAAAAAAATGAAAGCCAATAGAAGTGGGAGGATCAATACTGCTTTCCAGGAGGTGTTCTTGTTTTGTGATGCTTTGTTTAACATAAGTATTCGTTTTTTGATGAGAGATTGATAAAAATTATTGGTGAGCGCCAGGTTAAAATTTTCTACGGAAATTTTCACAAGTGCCTTTTGATATTCCTTTTTACAGGAAACAGCCTTGACTGCCTCCCTGTCTGCAATAAATTCCAGGTTTTGCTGAAGGTTTCTAAGATAGAGCCATGCAAAAGGATTAAACCATTGGTATAAAAGATTAAGGTTGGCAATAAGAACATCTATTGTATGCCATTGGGAAACGTGGACCTTTTCATGTTTTAGAATATGTTCTAATTCTTTATCGCTATGTAAATTTGGATTGTATACTATGAAATTGAGAAACGAAAAAGGAGCCAGTCTGCGGTCGATCTCCACATACTTTATTTGTCCTCTTGTAGTAATCTTTCCTTTAAATAACAACAGAGCCAGGGAGAATAGTTGAAGGAGAAGCCTGCCAAATAATAGGAATACCCCGGCTAAATATATAAGTAAGAATATCTCAGGGAGAGAAATTGCAGGTGCTGTGGTTATTTCTGTTACGGGTAATCCTTCTTCAGCAATGAAAAACGACGTTGCAGGAACTGCGTCTATATAAATGGTTTTAGTAAATACTATCGCCGGGAGGACTGCAGAGATAATTAGGCCACCAAGGAGAAATTTCCTGTTTGCTACAAAAGAAGTATCCTGTTTCAGCAATATTTGATAGGACAGAAAGAATAGGCTAAGCAGCCCGGCACTTTTCAGGAGATATATTAAAAAATCTTCCATTACTTTTTCTTTTTTTCAATAATGTCCAAAATCTCCCGTAATTCTTCGGCACTTATTTTTTCTTCCCTGGCAAAAAAGGAAACCATGCTTTTGTAGGAATTATCAAAAAACTTTTTTGTAGCCGTACTCATGAATTGTTTTCTGTATTCCTCTTTGGAGATCACAGGATAATACTGGTGGGTCTTGCCATAAGCTTTATGGGCAACATAACCTTTTTCCTCCATATTCCTTATGATCGTTGAGACCGTATTATAGTGAAGGTTCTCTTCAGGGATCTCTGCCAGCACCTCTTTGACAAAGGCTTTTTCGAGGTTCCACAGGATGTGCATGATCTCTTCTTCCTTGTTGGTAAGTTTTTCCATTTAATAAGCTATTATATAAACTATTTCAAATATAACGATAAAAATAGTTTTAAACCTAAATTTCTAGTTTTGTTCAAAAATATTTTTTTAAAGGTTCTTTCAGGAAAAATTTTCAAAATTAAATGAAGACCTGGTGAGCCTTTAACTTAGTTCCCTGTTTCTTTATAATTTAACGGAAGGGTTTCTGCCATTCGTTGGTTACCCATTACTCCGGAAAACAATACATTTTGTGCAGGAGTATGGTTACCCAGGTTATCTATATAGAAGCTACCTGAAGTTTTTAAGGAACTTTGGTCTATCTCCCGGTGCAGTATATTAATAGTTTCTTCGACGAGTTCCACTTTGGTTAAGCCTTTTTTTGTCTCAATTCGAAATGGGGAATAGGGTGGTACCTCATAACTCTTTTTAAAGATCCTGAAATTATTTTCTTCGAGATTCCCATTTGCAAGTGATCTCATGAATTGCAGGGTAGAACCTGTATATGCCTTTTCGCGATTCTTCAAAAAGCGTCGCGGAGTTACTTTTCTAATATCCATGAAAAAGCTTGTACCTTCAAAGTAAACGATATGTACAAGGCGTAAATTTGATGTGCCTGTACTAAATTCTACTTTAAAATCCTTTAGGTCATAATTTACCTCATAGCCCAGGTACCTGTTCACAATCTTAATTGGCTCTGCTGCACTGGCAACCAGAATATCTTTGGAGGGGATATAAGTAAGTTTTATTACTTTCTCATTTTTTATGCGGCATTTTGCAGCTGCGGCTGACCTGCCAAGAAATTCCCTTTTAAAAATATCAAGTTTCTTTTTACGGCTCCAGGGATCAAATTCAAGATAAACCTCTCCCAGGGATTCCTCGCTCTCTTTAAGGTAGATCTTTAAAGGCCTGGAAGATTGCTGCGAAGGCAGATTAATTATAAAAGATTCGTATCCCAGGGAGCTAATGATCAAAGGGCTGGTCGTGTCATCTTCAAGAGAAATTTTAAAATAGCCTTCTGCCGTAGTGGAAACTCCTGTGCTTGTCCCGTCAAAATAAACCGATGCTCCTTGTAATGCAAGGGAATCAATAGTACTGTATACAAATCCTTCCAAATGAGTTTGAGAATAGAGCCTGCTGGCAAGCAGGAGCAGGACAAAACAAAGGATAATTTTTTTGATATTCATCATAGATCTATAACCTAAGATGCAAACATAACGAAAAAAATAGTTGTTAAACTGTTTTTATAGTTATTAAAATAGCATTAGGCTGCTACAGCTATCTTTCTTTATCTTCGTTTAAAATTTTTTCCAGGATGAGCATTCTTTTTATTCTTATAGGATTAACCCTTCTAGTAGTAGGAGGTGAGTTTTTGGTAAGATCATCAGTAGCACTATCTTTTAAACTCAAACTTTCTAAAATGGTGATTGGGTTAACAGTTGTCTCCTTTGCTACTTCAGCTCCGGAATTACTGGTAAGCTTGCAGGCTGCTCTAAATGGTTTTTCTGATATTTCCCTGGGGAACGTCATTGGGTCTAATATTGCAAATATAGGTTTGGTGCTGGGCATCACTGCGATCATAACTCCCCTGGCTGTTGACAAGGATTTCTATAAATTCAACTGGCCGGTCATGATGCTTTTTTCCATTGCACTATATTTTCTGCTGGGTAGTGGTGATGTACTTTCCCGGGTTGAGGGGATCATACTGGTGGTCTTACTTGCGCTCTATCTTTTTTTCCTTATAAGGCGCGGCCGCCGGGCACACATTGAAGTAAAGGGAATTGACGATGCTCTTGAAAAAATATCCAATTTCAAGATCATAGTTTGGCTTGTTATTGGTGGGGTCGCCTTATGGGGAGGAGCAGAATTGCTGGTTACCGGGGCCGTTGATGTAGCGGGAATGCTGGGGGTAAGCGAACGGGTGATCTCGGTTACCGTTATAGCGATAGGTACCAGTGTACCCGAGCTTGCAGCTTCTGTTATGGCTGCCCTTAAAAAGGAAAAGGCTTTGTCGCTTGGAAACCTAATAGGTTCCAACATCTTTAATATAGCTTCTGTACTTGGGATAACTGCGATCATACAACCTATAAACCTGGTAAATGACGCCCTTCTTAATTTTGATATATTCTGGATGCTGGGTATTGCATTTATATTAATACCACTGGCATTTCTTCCAAAAAGATTCCAGTTCAGTCGTTATAAGGGAATCATCCTGTTTGTAGGCTATGTGGTATATATTGGAATGGCATTTTTAGAATAATTAAGGGGGTCTTCAATAAAATTAAGGTAATTTTAATAAAAATACCCCTCAACTTTTAGGGGGTGTTTCAAAAATTCATTTACTTTTGCTGATGTATTTTTAAAAACAACAGCACAACATGTCTACATTAAGATTTCAGGCCTTAAAAGAAACTTTAAACCGCAAGCCGGTAAAAATTGACGAAACTGAACGCCGTTCAGATCTATTTGGAAAGAACGTTTTCAATGAGACGGTAATGAGGCAATTCCTTACCAAGGAAGCTTATCAAAGTGTGATGGATGCCAATAAGAACGGTTTAAAAATAAGCCGTGTGGTGGCCGACCATATTTCAACAGGAATGAAAGAGTGGGCGATCTCCAAGGGAGCTACACATTATACCCACTGGTTCCAACCCTTAACAGGAGCAACTGCCGAGAAGCACGATGCCTTTTTTGAAACAATTGGCGACGGGTTGGCAATAGAGAAATTTGGTGGAAGCCAACTGGTGCAACAGGAGCCCGATGCATCCAGTTTTCCTCACGGGGGAATACGAAATACTTTTGAAGCAAGGGGTTATACTGCCTGGGATCCTACTTCCCCGGCTTTTATATACGGTACAACTTTATGTATTCCAACCGTTTTTGTATCCTATACTGGAGAGGCCCTGGATTATAAAACTCCGCTACTGCGTGCCTTACAATCTGTAGACAAGGCTGCTACAGATGTAGCGAAATATTTTGACAAGAATGTTACTAAGGTTACTGCTACCCTTGGATGGGAACAGGAGTATTTCCTTATAGATTCAGCCCTTGCTGCTTCAAGGCCAGACCTGCAACTTTCAGGTAGAACCCTTCTTGGACATTCCCCGGCCAAAGGTCAGCAGCTGGATGATCACTATTTTGGTTCTATTCCTTCAAGAGTTCTTGCTTATATGCGAGACCTGGAAATTGAATGTATGTACCTTGGGATCCCTGTTAAGACAAGACATAATGAGGTAGCGCCAAACCAATTTGAACTTGCGCCAATTTTTGAGGAGGCCAACCTTGCAGTAGATCATAATTCCCTTTTGATGGATGTTATGGACAAGGTGGCAGAAAGACATAATTTTAAGGTGCTCTTCCATGAAAAACCATTTGCCGGGATAAACGGAAGTGGAAAACATAATAACTGGTCCCTGGCGACTGATACCGGTGTAAATTTATTAGGTCCAGGCTCCACGCCAATGAAGAACCTGCAGTTCCTTACTTTCTTTATCAATACGATAAAGGCTGTTCATGATCACGAAGAATTGCTTAGGGCCACTATAGCGAGTGCCTCAAATGACCACCGTCTTGGTGCCAACGAAGCTCCTCCCGCAATCATTTCTGCTTTCATAGGAAGTCAGTTAACCGAAGTGCTGGACGAACTTGAAAAGGTTACTGACGGGAAGTTATCACCGCAGGAAAAGACAGAACTTAAGCTGAACGTAGTAGGTAAGATCCCTGATGTACTGCTTGATAATACCGACAGGAACAGGACTTCGCCTTTTGCGTTCACCGGTAATAAATTCGAATTCCGTGCAGTGGGCTCTCAAGCCAACTGTGCTAACCCTATGACTGTTCTTAATACCATAGTAGCTAAACAGCTTACAGATTTCAAATCCAGGGTAGATGAATTGATCAAGAGTAAAAAGATGAAGAAGGATGATGCCATCTTTAATATCCTTAGAGAATATATCAAGGACTCTAAAAAAATTAGGTTCGAAGGAGATGGTTACGGTGATGCATGGCAGGAAGAGGCGGCAAAAAGAGGTCTAAGTAATAATAAAACTACACCTACCGCCTTAAAAGCTCAGATCTCCCAAAAAACCATAGCACTGTTTGAGGAAATGGGCGTTATGAATAAAAAAGAGGTCGAGGCACGTCACGAGATAGAATTGGAGGAATATGCAATGCGTATCCAGATAGAGGGACGTATCCTTGGCGATATAGCACGCAACCACGTGATCCCAACAGGTATTAAGTATCAAAATATCCTCCTGGAGAACGTAAGAGGGCTTAAAGAGATCTTTGAAAAAGATTTTAAAAAGCATTCCAAGGAACAACTTGAACTTATTACTGAGATATCAGATCATATTGAGAATATAAACAGTGATATCAACGATATGATCGAGGAGAGGAAGAAAGCTAATAAGATCGAGGATGCAGATAAAAAAGCCCATGCTTATTGTGATAATGTGAAGCCTTATTTTGAAAAGATAAGATATCATTGTGATAAACTGGAATTGGTTGTAGATGACGAGATCTGGCCTTTGACCAAGTACAGGGAATTATTATTTACCCGATAATTACTAGAAATTAATAAAAGCCCCGCGATTGCGGGGCTTTGCTTTTTAGTTGGAATTCCTGAGGATTTCCCGTTTTTGCTCCCTAATTCTACATAAAAAGCTAAAGAAACAATGAGCCGCGGGCCTTCAAAAAAATCAAAAGCATGTATCTTTGGGGCAGCTTTAAATTTCATATTCATGAGTGAGGAAATAAGTAAGAGGTATGCTGGCAGAGGTGTCTCTGCAGGAAAAGAGGATGTTCATAACGCGATAAAGAATGTAGATAAAGGCTTGGTTCCACAAGCTTTTTGCAAGATCGTCCCAGATCATCTTACTGGTGATGAGGAGTATTGCCTTATCATGCATGCCGATGGTGCGGGAACAAAATCTTCCCTGGCCTATATGTACTGGAAGGAAACCGGAGATATTACGGTTTGGAAAGGGATTGCCCAGGATGCCCTTATAATGAATATTGATGACCTGCTTTGTGTGGGGGCTACAGATAATATCCTGCTTTCTTCAACAATTGGAAGGAATAAGAATCTAATTCCCGGCGAAGTGATCTCTGCCATCATAAACGGCACAGAAGAATTGCTGGCAGACCTTAAGGAGTTTGGGGTAGAAATACATTCCACCGGTGGGGAAACTGCCGATGTTGGTGACCTTGTGCGTACCATAATAGTGGATTCTACCGTGACTGCCAGGATGAAAAGAGCTGATGTTATTGATAACTCAAACATCAAACCCGGAAATGTCATTGTTGGTCTTTCGTCTTATGGACAGGCTACCTACGAAAAGGAGTATAACGGCGGAATGGGAAGTAATGGGCTCACATCTGCCCGTCACGATGTATTCTCTAAAATTTTAGCTGAAAAATATCCCGAAAGTTTTGATGATAATATCCCACAGGAGCTTATATATTCCGGAACAAAAAAGCTTACAGATGCTGTAGAGGACTCACCTCTGGATGCTGGGAAATTGGTATTATCACCTACCAGGACCTATGCTCCGGTAATCAAAAAGATCCTTGGCAATTATACCAATAAGGAAATACAAGGAATGGTTCATTGCAGTGGAGGAGCTCAAACCAAGATCCTTCACTTCATAGATAATTTACATATCATAAAGGACAACCTATTCGATGTTCCGCCACTCTTTAAACTTATCCAGCAGGAAAGCAAAACCGACTGGAAAGAGATGTACCAGGTTTTTAATATGGGCCACAGGATGGAATTATATGTTGATGAAAATATTGCTGAAGATATTATTGCGATCTCAAAATCTTTCAATGTAGATGCAAAAATTGTTGGGAGAGTAGAAGCGGCAGACTCGAAGAAACTTACGATTGAAAGTGAGTTTGGGCGGTTTGAGTATTAGCCCCCCGACCCCCGAAGGGGGAGGGAAAAAGAGGATTGGGCAATTGCAATTTATAGTCTAAACCACTTCGTTTAAACACTATAACTCTGTGAAACTCCTTTTTTAACCTCCAGTAACCCAGTGTTTAAATAGACCATAAGACTTAGAAAAAGGAGATTGTCCAAATTGTTGAAGTTCGAGGCAACAAACCTTCATCCAGGAATTCCTTTAGAGCCCGGATAATCTTTTTAACGGGAAGTTAAATAATTAAGCTGCTCCAATTCTGCAGGATCCTTTATAAGCCTGGTGCAGCCGTTGTTGATGAAGTACAGCTCGTCTGCAAGGTCAATGATGTGACTATATAAATGATCTGTGATAATAACAGCTTTTTGTTTTGCCTCTTGCCTAAGGATCTTCCTGAAAGTTTCAATATAAACAGGCGCCAGGTGGGTAAAGGGCTCGTCGAGCAACAGGACTTCAGCCTTGCTCTTAATTATAAGGTAAGTTTCAGCTATCCTTCTTTCCCCTCCAGAGACTTCTGTTATCCTGGAGTTATAATATTCAGAAAAAAAACTGAACTCCTCTGTAAACTCATCCCAGGAAACCTCGTAAAGCTTAAAGATAGAACTTAGTTTTAAATGAGTAGGTAAAAAGGAGTGTTGGGGTAGATATTTGACCATTCCCCTGTAAGTAAACAGCGGCTTTAAATGAGGCGTACTGTTGATCCTGATGAGTTTGTGCCGGGGATCAAGATTCCCGAAAATAATATTAAGGAGGCTGCTTTTGCCGCATCCGTTGGCTCCCATAACCGCCGTAATTTTGCCTGTTTCAGCTTTAAGATAAACGCCGTTAAGGAGCTGTTTCCCCCCAAAACCAAGTTCTATGTTGTCTATCTCAATATACATGGCCAAAGATCACATAGGTGAAGAACAAAAGTAACAGGTCCAGCAGCAGGCTCATCCCAAAAAGATAATAGGTACTAATTGAGAGGTTATGATAAAAGGTCAATTTTTCCTTTTGCCTGGTAGTGAGATATATAAATAAAAGAAGGCCAAAGAAAAGCACTTTGATGGTAGCAGCAACAACAAATGCAATTCCCAGTAACAATAAAAGTATGTTCACAATAAAGGAAGACACAAAAAATCTTCTGTAAAAAACGAATATGGAGTTTAATTTTTGTGCCATAACCCAGTCCTTCTTCTCAAATCTACATTTAAAAAATTAAATTTTTATTTTTTCCTTTATAAATTTAATCCAACGCTTATCTGGATGACCATTAGCCATATCAAAAAATAAATTTTCTTTTTTTTTAAACTTTAGTAAACCAGAAGTTCGATTTTTGCGTAAATGGGAATAATCTTCAACCCTAAAGATGTACGTTAAAAAATTACTCCCCGGCTTTGGAGGCCTTTTCCTCCTTTTAGTAAATATTCTAATTATTACCTATTATGGTCTTGAGGAAAGCAGATGGATAAGAGCTTTTAGTGTAGGTTTGTTCGTAGCCTATTTTGTTGTTTTTGCGACTGGAAGGAAGTTTAATCTTTTGCCTGCATTACTTTTTTTACTTATTGCAGATGTGCTATTGATCTATTATGAGAATCCTATATTAAGATATATTAATTTTCTCGTTGGTATCCTGGCCTATATGTTTTTAGCAGCTCATATTTTTCCTTATATAAGGAATTTAAAAGTGATGATGTTGCAAAAACTTCTTTTTACGATTGTCCTTATTATAAATATCAGCCTGTTGTTCTTTTTGCTGGAGATGGCCGGGCCAGGGATACAGGGAAGTTTGCACCAAATACTTTTTATTGCATATGGGTTAAGTATGATCTTTCTGGTTGTATTTGCATTTTCCTTTAACCACAGGTTTTCCAACAGGGCCTCCTTCTTTTTCATTGTAGCTGTACTGGCACTTATTTTTTCTGATATTTCTTCCTTTATCGCCTATTATCTTGAGGTATGGGAGTTTTATTATCCAGACAGGTTATTTTATATTGCCGGGCTGGCAGCACTAGTAAAGTTTGGCAGTATAGATAAAAAGGAGGGGATGCTTCAAAAACCCGACTACCTGTGAAATCTTTTTTGAGTTGGAGGTAAATCTTCGTAATCCGTCAAATTATCGTAAATTTGTTTCGAAAAATCTATCGAGATATTTATGATTGAGAAGCTGAACATAGTGAAGCAACGCTTTGATGAGGTCAATGATTTGATCATCCAGCCGGAGGTAATTTCAGACCAGAAACGTTATATTGAATTAAATAAGGAATATAAGGATCTTAAGGCACTTATGGAGGTGCGGGAGAATTATATGACCCTTAGCAATAATATGAAGGAGGCCCAGGAGATCATTGCAGACGGGAGTGACCCTGAGATGACAGAAATGGCCAAACTACAACTTGAAGAGGCTAAGGAAGCTATTCCTGCTTTAGAAGAGAAGATAAGGTTCATGCTGGTTCCAAAAGATCCTGAGGATGCCAAGAACGTGGTAATGGAAATTCGTGCAGGTACAGGGGGTGATGAGGCTAGTATCTTTGCAGGAGACCTTTATAAAATGTATACAAAATACATAGAGAGTAAAGGGTGGAAATCTAATATTGTAGATTATAATGAGGGCACCAGTGGCGGTTTCAAGGAAATGATCTTTGAAGTAACCGGTGAGGATGTTTATGGTACCTTAAAATTTGAAGCCGGGGTGCACCGTGTGCAGCGGGTCCCGCAAACAGAAACCCAGGGAAGGGTGCATACATCGGCTGCAACCGTTATGGTCCTGCCAGAGGCAGAGGAGTTTGATGTGGAGATCAATCCCAAGGATGTGAGAATAGATTATTTCTGTTCATCTGGGCCAGGGGGACAATCGGTTAACACCACATATTCCGCTGTGCGTTTAACACACGTTCCCACGGGACTGGTAGCACAATGCCAGGATCAAAAATCACAACATAAAAATAAGGAAAAGGCTTTTAGGGTATTACGTTCCAGGCTATACGAGCAGGAACTTGCCAAAAAGATGGAGGCAGATGCTGCCAAAAGGAATTCCATGGTTTCCAGTGGTGACCGCAGCGCGAAAATACGCACTTACAATTATGCCCAGGGACGGGTTACAGATCATCGTATTAACCTTACTCTTTATGACCTTGGAAATATTATAAATGGCGATATACAGAAGATCATTGATGAACTCCAACTGGTTGATAATACAGAAAAGCTGAAGGAGAACAGCGATGTTTTTTAACTATAACTCTTAAAGTTCCCGCAGGTTTTGCGGGAACTTTTTTTATATACTATCTTCCCATTTAAAATTTTGCAGCCGTATGACCACCAAGGACCTTATTGCCCAAATCCATAAGAAAAAATCCTTTTTATGTATAGGCCTGGATACAGATCTTGAGAAGATCCCTACCTATCTTTTAAGCGAAGAGGATCCAATTTTCAGTTTTAATAAAGCAATTATAGACGCCACCCACCAATTTGCGGTTGCATACAAACCAAATACGGCATTTTATGAAGCCTGCGGAAGAAAAGGCTGGAAATCGCTTACTAAAACCATAGATTACCTCAACAAGAACTATCCCGAGATCTTTACCATTGCCGATGCCAAACGCGGCGATATTGGAAATACCTCGAGTATGTATGCCAAAGCATTCCTGCAGGAGATGGGGTTCGATTCTGTTACTGTGGCGCCTTATATGGGGAAGGATTCTGTAGAGCCTTTCCTGCAGTTTCGTGATAAGCATGCGATTTTGCTGGCACTTACTTCAAATGAGGGCGCCTTTGATTTTCAAACATTGGAAATAGACAATACCACCCTGTATAAAAAAGTAATTGAGATCTCAAAAGACTGGAAAAACTCTGAAAGACTTATGTATGTTGTGGGGGCGACCAAGGCAGAATATCTGGCAGAAATAAGAAAGATAATCCCCGATAGTTTTCTTCTTGTTCCGGGAGTGGGAGCCCAGGGTGGAAGTCTGGTAGATGTTTGTAAATATGGAATGAACAAAAATGTGGGCCTCCTTGTAAATTCGTCCAGGGGTATTATCTATGCTTCTGAAAGTTCAAACTTCCCAGAAATAGCTGCAGCCAAAGCTGAAGTGATCCAGCGGGAGATGGCAAAACAAATGGAAAACCTGTAGAAAAATGATCATCAAAGACCAGTTGCAACGGGATGTTCACCTCGGGGATAATTTGCAACGCATAGTGTCTTTGGTTCCCAGTCAAACCGAATTGCTTTATGACCTGGGTCTCGAAAATGAAATTGGTGGTATTACCAAATTTTGTATTCATCCCAATCATCTTAGAAAAAACACGAGGATAGTAGGCGGCACAAAGCAGGTTCATTTCGATAGGATTAGGGACCTGAAGCCCGATATCATCCTTTGTAATAAAGAAGAGAACACCAAAGAAATGGTAAAGGAGCTGGAGAAGATTGCACCGGTTCACGTTTCAGATATAAAAACCTTTGAAGATTCCCTGGAATTGATTGATCAATATGGCAGGATCTTTAATCGGGAACATCTAACCTTCAGGTTTATTGAAGATCTCAAATCGGCTAAAGAAAACTTTCAGAAAACTTTAAAGGAGGGTAGGAACTTAAAGGTGGCATATTTCATCTGGAGGGATCCATGGATGCTGGCAGGTTCGGGTACCTTTATCGATACTTTGCTGAAAATAAATAAATTGGAGAATGTCATCCAGGCCAATAGGAGTCGTTATCCCACCATAGATCTTAAAGATCTGGAATCTTTGAGGCCAGATGTGGTCCTGCTTTCCTCAGAGCCTTTTCCATTTAGGGAAAAGCATAAGAAGGAAATCTCGAAACACTTTGAGGGAAAAATTCAACTGGTGGATGGGGAGTATTTTAGCTGGTATGGTTCCAGGTTATTGCCCGCCTTTGATTACTTCAGGAAATTTCAAATGAAATTATCCAGTTTGCGGTAGTTCATCCTTCTAAGTTGTTCCCGGATCTTTTGTGCCCTTTCATTAATCTTGTCGCTTTTTTCCTTGTCTACAAGGGCCAGGTTATATGCACGATTCATTAAACGCGTATACTTATGGCTCAAGCGATCTTCTTCACTTCTGAATAAAAATCCAAACATCACATAATCCTTTGATTACTACAAAAGTAGCCCCGACCATTGGTAAAAAGTCATAATCTCAGGTTAAATGAATTGTAAAGTTTGATATAGCTTCAGTAGGAAATGTTAAAAAATTAGTCTTGCAAGGCAAAAACCCTTTGTAACAACTGGGTAGACCTTGCACCCAGATTGTTTCTAATCTCCTTTTCCTCCAGGGCTATCATAGTAAAAACACCTTCCATAGCCTGTTGAGTAACATAATCGGCCAGATCTGGATTTACATTTGAAGTTAATGGCAGGGCATTGTACCTGTCAATGATATTCGTCCATACCTGGGTGGCACCAACACGATCAAGGGAGGTCTGGATCACAGGATTGAATTTAGAGTAAAGGGGAGTGGCTGTTTTATTGTTTAAATAAGTCGTTGCCGCAGTGTCATCACCGAGAAGAATATTACGCGCATCTGTAAAGGTGATCTCTTTCACGGCAGTCACAAATATTGGAGTAGCTTCTTTCACGGCATCTTCAGCAGCACGGTTCAGGACTTTTAAACCTTCATCTGCAAGGGAACTTAATCCTACATCCCTTAAGGTTTTATCTACCTTTTGCAGTTCAGGCGGCAGGTTAATTCGCACCAGTTCGTTCTTAAAGAAACCATCTTCCTGTGTAAGTTTGGTAACCTGTTTGTCTATCCCAAAATCGAGTGCCTGTCTAAGGCCAGAGGCAATTTCAGCATTGGAGATACCATAGCCGCCCTGGGGCAATTGGCCGGCGATATCCTGTAACTCTGCACAGCCGGCGAATACCGGGAATAAAATGATAAGTAGTAATTTTTTCATGAAGTCTATATTTATTTGCTTACAGGATCAAAATTAATGTACAATCCCTTCTTTTTTATATAATATTTTAGCCTTGCAATTTGCCTGTTCCCCTACTAGATTTCTATTGTTTTGCATTCACTCAATGGGCAAACAATTTCATCAAAGATAAAGGATTCCTGCAGAGGCTGAATTACCAGCTTCTTTTACCGGATGCAAAAGTAAGGCCATGGAGCAGGTGCAACTGGTAAGAAAATGTTAATGCTATACTTCCTATGCATTTTCCTCTTAACTTACCGGTGGCTAAGTTTTAATTCATGCAAATAGTAAATTCCCTGGGCAAAGCGTACTTTCAAAAGCGCATTGGTCAAATTGACCATTTTAAAGCTCACCCTGAAGAGGTACAGCAAAAAAATCTGCACTACCTCCTCAGGCAGGCAGCAAATACAGAGTATGGAAGGAGGTACCATTTTGCATCCATTAAATCCATGAATGATTACAGGGAACGTGTGCCTCTTATCTCCTATGAAGATCTATTGCCATCGATAAACAGGATGCTTAAAGGAGAAAAAAATATTCTCTGGCCTACACCCATTAAGTGCTTTGCTAAGTCCTCTGGGACAACCAGCGATTCCAGAAAGCTCGTGCCGGTGTCCAGGGAAAGCCTTATAAACACTCACTTCCAGGGTGGCCGGGATATGTTCGCTCTGTACGTACAAAACTATCCAGATACCAAATTATTTAGTGGAAAGAACCTCTCTATTGGAGGAAATCAGGAGAGTAAACAAGCCGATACAGATCGCGATATTTATATTGGGAATATCTCTGCCATTGTAATGAAATATTTACCCTTTTGGGCTCAATATAGACGTACTCCCGGTATAGATATTACAATGATGGAAAGCTGGGAGGAAAAGATAAAAGAAATGGCTGCCGTTACACCAAGGGAGAATGTTACCAGTATGGCAGGGTCTCCCATGTGGCTCATCCTGCTTTTACAGCAAATTTTCAATGGTAAGAATGTGAATTACCTGCAGGATGTTTGGCCCAATCTTGAGGTTTTCTTCCATGGCTCGGTGTCGTTTTTACCTTATAAGCCCTTGTTTGACCTTATGGATAAGGATGGCAGTATGAGGTACCTGGAAGTATATAATGCTACTGAAGGTTTTTTTGGCTTGCAGGACCGGCAGGATGATCCTTCATTATTATTAATGCTTAACTACCAGATTTTCTATGAGTTCATAGCTGAAGAGGATTTCCTGAAGGAGAACCCCGTGACAAAAACTCTCGAGGAAGTTGAGCTGCATAAAAATTACAGTATGGTGATCTCTACCAGCTCGGGACTTTGGAGATACAAAATTGGAGATACGCTGCGCTTCACAGAAAAAAGACCTTATCGATTTATTATAAGCGGGCGTACTAAAAATTGCATCAATATATTTGGGGAGGATCTTTTTGTGGAACAGGCAGAAAAAGCTATGCTTGAAGCCTGTAAGAATACCGGGGCCATCCTTGAGAATTTTAGTGCAGCACCAAGGTTTTATGATAATAAGAATAAAGGTTGCCACGAATGGGTTATTGAATTTATCAAGGAACCGGATAATTTAAGATCCTTCAGCAGATTTTTGGATAATGAGCTATGCCGGCTTAATGAAGATTACAAAAGCAAGCGCTCAGACAATTCGGCAATTACGGAGCCCGTAATTCATTCGGTTCCGGGAGGCACCTTCTATGGATGGCTTAAAAGGAACCATAAGCTGGGCGGGCAACATAAGATTCCGCGGCTATCAAATAAAAGAGACTTTATTGAGGATTTGTTGCAGGGCAATTCCAGGGATACCAGCTGTGCTCTTTAATCTACTGCCGGTTTAATGAATCATCAATCACTTTTGCCCAATCCAGCTCCTTATTAAGTTCTTTACATATAGGCAAAGCTTTTTTAAGGAAATTCGTAAATTGCGGCACCTTAAAAAAGATTTTCAACAATGGAAGTACAAGCTCCTTATAAACCCACCAATAAAGTTAGAATAGTAACCGCCGCCTCTCTTTTCGACGGGCATGATGCCGCGATAAATATTATGCGCCGTATCATCCAGTCTACCGGGGTAGAGGTGATCCACCTTGGCCACGACCGCAGTGTGGAAGAGGTAGTGAATTGTGCGATCCAGGAAGATGCCAATGCAATTGCAATGACTTCCTACCAGGGGGACATAATGAGTATTTTCGATATATGTATGATCTGCTTCAGGAAAAAGGGGCAGGCCACATCAAGATCTTTGGTGGCGGGGGAGGTGTTATACTTCCTGAAGAGATAAAGGAACTTATGGATTACGGCATTACCCGTATCTATGCGCCAGATGATGGCCGCGAAATGGGATTGCAGGGGATGATCAATGATCTTGTAAAAACATCAGACACCCCAACCCCAGCCTTAAAGAATGAGAATAAAGTTGAAGAGCTGCTAAAGAAGAAAGATGTAAATACTATAGCAAGACTTATTTCTTTGGCAGAAAACCGGCATGAGGATTTTGAAAAAGTATTTCATTACAATGATACTGAGGATTCAAAGGCTACCACACCTGTACTTGGGATCACCGGTACCGGTGGAGCAGGGAAATCTTCCCTTGTAGATGAACTCGTAAGACGGTTCCTTATTGATTTTCCTGAAAAAACCGTTGGGATAGTTTCTGTAGATCCCTCAAAAAGAAAGACCGGCGGCGCCTTGCTGGGAGACAGGATTCGTATGAACGCCATTAACAATCCCAGGGTTTACATGAGATCCCTGGCCACAAGGCAATCCAATCTCGCACTTTCAAAATATGTTGCAGAAGCGGTGCAGGTATTAAAAGCCGCAGCTTATGACCTTATTATCCTGGAAACCTCAGGGATTGGCCAAAGCGATACCGAGATCCTTGAACACTCTGATGCTTCTCTATATGTTATGACTCCTGAGTTTGGAGCTGCAACACAGCTTGAGAAAATAGATATGCTGGATTTTGCAGACGTTGTGGCGATCAATAAATTTGATAAAAGAGGTGCTCTGGATGCTATAAGAGATGTAAAGAAGCAATACCAGCGCAACCACGGGCTGTGGCACGAAGATCCTGAAACGCTTCCGGTCTATGGTACTATCGCCTCCCAATTCAACGATCCCGGGATGAATACCCTTTACAGGAAGTTGATAAATAAAGTAGATGAAAAAACGGGTTCAGCCTTGAATTCCAGTTTTGAGACCAACGAAGACCAGAGTGAGAAGATCTATATTATTCCGCCTAACAGGACCCGTTACCTTTCTGAAATTTCAGAAAACAACAGGGGATATGATCAAAAAGCCCAACAGCAGGAAGAGGTTGCCCAAAAATTGTATGGGATCTTCAAGACGCTGGAAACAGTTACAGGAACCCACCTTGGACTTAACCAGTATGGTATAGAGGAGGAAAGCCTGGAGCAGGCCACAACTTCTGAAAATGAACAGCTTACCGGCCTTCTTAAAAAAGAATTCGACCGCCTGAAAATGGACCTGGATCCTTATAACTGGGAGATAATAACAGGTTGGGACGAGAAGGTAAATAAATACAAGGAACCTGTTTATTCCTTTATGGTAAGGGATAAAGAGATCAATATTGATACTCATACCGAGTCACTTTCCCATACACAGATCCCCAAGATAGCATTGCCTAAATACAGCGCCTGGGGAGATATACTTCGCTGGAGCCTTCAGGAAAATGTTCCGGGAGAATTCCCTTACACCGCTGGATTATATCCATTTAAAAGAGCAGGGGAAGATCCTACCAGGATGTTTGCAGGAGAAGGAGGGCCGGAGCGTACTAACCGGCGTTTCCATTACGTGAGTATGGGTTTGCCTGCAAAAAGGCTTTCTACCGCCTTTGATTCAGTTACCCTTTATGGAAATGATCCAGATCACAGGCCCGATATCTACGGAAAAATTGGAAATGCCGGGGTTTCTATTTGCTGCCTTGATGATGCGAAAAAATTGTATTCCGGTTTTGACCTTGCCGATGCGCTTACCTCAGTAAGTATGACAATTAACGGGCCGGCCCCTATGCTGCTTGGTTTCTTTATGAACGCAGCCATAGATCAACAGTGCGAGAAATACATTAAAGAAAATGGCCTGGAGAAGGAAGTAGAGGAGAAGATTAAAAAGATATATTCAGAAAAAGAAGTTGACCGCCCAACCTACCAGGGAAAATTGCCTGAAGGAAATAACGGACTTGGACTTATGCTCCTTGGAGTAACTGGAGACCAGGTGCTGCCGGGAGATGTTTACCAGGAGATCAAAACAAAAACGCTGAATGTAGTAAGAGGGACTGTACAAGCCGATATTCTTAAAGAGGACCAGGCACAGAACACCTGTATCTTCTCTACGGAATTTGCTCTTAGGTTAATGGGTGACGTCCAGGAGTACTTTATCGAGAAGCAGGTGCGTAATTTCTATTCAGTTTCCATTAGCGGATATCATATAGCTGAAGCAGGTGCAAACCCAATTACCCAGCTGGCATTAACCCTGGCCAATGGATTCACCTACGTGGAATATTATTTGAGCAGGGGGATGGACATTAATAAATTTGGACCAAACCTTTCCTTCTTCTTCTCCAACGGGGTAGATCCAGAATACGCGGTGATAGGTAGGGTAGCCAGAAAAATATGGTCCAAAGCACTAAAGCATAAATATGGAGCCAATGCCCGTGCACAAATGTTGAAATATCACATCCAGACCTCGGGACGTTCATTACATGCCCAGGAAATAGATTTTAACGATATAAGAACTACTTTACAGGCTCTGTATGCGATCTATGACAACTGTAACTCCCTGCATACAAATGCATATGATGAGGCCATTACAACCCCTACTGAAGCATCTGTAAGAAGGGCAATGGCTATCCAGCTTATTATAAACAAGGAGCTTGGGCTTACCAAGAATGAAAACCCCATCCAGGGAGCTTTCATCATTGAAGAACTTACAGAACTTGTGGAGGAAGCGGTTCTTAAAGAGTTTGACAGAATTACCGAAAGGGGAGGAGTGCTTGGTGCCATGGAAACTATGTATCAACGCAGCAAGATCCAGGAGGAAAGCCTTTATTACGAAACTTTAAAACATAATGGAGATTATCCTATAATAGGGGTGAATACTTTCCTAAGTTCAACAGGATCTCCTACCGTTACTCCCGGGGAAGTAATTCGAGCTACTGAAGATGAAAAACAGTACCAGATCACTACCTTACAAAACCTGCATAAAGCCAAAGCAGATAAAGCAGAAGCGGCACTGGAGGCTATCAGGAAGGCAGCGATCAAGAATGAGAATATTTTTGCGGTGCTCATGGAGGCCACTAAGGTTTGCTCCCTGGGACAAATCACCAAAGCCATGTTTGAAGTGGGAGGGCAGTACAGAAGAAACATGTAGAAAAACCTGCTTCTACAGAATAAAAAACGGCTTTTAATCGAAAGCCGTTTTTTTTATTCTAAAATTTACCTGGGAATGATGGCTAATCATCCTCTTCATCGTCTGGGAAATCATTAAAGGGAATATCCCTGTCTGGATCTTTATCGTCATAATTCACCCCGGGAGGGTTAAATAACCCCCACCTGTCTATATAATAATCCCAGGGATCAAAGGTTTTGACCCACTCTGCAAATAGCACCCTAAATTCCTCGATCTCATTACGAAGCATCTTAAGATATTCGGTTTCTTTGAAATCTTCTTCCATAAAAAAGCTATTGCATTGCACATAGATTTGCATTGCATTTTTCCTTATGATGGTAGCATTCTCCATTTTAAGGTCATAAGGACCCTCTCCAAAAGCACCTGCGATCTTGGCAGGGATCTGGGTGGCATCTGACCGCATGAATTCTGCCACGTCTTTCAGGAATTTTTTTTCGTGCGGGACGAGATCTGCAATGCGATCCACGATCTCAAGGATCTCCATCGATTTTTGAAAAAGGGGCATCTTTTGGAGTTTGTCTCTGCTCATATATTAAGATTGAAATTTAAAAGTACACTCTTATTGGGTAAAATTAAAATTCCCCTTAGCTTTGTCAAAAATTTTATTTACAGGAATTTACCTGTTGGCCACTTTCAATGGAAAATTATTGGTTATTTACAATAGCAGTCTTTACAGGTTTTTTTGCCATCAATAGTCCGGTAGGTAATATCCCTATTTTTCTAAGTCTTACCAAGCAGGCAGACAGGATCACCAAAAAAAATATTTCCAAAAAGGCCACTTTCACCGCTTTTGTGATCGTAACGGGTTTTATTATAATTGGGAAATACGTATTTGAATTGTTTGGAATCACAATTCCCGCATTTAAGATAACTGGGGGTATTCTTATTTTCTTTGTGGGATTTGAAATGATAAGGGCGCAGGAATCCAGTATCGATAACCAGACAGAGGTTAATTTTAATGAAGGAATTTCTGTGTCTCCTCTCGCGATTCCCATTCTTGCAGGTCCCGGTACTATAGTTACGGCAATGAACTTTACCACCAATGCAGGGTATCTACAAATGGGTATCATTGTCGCTATGGTAGCATTGATCATGTGGTTAAACTACCTGGCTTTTATTTCGAGTGATTACCTTGTGAGGTTTATAGGGAAAAATAAAATAGTAGTTATTGAAAAGATCATGGGATTGATCATTGCTATTATTGGAACCAGTATGTTCATTGAAGGGGTGAAGCTGGCATTCCTGATACCGCCTGCTGCCTAATTTAATTAAGCCTGTTCCTGTATTCCAGCTGGTGGTACCATTGGGAGAATAACTGCTCAAACTGCTTTATTTCCATCTTTAATAAACGAAGAATATCCTTTTCTTTATTTGAGAGGTACTCCATTTTACGACATTTAGATAGGATCCTTTTGGAAGATCTCCTTATGCTGTTGGCCTTTTCCAGCTGCATACTTGAGCAGGAAGAATTTTGAAGGGCGGCCAGGGCCGGTGCAAGCTGCAGTGAAGCTGTTACTATCTCCCCCGCTACCCTTTTATTCTCATTGGCCGACAGTGACATTTCTATGATGTGCTCGCTATTCCCTATATTATAGGCTATAGCCCTGGAAACCTTAAATATCTCCAATGCCTTCTTATATACAGGTAAATGTGTAAATTGATGAGGTTCCATACTTGAAACAAAATTTCTCTTTTAACAGCCTTTTAAAATTACTTCTATTGCTTTAGAAGTCTCCTTAATTTTTAAAGTGTATCCATATATTTTCCTTAAGTTTGAATCCTATTGTCAACTAAAATTTAAATATGCCTGTAGATAAGCTAAACTGGCAGATACTGGAAGCCCTCCAAAAAAATGCCAGGCAATCCTTTTCAGAAATTGGGAGACAGGTAGGCCTCTCGTCCCCTGCGGTTGCAGAGAGGGTAAAGAAAATGGAAGATGCCGGGATCATTAAGGGGTATAAAGCCCAGGTGTCATACAACAAGACCGGCCACCAGCTAAAGGCGGTGATCACTTTGAGGGCATTTATGGGACGTTTGAAACCTTTTTTAGAAAAGGTAAAGGAATTTCGGGAAGTGATCAATTGTTACAGGATCACAGGGAATGAAAACATCATCATGGAAGTGGTTCTCTATGACCAGGCACATCTCGAGGAGTTCATCGACAAGCTTATTACCTATGGAGAAACAAAAACCCATATCATCCTTTCCAGTGTTGTAGACCAGGGGCCGATAAAAAAAAGGGGTTAACCTCTCCTGAATTATAGATTCAAAAATGCTTATTGGGAAAAAGTTACTGCAGGAATAACCGGTTTTTCCTGGAGGATGTCGGTTTTAAAGAAGGCCTAAATTATATGTAGTTGTGTACCACTGGCGTCCGATTGAAATATGTGAAATTTTTCTAAAGCCTTTATTTATATAGTCAGAGGACATTTCAACCTCAACCAGGGGGTGGTTAGGGAACTCAATAGTTTAGGGAAAATTCAAGCTTTTCTGAAGAGAGTAAACGACTGTTTTCCAAACACTTATATTTTTGTCCAGGTTCTATAATCTAGTAGCGAAGCTGTCTAGTCTCTTTCATCCGGCAATAATGGTTGTGTGCTTAGGATGTGTTTATTTCTTTCCGCTTACCAGGTACATAAGTGAGCCACCGGCAGCGTGGTACTGCTCCCGTTGCAGGGCACCCATAATGTGAGCATCCCGGTTGGCATACTTCTCCTGGTATTCAAAATAGAATGGCATATACTGTTCTCCTGCTGCACTAAAGAAATCGATATCCTTCTGCGTGTTTGATTTCCAGGAACTACCCTTCATCCATTGCTTCAATGTTGCCAGTTGCTCCTCATTATCATAGGGAGGATACATGGCTATAGCTTTATCTGAGAGTCTTACTTCAATATTCTTAAGATCCTCTGCGGCAAACATCCCGGGTAAAAGGTCTCCAAGAGAATTATCTCCTCGTCCCATATTACGCTTTCCTTTTTCGATGACGAGCCTGTATTTTATATGGTCCAGGGTTTCCTCTATAGACTCATTTTTAGTCATTGAAGTTTTAATAAGGCTTTGTACAATATTATTAGGTTCCACACAAAGAATTGTTCCCCCGGGCCGGGTAACTCGTTTCATTTCGGCTATGGCTTTTGCAGGTTCTGGAACATGAATGAGCAATGTCTGGCAGGTAACAAGGTCAAAACTTTCATCGGGAAAAGGAAGATTCTGGGCGTCGCCTTTTTTTAATTCAAATTTCCTGTGAGAATTATTAAAGAATTCTTTTAGCTCCTTATTCTCTTCATACCATCGTGGATCATTGTCAACTGCTGTAACCTTTGCATCCTCCTGTAGGTAAGGTGCCAGGATCCTGGTCCAATGGCCATTGCCGCAACCAACATCCAGCATAGAACCCAGCTTACTAAGGTCCAGCCTTTCTGCGGTCATTTCCAGGAACTCCTGGTTCCACCAGAAGTCCCTGTAATCACCGAAATAGTTTTCTGAATGCCCTTTATTTATTCTTTGCTCTTCCAAATCTTCTATTAGCCTGTGCTTTACCCGAAGCTGAATTTCCATTTCCCTGCCTGCCTGCATTTCGTGCCGGCCTTCTTTGCTGAGGCTTCTTCTCAGGAATCTCAAAGAATTCCATTGGATAAGAATGACCTTGAACCTCAGGGATCTTTTGATCTATTAATTTCTGAATATCCTTAAGATAAGCTTTTTCTTCAAAGTCACAAAAAGAGATGGCCTTCCCGCTTGCCCCTGCACGGCCAGTTCTTCCAATCCTGTGTACATAGGTTTCCGCTATATTCGGGATCTCATAATTTATTACCAGAGCGAGTTCGTCAATATCTATTCCCCGCGCAGCAATATCTGTAGCAACCAGTACCCTTGTAGTTTTATCCTTAAAGTTCTTCAGGGCTTTTTGCCGGGCATTCTGGGTTTTGTTGCCGTGAATGGCTTCAGCCTTAATACCAACCTTGGTAAGGTCCTTCACGACCTTGTTTGCTCCATGTTTTGTCCTCGTGAAAACTAGGATCCTGTCATCATCCCCATTTTTAAGGATATCTATGAGCAGTTTCTTTTTATTGGTTTTGTCTATAAAATAAACCTCCTGTCCAATCATTTCAGCAGTTGAAGAAACCGGGGTTACTTCCACTTTAAGGGGATTGTTTAAAATACTGTTTGCGAGGTCCACGATGGCATCTGGCATTGTAGCCGAGAAGAAAAGCGTTTGTCTTTTTGCAGGGATCTTCTTGATCACCTTTTTCACATCGTGAACAAATCCCATATCCAGCATCCTGTCTGCCTCATCAAGCGTGAATATTTCTAATTGGGACAGGGAAATGTACCCCTGGTCCATAAGATCCAGTAACCTTCCCGGTGTTGCTACCAAAATATCCACTCCATGTTTAAGCGCTTGTACTTGTGAATGTTGTGGCACCCCGCCAAAGATTACCAGATGCTTCAATGGACTAAAAGACCCATATTGTGCCAGGCTTTCCCCAATTTGAATAGCTAGTTCACGGGTAGGGGTGAGGATCAAACTCCTTACCGCCGGTTTTTGTCCATTCTTCCTTGCGCTCCTGCTCAAAAGCTGAATAGTGGGAATAGAGAATGCGGCTGTTTTTCCTGTCCCTGTCTGGGCGCAGCCAAGAATATCCCGGCCATTTAAAATTGCCGGAATTGATTGAGATTGTATTGGCGTAGGATTTTTATATCCCGCCTGTTGAACTGCCTTCTGTAAAGGCTCTGTTAATTCTAATTGTGTAAATGTCATGTATTGTGTGTAAATGCTGCCACGTAAATTTTAAAGGCAGGCTTAATTAAATGTTGCCGGAGAAGATTGCAACCGGCGGCAAAGATAGTCTTTTAAATTTAATGGCCACTATGGCTTATCCTATTGTATTTCAGTTCATTGAAAAAATGACAAGACGTAAGGCAGAATTTTAACATTCTTAAGTTTTTTGCTGCTACTTTAGTTAAAGAAGTTTCAATTGTAATTATTTTAATAAGACTTCGACATATACGATGTTATCTTTGGATAAAAATAAAAAGCTATGAAAAATCACACTATATTATTTTTAGTATTAACGGCCTTAAGTGGGCTAATAGGATTCATTGGAATTAGCTTTGCTGGTATAGAAGTGGTAAGGGTATTATTTTTGATCTTTGCAGATCTTCTTATTATTTCTATACTTTCAAGAATCTTCTTTTCCGGAACTGAGAATATGAGGCTCGAACGGGTGAAAAAATAAACTATCACTATAAATTTATCATAAAAAGACTTCTTCAACAGGAAGTCTTTTTTTTGTTTCCTGCTAAAACCCTATTTTTAAAGGATGAATCACAGGCTAATGAAGAAAACAGGGCTATTATTACTTATACTTTTTTTATTTCAAATTAGTGTTGCCCAGGAATTGACACTAAAAAAAGGAGCAGTAATAGACTCCATCGCGGTGAGTGATACTATTGCTGAATCATATTCCCTTTACCTGCCCAATGGCTATGCTCCTAATACGGCGTGGCCAGTAATCTTTGTCTTTGATCCCGAGGGCAGGGGCAGGACTGCTGCGCAATTGTTCAGGAAGGCCGGGGAAGAGCAGGGATATGTAATTGTTTCTTCAAATGATATAGACAAAAGGGAATCCCTTCTTGAAAATACCAGAGTAGCTACCAGGTTGCTAAACACGGTGCTTAATATGTTCCTTATTGATACAAATCAAATATATATGGCAGGCCTTGGAGATGGGGGTAGGGTGGCAAGTGTTATGCCTGCAGTTTATTCCAGGGTACAGGGGGTTTTGGCTGTAAGTGATACCTGGTTAAATACAGATTTTATCGAGAAAGGTGCCCGTTATTCATTTGTGGGCCTGGCAGGATATAACGATTACCGCTTAAGGTTGCTGGATCAAACTGCAGATTACTTAAGAAAACAAGGAATGCCTGCGCGTACCTATAATTATAACGGGGGGCAGGAATGGCCGGAATTTGAGATGATCTCTAATGCTCTGGGAACATTTACCCTGGAAGCTATGGATAAGGGGTTTAGGCAAAAAGACCCGGGAATGGTTGAAGAATTGTACGCTGCAGAGCTAGAAACTGCTGAACGTTTAAGGAGAACCAGGCAGGACTATAAAGCTCATGAACTATTAAGTAAAATGCTTGATAAATACGCTCGTTACGGGAAAAAGCAAGAGTTGGAGCAACGTATAAAGGATCTAAGCAGGACCAAAATTTTCCGGGATCAAAGAAGGCAGTACAATCGCGCTGCAGCCACTGAAGATGAATACAGGGAGCAATACCTGTACTTTTTTAATGAAGATGTTTTCAGGGCTAATTTTGAAAACCTTGGCTGGTGGAATCAACAAATAAAAGAGCTGGAAGAATTGCAGCAGGGTAATAATCCTGCAGAGGCAGAAATGGCACACAGGGTGCAGGGGCTTCTTCGCACCCTTGCAACTAATTCCTTTAAAGACCTTAAGGAAAGAAATGCAACCAATGATCAATTAGTTTTTACCGCAATACTTCAAACAATCTTTGATAAGGAAAATCCTGAAGGATATTTAAATATTATTTCCATTAGTGCAGGGGATGGAGATTATTATACGGCCCTTCTTTACCTGGAAGACCTCTTGAAGACAGGCTATGACGATTTGGAGGCACTTTATAATATACCGCGAACACTTGATCTTAAGCTTAGCCCGGAGTTTAACAAGATAATCGAAGAATATCTTGGAGAATCTAAATATTACAAGATTTGACCCTTTACCTGCCGTAATTCTTTCCGGGTTAAAGACCCAGCAAAAAATAACAGGGTGCAGGCTCCCAGGCCCATGATAAGCATCACATACCACGTAAATTCATATCCAAATTTGCTTATAAGCTGCATTCCCGTATTATGGCCAAAAATATGGCTTATAGAAAAAGCTATGCTGTAAAGAGCCATGTAGGAGCCTTGTTTTCCCCCTTCAGCTCGTTTGAGGGCAAAACTGTTGGAAAAAGGAAAAGCGATCATTTCTCCTAAAGTTAAAAAGAACATTGCGACTATAAGGATCCCGGCCCAGCCGGTAATATTAATAAGGAGGTAACTTAAACCCACCAGGAAACAGCCTGTGATCACATGAAACAAATGGGATTTCAGTTTTCCCTCGAGATATTTAATTAGGGGCATTTCCAATAGAAATATCATAAACCCATTAAAACCAAGCAGGAGCCCTATTTGAAATTCTGAAAGGAAATATCTTTCAGCATAATATAAAGGCATGGTAGAAAAATACTGAATGAAAATAAACCCGAAGAGTATCATTGCCAGGATAAAGATCAAATATGGCCGGTCACTTAATACAGCCTTTGGTTTAAGGAAGATTTCAGCGGCATTTTGAAGGGCTCTTTTTGGATGTAATAATTTGAGTAATAGTATACCGGCAAGAAAGCAGGTTATCCCGTCTACCCAAAATAGTCCGCTGTATCCTGCACCTGCTATAATAAGTCCGCCAACGGCAGGTCCTGCAGAAAATCCCAGGTTAATTGCGAGTCTAATTAGTGTAATGGACCGGGTACGGTTCTCTGGTTTACTATACGCATTAATGGCAACAAATACCGCAGGCCGAAAGGCATCTGCCGCTAGCATCACCAGGAAGATTCCTATACAAATTCCCCAAAATGTGGTGGGAAACTGTAACAGAACGAAGAGAACGGAAGAGATGAGGAGGCTACCGGCCATGGTTTTGTAGTGGCCAATAGCATCTGTAAGTCTTCCTCCCAGCCAGGACCCCGCTACAGAGCCCAAACCAAAGAAGGTAAGGATCCAGCCCACCTCCTCCAGGGTAAAATTACGGCTTTTAGTGAGGTATAAAGACAGGAATGGTATTACCATGGTGCCTGCCCTGTTTATGAAGGTAATAAGTGCAAGCAGCCACACTTCCCGTCTTAATCCACTAAATGAACCGATATAAGATCTATAGATATGCTTTAACATCCCTTAAAATGAAAATCAAATTAAAGCATTTAAAGTAGATCCAGCTGCCGGGAGACCATGAAAATTTTTATCCCTCGTTTAGGCCAAGGGAAGAGTAAGCGGCCAGGCCATGCTCGTGGGCATCCAGCCCTTCTATCTCCTCGATCTCTGTTACTCTTAATCCAATACTTTTTTTAAGGGCCAACATAATCCCAAAGGATGCCAGGGAGCAAAAGATTCCTATTGCAAGAATACCTGTAAGCTGTGATAAAATTTGGTTCCAGCCTGCAAGGTCGCCAAATATTCCCACAGCAAGAGTGCCCCAAATACCGCAGGTAAGGTGAACCGATATAGCTCCTACAGGATCATCAAGTTTAAGCCTGTCGAGGGCAGCCACAGAGAAAACAATAAGTATGCCTGCCACAAATCCAATAATTAGAGCATCTGTAACACCCATAACATCTGCCCCGGCGGTTATTCCAACCAGCCCACCAAGGATCCCGTTGAGGATCATTGAGAGGTCATTGTCCTTATAGCGAAGCCTGGAAACCGTATATGCCCCAAGACCACCGGCAGAGGCAGCAATACAGGTAGTTACCAGGACCAGGGAAGTAGATGCAGGGTCGGCTGAAAGGACTGAACCTCCATTAAATCCAAACCAGCCAAACCATAGCAGAAATGCTCCAACAGTAGCTAAGGGAATACTGTGGCCGGGAATGACACTTAATTGGCCGTTCTTAAATTTTCCAATCCTGGCACCAAGCAGGATCACGCTCATTAAGGCGGCCCAGCCTCCCACCGAATGCACAAGAGTGGAACCTGCAAAATCATAAAAACCCAGTTCATCCAGGAAACCGCCGCCCCATTTCCACATTCCGGTCACTGGATATATGATCCCAACATACAGGATCGAAAAAATTATGAAAGCAGAAAGTTTTATTCTTTCTGCAACCGCTCCTGAGACTATAGTAGCGGCAGTAGCAGCAAACATTGCCTGGAATAAAAAATCTGTATAAAAGGTGTACTGGCCGTTATGGTATCCTGCTGAAAGGCCATTTTCTGGTAACAAGAGTCCAAAATTGGAAAATCCAAACCAGCTCCCGGCAAATTCCTCTCCGGGATACATGAGGTTAAATCCAACCAGGGAATAGGTAAGAATACCAATAATAAGGATCATTACATTCTTAAAAAGTATATTAATGGTATTCTTAGACCGGGTAAGGCCAATCTCCAGCAAAGAGAAGCCAAGATGCATGATAAAGACCAGGGCGATGCAAATCATCATCCATAGGTTATTGACGGTGAGAAGTGTAGTTTCCATATTAATTAAGTGAAGTTTGACCGGTTTCTCCTGTTCTTATCCTGTATGCTTCTTCAATAGTAGAAACGAAGATCTTTCCATCTCCTACCTGCCCGGTGAAAGCAGTCTCAAGCAGTACCTTAATGGTGCGTTCCTCAAATTTTTGTGATACTACAATGGATAACATCCTGCGCTGTATGTCTGTAGTGCTGTAGGCGACCCCGCGGTAAACGTGACCCTGCTGTTCATTTCCAACTCCTGTCACGTCCCAGTAACTAAAGAAGGTAACCCCTATTTCCTGAAGGGCATTTTTCACCTCATCAAATTTGGACTTCCTGATGATAGCCTCTATTTTTTTCATAAACTGATCTTTAAAAAAACCAAAGTAGAAAAAATCTTCAGAAATTAACTCAGTTAAAGGGATGAAATTGTAAAAATTATATAATTGAGAATTTTAACCCCATTAATTTATGGGGTTGATATTAAAAATTGATCAATTTTAAAAACAACACCCCGTCTTGAGTAGGGGGGCTATAGTAATTTTGATAAATATAGTCCTATAACAATTGCAAGGATACCTAAGACAATACTGCCACCAGTATATACCAGGAAATGAAAATAATCACCGGTACGAAGAAAGTCCTGATTCTCAAAGGCGAAGGTAGAGAACGTGGTAAAGCCTCCACAAAAACCTGTTGCCAGAAAGAGGAATAAATTACTGGAGACATAACTTTCTTTTAAAAGGTATCCCATGAGCGCACCTAATATTAAACTTCCCAAAACATTGACAGTAAGGGTACCATAAAAAGATGCTAAAGAAAATAGTTGTAAAAGCTTATAAACACCAAATCTCAACATACTCCCAAGGCCACCACCTATAAATACCAGGAGAAGTGCCTTCATTTATTCCGGGGATTGTGTGGGGGTTTCCAGAAGCGGAATATAAATCTCTGTCACCCAGTTTGCAGGATTGGGAGTTGTCTCCTCAGTAGTTCGATATACTTCAAAGGGTTGTTTCTCCTCGTCTGCCTGCAGGTTGTTTTCCTCCAGGTAAGAATATGCCGCTTCCCAGGCTTCCTCCAGGTTGGAATATTCTCCTTTAAGAGTAGTCTTTACTACTCTTTGAACAGGCATCATCCCATTCAAAATATCGCTTTCCTGTGGAGTAATAACCATGTTAGGGGTGAAAATACCTGTTGAGTAGATGGCGCTGTTATTTTGATCATTCCAGTTGTTATAAAGGACAAAAGGCTCACCAACTTCAGGAATGTTATTAGTCTCCATATAATTCCTTAATTCAGTAACCATATTTTTCATTCTTAAAGGGATCTGGCTAATCTTTGAGGATGTAGAAGTGTACATATAAAAACCTCCTCCGTGGGTGGTTATTCCATCTACATTAATGGAGTAGACACTCATTTTTTGAATAACTGTATTTTGTAAACGGTCCAAACTTCGCTCCAACCTTGGGCGCATTGTTTGAGATATTGAATTATTACTAAAAACAAATCCAAGCTTTTCACGAAAGGTTTGATTTCCTTCCAGCCCAACAGTTACCTTTGTTCCCTCTTCAACTTCTTCAAATTTCCAGTACATGCGGGATTCAGAATCAGCAAAGGTAGGGTGATGTTCCACTACCTGGTCAATAGCGTTAAATGGGATAGCCCTTGTGGTTGTAATACTGCCATCCCCCAGTTCATTGCTCTTCCAGGCAAAGCCGGCACCTTCACCTCTGGTATCCCCGGTTATATCATCAACAATAACATCATTTGCCTCTTTTCGCCAGGGGCCCCAATCGCCCCAGTTTGACAGGTTATTTACCTCGTTGTAAACCACCGGTAAGGGAGCATTTATAATCATTGTCTCTTCTATATGATATTCACCCTTTTGGGTAGCTACATAAATGGCACCTGCAATAATTACTATCAACAATAAGAAGAACAGGTATTTCAATATTTTCATTTGGTACAGGGATTTTTACCGTTTGACAGGCTAATATAGTTAATTTACAAGATGCGAATTAGTACAAATGCAGGAAAATCTAATAAAAACGGTTCGATTAAGTAAAGCAAGAAGAAGAGGATTATTCCATTTCCTGAAAAAAGAATGTAATAATTTCATTTATGACGGAAATTTTTTTGGCTAATTGTTTAGAGAGAAATAAAGTATAAAACCTGAAGGTAATTACCGGACGGCAAGGGGCACCTATGGGGGAATTATGAGGTACAGGTGAAACCGGAAGATGCCTAAAGGGATTCTTTACTACAACGGCAAATTTAAATCTTCTTCTTACAGCGGGTTCGTAAACCTGGTTTTGTACCCGGGGCAGGTGAGATTGTAGAGATAAAGATTATTACGGTGGAAAAGCCTACACCAATTATGCTCAATTATTTGAAAGAATTGAATTACATGCCGCGCTGCAGTAAATTGAACTAACATTCAAAAAGCCCGTTCTCCCAAAGAAAACGAACTTTGCTCAGTTCTATCTTTGAAGAAATTCCTTTACAACGAACAGGAAAATGATGAAGAAAATAAAACCTATAAGAACATACAGGCTTCCTTTATAATATTTCCTGTGAAGAACAATATCTTTCCTGTAACTGTAAAAAATTACTATCACAAATGCTATAAAGAAAATTGCTGCAAAGATCAATTGACCGGTACTAAACATTTTTATATATTTTGCGGCAAAGTTAGTAACTCTCCAAATAGGAGGAGGGGTGGGAGACAAAAAAAGCTTTTTAATTTTATTTTCTTGAAATTATAAACTGATTTAGGATGAAAAATAAACTGGCGGCAGTGCAGGAGTTCCATAAAGCCTTTGGTCTTGGGGTAAATGGCAACCCCATAGCCGATCTTGGAGAGGCTAAAAATAGGTTGAGGTATGAACTAATGAAAGAAGAAAATGAGGAATACCTGGAAGCGGCTATGAATAATGACCTTACTGAGGTGGCCGATGCCCTGGGGGATATGCTATATATTCTTTGCGGAACTATTCTTGAGCACGGCATGCAATATAAGATCGAGGAGGTTTTCAATGAGATCCAGCGCAGCAATATGAGCAAGCTGGGCCTTGATGGTAAACCGGTTTTAAGAGAAGACGGCAAGGTGCTCAAAGGCCCTAATTATTTCAGCCCCCAACTTAAGAGATTATTCGATCCTGAACAGGATCTTTAAAATTTGTATCAATGAGATTTTTTTTAATGTTTTTTCTAATTATATCTTCAGTCTCCTGTAAGGAGAATGGAGGTGATCAAGGTGAAAATGAATCTCAGGGCGACAAACTTCAAACTGAAGCGAATGAGATCAAAGCCGGGGAGCTTCAGAATTACACATCAAGAGAATGGGGAGTTAGCTTTGATCATCCCGATTATTTTCAAGTTTATGAGGGGGAGCTCGCTCCCAATTCTCCTGTGGTCAACATATTTCCGGTAAATGAAGGTGTCTCGCCTCCCCTGGGAATTCACGAGGAGGCAAGACATACCTATATAGCGATAATTCCCCACGGCTATGGGGTTGATGGCCCGGCAGGGAAAATGAAATCAATTAAGGACTGGGATGGGGGCCTGCCAATCAACTTTAATATAGACAGGGAAAGCTCTACAGTTTATCTTCTGGAAAACGAGGAGCCCTGGGGTTTTCTCATCAATTTTCAGCAACCGCCTGAAAAATGGCAGGAATACGGTAGTATTTTCGTGAGGTTAGGTGTAAGGGATTTTAAGGCTGTTTGTGAAGATAAGGAACAGTCAAATGAAATACCTATGGCCAGCTGTGATCCTATGGCCGGGGATGTTGTAAAATATTACGGGGAGGTGATGCAGGAGGAGAGACAGGCTGTTTATGCTATTTTAAGATCCTTGCAATTCTTTACCGATAGCAAAAATTTGGAACCTCTGGAAGACCTAATACAGGTGGAGTTTCCCGGGTATAATGCGCAAATAACATCCCCGGTAAAGATAGGGGGACAGGCAAAGGGCTATTGGTTCTTTGAAGCTGTTGCCCCGGTTGAACTGGTAGACGAAGATCATCGATTATTAGGTGAAGGTACTGTTACTGCCCAAGGGGAGTGGATGACCGAAGATTTTGTGCCTTTTGAAGGTAGTTTAGAGTTTGAAAAACCTTCTAAAGAAAAAGGTTGTCTTATTTTCAAAAGAGCAAATGCTTCAGGTAAACCAGAGCATGATCGCGCTTTATATATTCCGGTAAAATTTTAAAAAAAAAGGCCTTCCGTATGGAAAGCCTTTGCAGTATAAAAATATCTGTACTATTCCTTAACAAGATATCTCCAGCCAAATTGATCCTTATCCAGGTTGTATTGGATCTTCATCAATTTGTTCTTGAAGAAGGAGGCATAGGTATCTGTAAGTTTTGGTAATTCATATTTTTCACCTTTATAACCAAATCCCTGTATAGGGTTTATAACAGCGGCTGTACCCGCGCCAAAGATCTCTTTGAGCGTTCCGGCCTTTGCAGCATCCACGATCTCCTGTACTGTGACACGTCTAACTTCCACCGGAATGTTATTGGCTTCTGCCAGAGCAATAATACTCTTTCTTGTAACACCATCCAGGATCCTGTCGCTGGTAGGAGCAGTAAGCAGGGTGTCATTAACCCTAAAGAAAACATTCATCGTACCTGCTTCTTCAAGGAATTCATGAGTATTGGCATCTGTCCAGATAATTTGCTGGAAACCTGCATCTTTTGCAAGGTTGGTAGGATAGAATTGCGCGGCATAATTTCCGGCCGCTTTGGCAGCTCCAACCCCACCATCTGCAGCACGGCTGTATCTTTCAGATATTTGAACCCTTACCTCTCCTGTATAGTAGGATTTAGCAGGGGAACAAATGATCATAAATTTATATTTTGTACCCGGGGATGCCAGCACCCCCGGCTCTGTTGCTATTACGAACGGGCGAATGTATAGAGAGTTCCCAAAGCCTTTTTTGATCCAGTCTTTCTCAAGTTTTAGCAGTTCCTCAAGCCCGGTGAAAAAATATTCTTCAGGAAATTCAGGAATTGCTAATCTTGCTGAAGATTTATTGATACGTTTGAAATTCTCATCTGGGCGAAAAAGCCATATTTGGTCATTATCATCACGATAAGCTTTCATTCCTTCAAACACAGCCTGGCCATAATGAAATACCTTGGCTGAAGGATCCAATTGTATAGGACCGTATGGTTTTATCTCCGGCGTTTTCCAGGCACCGTCTTCATAGTCGCATACCAACATATGGTCGGTGAAAATGTGCCCAAATTTTAGGTTTTCAAAATCAACAGAATCTATTTTTGAGGTAGGGGCTTTAGCGATGTTAATATCAACAGAAGAATCGTATTTCATTACGGTTGGTTTTAGATTGCAAATTTACCTAAATATTAATTGAAAAAAAATTGAAAATTGTTCTAAATTTGTGATGTTATTGAAAATCAACTGCTATTTTAAATATATTATGAAAAATTTATGGATTTTACCCGTTTTTATTGTTATTACTCTAATATCCTGTAAAAATACTGAGAATCAGTCAGTAACAGATGATTCTGAGACGAGCTCTTCGCAAGTGGCATATGCTGTTTATGGCGAGGAATTCAGGCGGGAAAAGGATTTAGATAGCCGGGAAATGAGCCGGGAATACAGCAAATTACAGACCGGTGATACTTTAGAGGTGCAATTTACAGGTACAGTTGAAAGCGTATGTAAAAATAAAGGCTGCTGGATGACTCTGGACTTGCCCGAGGAGGAAGAGGATGTGATGGTGAAGTTTAAGGACTACGGTTTTTTTGTGCCTAAGGATATCGAAAACAGGGAGGTGGTACTAAGTGGAAAAGCCTACATAGAAGAAGTTTCTGTAGAAGAGCAAAGGCATTATGCAGAGGATCAAGGGAAAACACAGGAAGAAATTGATGCGATCACTGAGCCTAAAAAGACACTTTCTTTTCTTGCAGATGGGGTTTTGATAAAGGAATAATTTGAAAAGGGAGATAATCACCACCGGGGATGGTTCCACTACCATTCATTTACCAGAATGGAATGAGCAGTACCACTCCAAACATGGAGCTATACAGGAAGCACAACATGTATTTATTGAAATGGGGCTCAGGAAGCTCCTTGAAAGGGATCCAGCTCAAATTTCTATTCTCGAGATTGGTTTTGGTACGGGACTCAATGCACTGGTAACCTGGAGATTTTTAAAAGAACATTCCATACAGGTAACTTATACCGGGGTTGAGGCATATCCCATAAAATCTGAAGAAGCGGTTAAATTGAATTTTGCAGAGGCGCTGAAGGAACATGGCGCCGCAGATGTTTATAACAAACTTCATACAGCATCCTGGGGGGAGGCTGCTACTATCACTCCTTTCTTCACCCTTATTAAACAGCAGAAGTTTTTCGATCAAATCTCTGATGTGGAGAAATATGATCTTGTTTATTTTGACGCCTTTGGTGCACGCGTGCAACCAGATCTATGGACGGCAGAGATATTTAAGCTTATGATTGTGGCATTAAAACCGGGAGGGATCCTGGTCACCTATGCCGCCAAAGGAAGTGTAAGAAGGGCGATGCAGGAAGTAGGCTTTTTGGTTGAGAAATTACCCGGCCCACCAGGGAAAAGGGAGATGCTGCGAGCAGTAAAACCGCAGGAATAACGCATGTTAAACCTGTAATAAAAATTAGCCCGACTTTCACATCTTGCCTATCTTGTAAAGAAAAATGCGTGTATTAATAACAGGTGCAACAGGTTTGATAGGTTCTCACTTGACAAACCTTCTTCACCAAAAGGGAATTGCCGTAAATTATCTCACAACCGGCAAGGAGAAGATACAAAAACAGGAAAATTATACCGGGTATTACTGGAACCCTGATGAAAAGGAGATCGATACTAATAGTTTTAAGGGAGTAGATGCTATTTATCACCTGGCGGGAGCGACTGTAGCCAAGAGATGGACAGAGGATTATAAAAAAGAGATCATAGAAAGCCGAACGAAAAGTGCAGCTGTACTCTATGAGGCGCTGCAGGAGAATGAGCATTCTATAAAGCAATTTATATCTGCCAGCGGGATTAATGTTTACCCCAGTTCCCTGCAGAAGCTTTATACAGAGGAAGAACCGGCAGTAGATGATTCTTTCCTGGGGGAAGTAGTGGAACGATGGGAAACAGCAGCCGATGAATTTCAGGATCTTGGAATGAAAGTTACCAAAGTTAGGATTGGACTAGTGTTAGCTGAAGAAGGTGGTGCACTTCCTAAGATGAAGATCCCGGCATCCTATAATGCAGGAGCGGCCTTTGGGAATGGAGAGCAATGGCAGTCCTGGATACATATAAGGGATGTGGCAGGAATATTTTTACATGTTTTGCAAAACAGCCTGGAAGGCGTTTATAATGCCGTAGCACCCAACCCTGTGACCAATGAGGAATTAATGGAAAAAATGGCGGCTCAATTAGGAAAGAATAAGTGGTTGCCAAACGTTCCTTCTTTTGTGCTTAAAGTCGCGCTGGGTGAAATGTCCACCGTTTTATTATCAAGCCAGCTGGTGAGCAGTGAGAAGGTGCAGAAGACCGGCTATGACTTTGAATATAAAAATCTACCCAAAGCTTTGGAAGACCTGCTGTAATAAATAAAAAAAGGAGGCCGGGCGGCCTCCTTTTTTTATTTATATAGAGTATTATTATGCTCTGTTAGCTTTCACTTTTATTGTTAAAGTGATCTCATCATTGATGAAATTATCACCTAAGCTATCAAAAACAGATTTCGAACCATAATTTACATTCCACTTGGTACGGTCAATTGTGAAGGTCTCACTTGTAAGCTCTAACCCTTCCTCTTGTTGGTTAATATTTACAGGAAACTCCACGTTCTTGGTCTCCCCACGCATAGTAAGGTTCCCCTGTAACATAGTTTGCCCATTTTCTTCTGAAATGCCTGTAACCTCGAATCTTGCATCTGGGTACTCATTTACATTGAAAAAATCTCCTTCTTTACCTTCAACAGTTCCTTTTAGGTGAGCTTCAAGGTTCTCTTTTTCCTCTCCTTCAAGATCTGTCACAGTAATGGAGTTCATGTCGATTACAAAAGTACCACTTTCAACTATGCTGTCGTTTGCATAAAAAGATCCTTCAGCAATATCTATAGTACCGGTGTGGGTACCGGTAGGTTTTTTACCTTCCCATTCGATAACAGATGAACTTGTGTCAACACGGTATTCCACAGCTTCAGCATTTGCAGTGGCTGCTTCTCTTGCTTCCTCTGTTTTCGCTTCGCGGTTATCATTTTTACAACCTACTGTCGCCATTCCAATAGCTGCGATCATAAAAACGTTTAGAAATGTTTTTTTCATTTTTTACTTTTTATTTTATTAAGCTGCAAAATTAAGGCTTCCACTATGAATCAAATCATAAAATTATGATAAAATAAAAGCGGTGACATTTTGACATTTTTCTAAGATTGGCAGCAAATTTGACTTTACAGAGAGAAACAAATTTTGTGATATAATGAATAAAGATCAGGAAAGTATTCAGGACGAAAATATAAAACATAATCAGCACGATAATGAACAGGATGGCCCTGCTGAAGAATTTATTAATGATGGGGTAGAGTCAATGGCTGAGGAAGAAAGCAAAGGGGAATCCCAGAATAACGATTCATCTAAAAAAGACGATCAAGCAGAGCAGGGGAGTGAAACGGAACAATTAAAGGCCGATCTTGATAAAGAAAAAGATAAGTTTTTAAGGTTGTTTGCTGAGTTTGAGAATTATAAAAGAAGGACCTCGAAGGAGCGGCTTGAATTGTTTAAAACGGCAAACCAGGAAGTAATGACAGCTTTACTGCCTGTGCTTGATGATTTTGACAGGGCTCTTAACGAAATAAGAAAGGCCAAAGATAAAAACCTTGTTAAGGGAGTGGAGCTCATCCATAATAAATTTAAGGAAACCCTACGAAGCAAAGGCCTGGAGGCTATGGAAGTTAAAGAGGGAGATGCTTTTGATGCCGATGTTCATGAGGCCATAACTCAAATTCCTGCACCAAATGACAAACTTAAAGGCAAGATTGTTGATGTGGTGGAGCGTGGTTATAAACTTGGTGAAAGAATTGTTCGCTATCCCAAAGTAGTGACCGGCAAATAGTCAGGTCGCAATAGGAATTTCAAAAAAACAAGATGAAAGAAGATTATTACGAAATATTAGGAATAAGTAAGAATGCATCTGTGGCAGAGATCAAGAAAGCCTACAGGAAGAAAGCTATTGAGTTCCATCCAGATAAAAATCCGGGTGACACTCATGCAGAGGAAATGTTTAAGAAGGCTGCAGAGGCTTACGAAGTATTGAGTAATGAAGATAAGCGCGCCAAATATGACCGGTTTGGCCACCAGGCCTTTGAAGGAGGCTTTGGCGGCGGTGGTGGAATGAATATGGATGACATATTCAGTCAGTTTGGTGATATCTTTGGTGGCGGCTTTGGAGGCGGTGGTTTTTCCGGGTTTGGCGGTGGCTTTGGCGGCGGCCAGCGAAGGGCTAAAGGGAGTAACCTTAGAATTAGGGTAAGCCTTACCCTGGAGGAAATTGCCAACGGTGCCGAAAAGAAAATCAAAGTTAAAAGAAAAGTCCAGGCACCGGGAACTACTTATAAGACTTGTAGTACCTGTAATGGAACAGGACAGGTTACGCGTATAACAAATACGATCCTTGGCCGCATGCAAACAGCCTCACCTTGTACTACTTGTGGAGGAGCAGGCCAGATGATAGACAAGAAACCTGCAAATGCAGATGCCCAGGGACTGGTTTCACAGGATGAAACGGTTTCGATCAAAATTCCTGCAGGTGTAGAAGATGGAATGCAACTAAAAGTTACCGGGAAAGGAAATGATGCTCCAGGTAATGGGATTCCAGGAGACTTGCTAGTAGCTATTGAAGAAAAGGAACATCCAACCCTGCAACGGGAAGGTGATAACCTTCATTATGATCTATATATAAGCTTCTCTGAGGCAGCACTTGGAGCTTCAAGGGAAATTGACACCGTTACCGGAAAGGTTCGAATAAAAGTGGAAGAAGGTGTGCAAAGTGGTAAGATCCTGCGCCTGCGAGGTAAAGGTATCCCAAATTTAAATGGATATGGAAAAGGAGATCTTTTGGTGCACGTGAATGTATGGACCCCAAGAGTTCTTAACCGGGAACAACGCGAATTTTTTGAGAAAATGGCAACCGATGAAAATTTTCAACCAAGCCCGGAGATGAGTGATAAATCATTTTTTGAAAAAGTTAAAGATATGTTTTCTTAAAAACTGGAATTTTAAGATAATTTTTATATATTTGAGTATCACTAAAATCTTTAGTGATAATTTTTCTTTTTCATAGCAATTTTTTTCCCATCCTTAAATCATTTTAAGGGTGGGTTTTTGTTTTATACCGGAGGTTGCGGGCCTTTTTTATAAAATCCTCTTAAATTAAAATCAGTCTAGGCCTATTTCAATATCTTTACTTCTTAAATTTTTCTTTATGGCAGATCTCTTAGTGGCAGATAATATTTGCAAAAATTTTGGTAATTTTACTGCACTAGATGATATTTCAATAACAATTCCCACACAAAGCATTTTTGGATTACTTGGGCCCAATGGTGCAGGTAAAACCACCTTTTTAAGGATCATTAATCAAATTACGATGCCAGACACCGGGAAGGTGTATTTTGAAGGTGAGCCTTTGCATCCTTCTCATGTAGGACATATTGGATATCTGCCAGAGGAACGTGGGTTATATAAATCCATGAAAGTAGGGGAGCAGGCCCTTTACCTGGCACGCTTAAAAGGTTTAAGCAAAGCCCAGGCGAAAGAACGCCTTGAGTTTTGGTTTACCAGGCTTGGTATCACGCACTGGTGGGATAAGAAGATACAGGAATTGTCAAAGGGTATGGCCCAAAAAGTGCAGTTTGTGATCACCGTTCTTCATAATCCAAAGCTATTGATCTTTGATGAACCATTTAGTGGTTTTGACCCTGTAAATGCTGGAATAATAAAAAAAGAGATCCTGTATTTGAGGGAGCAAGGCGCCACTATTTTATTCTCAACCCATCGCATGGAAAGTGTTGAGGAGCTTTGTGAGTATATGGCCCTCATCCACAATTCCAAGAAATTGCTTGATGGAAAAGTGGCCGATATAAAGAGGGAATATAAATCCAATACCTTTGAGGTGGGCCTAAGTGCACCTAATGAGGAATCCCTGTTAAAAGAATTAAAGAGCAGGTTCATAGTAACTCCTGCCACCTATAAAAGCATTACAGAAGATCTTAAATTAAGATTACAAATAAAGGAAGATGAATCTCCAAATGACCTGCTTCATTATTTAATTGGGAGGGCACAGGTTAACCACTTTGTGGAGGTCATTCCCTCGGTCAACGATATATTCATTAAAACTGTTACCCAGGATGCGTAACCTTAAACTTATTATTCACAGGGAATATATGGCAAGGGTAAAGAACAAGACCTTTATCATAATGACTTTTCTAAGTCCTGTGATCCTGGTAGGAATGTTCCTGCTCATTGGTTACCTGAGCATGCTTAATAATAGCGAGGTACGAACGATAGGAGTGATAGACCAGAGCGGGATCTTTAGCGGGGAATTTGAAAATAACAACGAGGTGCTTTTTCTTGACCTTTCGGCTTTAAGTCTTGAGCAGGGAAGGGACCTGGTGCGGGAAAAGGACTATTATGGCTTGTTATATATACCCAATGTTGATAATAATATGGAGCTGGCCAGGTCCATAGAGATCTTCAGCAATGAGCCTCCGGGCCTCGGGGTCCTTCAGCAAATAGAAAGAACAATTTCAGAAAAGCTTACCACGAGGGAATTGATCCAAAGAGGGGTAGATATTACCCAGATAGAATCTTCAGAAGCACAGGTGAATATCCAGATACAGAATTTTGCAGGACAGCGCACTTCAAAGATGTCTTCCTATATTAAAATGATATTTGGAGGCATTGCGGGTTACCTGCTTATGATGTTCATCATTGTATATGGAAATATGGTGATGAGAAGCGTAATTGAAGAAAAGACGAACAGGATCATAGAGATCATTGTTTCCTCTGTAAAGCCTTTGCAGCTTATGTTGGGAAAGATCCTGGGCACTTCACTTGCAGGGTTGACGCAATTCGCTATTTGGGTTGTGCTGGGAGGAATCCTCTTATTTCTCACCGCTTCCTTAACCGGGATGGATTTGATGAGTGGCCAGCCACAGGCGCAGCAGGGACTGGAAGAATTAGGCAGCAGCGAGGTACAGCAGCTTATGATTGATGTTGCCAATTTACCTTTACTAACTCTTTTATTATCTTTCCTGGTATATTTTCTGGGCGGGTATTTTCTTTATAGCGCCATTTATGCGGCTATTGGCGCAGCGGTAGACAGTGAGACAGATACACAGCAGTTTATGTTCCCCATAATTTTGCCATTAATGCTGGGGATATATGTTGGTTTCTTTTCAGTAATTGAAAATCCACATGGGGTTGTGAGTACAATTTTTTCTATGATCCCCCTTACTTCTCCTATCGTTATGCTTATGCGAATTCCTTTTGGAGTTCCATGGTGGGAGCTTGGCATCTCTATTGGGCTTCTTATCATAACTAATTTTGGGGTTTTGTGGCTGGCGGCAAAAATCTATCGTGTTGGTATCCTTATGTATGGTAAGAAACCTACTTATAAGGAATTGTATAAGTGGTTGAGATATTAATATGATGAAATAATAAGTAATAATAGTATTCCCTGCCTTTTATAAAGTCCTGTATAGAGATATTATCATAGATTTAACAGCCCCCTGCTGCTCACTTTGTTAGTTTTACAGGATATAAAATCATCCCCTTCCTATGAATTGGTTTGTAAAATTGTTTGCTTTTTTGATTTTAACAAGTCTTACCAATAATTCCCTGGCTCAAAGTACAGACCTGGCAAGGCTGGAGTATACGTACTTTCCCCAGGCAAATTCAGATAACTCCTTCAGAAGGTTTCGCACATCTGTAAACATACCTTTGAAATTGAATGACAAGGGAGCCTATCTCGTACCGGGAGTAGAGTATGAAAATATCAATTTTAAATTTGAGGATAAGACCCCATTTGCAAAAAGAGGTACCCTGGACAGGTTCCAGTCCTTTACGGCAACCCTGGGATATACCTTTAAGATAAATGAGGCCTGGAGATTTGGGGGGCTTGGAGGTGTGATGGTAGCTTCCAATTTTGAGACCTCTAAAGTTATCAAGGATGATTATCTTTATACAGGAGCAGTTTTTTTTCTCAAAGACAGAGATGAGGCCCCGGGAGAAGTGCCAACACGGCTTATTTTGGGATTGCATTATTCAACTACGTCTGGATTTCCTTTTCCCCTGCCCATCGTGAATTATTACCGGGAATTTCGTCCAAATTGGTCTTATACGCTGGGAGTTCCAAAATCGAATGTGAAATACTCCTTAACCGGCCGTAGTGAGTTGCAGGCTTTTGTAACCCTGGATGGATTTTATGCGAATATACAGGAGAACAGGGCTATCCCAAATTCTTCTAATCTTGGAGAGAATATTTCCATGACTATTTTATTGGCAGGAGTGGGATATGAATATAAAATTACAAATCATTTAGTATATTATCTGTATGGTGGGCATACTCTTATGAATGACATTAGAATAAGGGATGATAACCGGGATGATGTATATGAAATAAATAAAGTAAATACATTTTATGGCCGTACAGGCTTAAAAATTAGTATATTATAAATATGGCAAAGATTCTAATTATTGAAGACGAAGCGGCAATACGCCGGGTCCTTGTAAAAATACTTTCTGAAGAAAATAAAACTTATGAAGTTGACGAGGCCGAAGATGGCCTCGCGGGAGTGGAAAAAGTGAAGGAAGAAGATTTTGACCTCGTATTATGTGATATCAAAATGCCTAAGATGGACGGGATAGAGGTCCTTGAGGCTATAAGAAAGATCAAACCAGAGATTCCTGTTGTGATGATCTCGGGCCATGGAGATCTGGATACGGCTGTAAATACTATGAGACTGGGCGCCTTTGATTACATCTCAAAACCCCCAGATCTTAACCGGCTGCTTAATACTGTGCGCAATGCCCTTGACAGGAAGGAGTTGGTTGTTGAAAATACCCGGCTTAAGAAAAAGGTTGGTAAAAATTATGAGATGGTGGGAGAATCGCCTGCAATTTCCAGAATTAAAAATATCATTGAGAAAGTCGCGCCTACAGATGCTCGTGTACTTATCACCGGTCCTAACGGAACAGGTAAGGAGCTGGTAGCTCATTGGCTTCACCAAAAGAGCGAAAGGTCCAAAGGGCCAATGATTGAAGTGAATTGTGCCGCTATCCCATCAGAGCTTATTGAAAGCGAATTGTTTGGCCACGTGAAAGGCGCATTTACCTCTGCCAACAGGGACAGGGCCGGGAAATTTGAAGCCGCCAACGGCGGCACTATTTTCCTGGATGAGATAGGGGATATGAGCCTCTCTGCCCAGGCTAAGGTGTTAAGGGCTTTGCAGGAAAACAAAATCTCCAGGGTTGGAAGTGATAAGGATATTAAGGTAGATGTAAGGGTTGTGGCCGCCACAAACAAGGACCTTAAAAAAGAAATTGAGGATAAGAAATTTCGGGAAGACCTTTTTCATAGACTGGCCGTGATCCTTATAGAGGTGCCGCCATTGAATGAAAGACGGGAAGATATCCCGCTGCTGGTTGAATTTTTCAGTGAAAAGATCACCGAGGAGCAGGGTGGTAATAAAAAGGAATTTACACCAGAGGCTATTGACCTGCTTAAAGAATATAACTGGACAGGGAATATACGGGAGCTTCGTAACGTGGTTGAAAGACTTATTATCCTTGGTAGCAGCCAGGTAACGGAGGAAGATGTGAGGCTTTTCGCAAGTAAGAACTAGGACAGGGGGTATTAACTGCAAGCACAGCCGTCTTTTAAATTTTAGAGGTTAAGATGACTGTTCTTTCAGGGATTTTGGGATGTATCTTAAGAAATACATAGTATCCCCGCTTGGATGATTCCATTTATGGAATAGTTCAAATCCAAATCTTTGATATACAATGGCGTTTTGCCGCATCCTGGTTTCAGCATAGAGCGGAAGTTTGAATTTTTCTGCCCGGCGATAGAATTCATCCTTCATTTCCTTACCGGTTTGGGTATCGGCCCCGCGGGCATCTGCCAGGATCCCCCAGAACCAGCAATAAAGATATTCCCCTTCTTTGGGACGTTGGTTCTTGATATAAGATTGAGATTTAAGGATCTTCATGGCGTTCTTAAAGCCGGTGACATTTTTTAGAAGACCAATTTGTGTAGGTAGTTCCTGCCAGAAATTCTCATCCTTCTTACTTGTTTTGAATAAGATCGCAATACCTTTTTGATTTTCAGAAATAATAAGGGCATCCTTTTCAATAGCTTTTTCGACCATATGGGTTGCCAGGTAATGAAATCGTTGATCCTTTTTTGAATCATCTTTTACAATTTCCATGGAAGTAGGTATTTCCTTAAGGAGAATTGCAACTTTTTCAATAACTTCTTCTTTTTTCAAGCTTTCAGCATTTAAGGGCGAAGATAAAAAAAATATAGCTGAAGAGATTGTATATTTAGGGAAACACGAAGCTTACCAATGAAAAATATCGACCACAACCAATTTAGAGTAACATCTCCTATTAATGTAAAAGAACTTGGTACCTCCATAGACATGGAGGCAGATGAGAAAGAGATCAAAAAACATCTTAAGGAGACAAGGAAAAAACTGGCCGACTGGCAGGATACCTTATATGCCCATAAAAAATATTCAGTGCTGTTTTGCATCCAGGGAATGGATACCTCTGGGAAAGATAGTTTAATAAGGGAGGTGTTTAAAGGGTTTAATTCGCGCGGAGTTGTAGTGCACAGTTTTAAGGTGCCAAGCTCAAAGGAACTTAAACACGATTATCTGTGGCGGCATTATATAGCACTTCCTGAACGGGGTAAATTTGGGGTGTTCAATCGTACACATTATGAGAATGTGCTGGTCACCAGGGTGCATCCAGAATATATACTTAAGGAGAACCTCCCGCAGGTTAAAAACCTGGATGATATTGATGACGAGTTCTGGGAAAGGAGGTTTAACCAAATAAGGAATTTTGAGAAACACCTGGAAGAAAATGGGACTATCATTTTTAAATTCTTTCTAAATATTTCCAAAGAAGAGCAACGGCAAAGGCTCTTAAGAAGATTGCGAAAACCTAACAAGAACTGGAAATTCTCTCCTGGGGACCTGGAAGAAAGAAAGCTTTGGAGCAAATATCGGGAGTATTATCAAGACGCTATTAACAGGACTTCTTCAGAGAAGGCACCGTGGTATATTATCCCGGCAGATGATAAAGCCACTGCCCGCTACCTGGTTGCCAAAGTGTTATGGGAAGAGCTATCTAAATATAATGACGTAAAAGAGCCGGAATTACCTGCAGATATACGTCATAATCTTGAGGATTATAAGGAGCAATTACAAAAAGAACACTAACCCGGTTTCCTTTTAAGGATTTATTTTTTTTATTTAGCTGAAAATTTAATGACTATGAAAAAGTTTCTCTTTCTGTTTTTATTTGGAATAACCGCCCCTGGATTTTCCCAGGAGCAAACTTCAACTGAAGATTCCCTGGAGATTAGAAAGATCTATGATATGGCACTGCTAAATGGGCAGGCATATAACTGGCTGGAACATTTATCATTGAAAATTGGTCCCCGGCTCTCGGGATCCCTTAATGCCCAGAGAGCTGTTGAATATACCAGGAATGAACTGGAGGAACTGGGCCTGGATAAAGTTTGGTTACAATCTGTAATGGTTCCAAAATGGGTGCGGGGAGCAAAAGAAAGAGCCTATGTCCAAACCGATGCCACCACCCGTAGAGAGATCAAGATTGCTGCCCTTGGTGGCTCTGTTTCGACTCCTGCAAATGGTACAAAAGCCGGGGTTATCGAGGTGCAGGGGATAGAAGATCTCGCAAGGTACGGGGAAAAAGAGATCAAGGGAAAGATCGTTTTCTTTAACAGGCCAATGCGGGCAGATGTTATAAATACCTTTGAGGCATATGGTGAATGTGTCGATCAACGCTATGCAGGCGCGGCAGAGGCGGCTAAATATGGCGCTACCGGGGTGATTGTTCGTTCCCTCACTCACAGGCTGGATGATTTTCCCCACACGGGAAGCATGACCTATAATGACCTGCCTGTTTCTAAAAGAATACCCGCGGCTGCTATAAGTACAAATGATGCCGAATATCTAAGCTCCTTGCTAAAATTGGATCCCACAGCAGAGCTTTATATGAAAATTAACAGCAGGCAAATGGAGGATGTGGAATCCTTTAATGTCATAGGAGAGATCACCGGCTCTGAATTTCCAAATGAATATATCGTCGTGGGTGGCCACCTGGATTCCTGGGACCTGGGAGATGGCTCCCATGATGACGGTGCCGGGGTGGTTCAATCTATGGAAGTCCTGCGCCTTTTTAGGGAATTAGGGTATAAACCTAAAAGAAGCATACGAGTGGTGCTTTTTATGAATGAAGAGAATGGCCTAAGGGGGGTAATAAGTATGCCGAAATGGTCAAACAAAATAAAGAAAACCACATCTTTGCACTTGAAAGCGATGCCGGTGGGTTCACTCCCCGCGGATTTTCCTTTGATGCCGGTGATTCTCAATTTGCTCAAATAGAAAAATGGAAATCCCTGTTTGAACCATATTTGATCCATCAATTTGACCGCGGTGGGAGCGGGGCAGATATTGGCCCACTTAAGAACAATTCCATCGTACTGGCAGGACTCCGGGCAGATTCCCAGAGATATTTTGACCATCACCATTCAGATAATGACACCTTTGAGCATATCAACAAAAGGGAACTTGAACTTGGTGCAGCTACTATGACGTCTCTCATATATTTAGTGGACAAATATGGGTTTAATCGTATTAGAAATGTGGAGGAGCCTAAAATGTAGTTGAAACCGGATTACGCGGAGAGGATAGTCGTTAGTCTTTAGTCTTTAGTCGTTAGAGGGATTTGTTGTTTGGGGTTTGGCGTTTGGTGTTTGGTGTTGTTTACCGTTTACCGTTCGCTGTTTTCCGTTTTCCGTTTACCGTTTGCTGTTTTTCCTTTGATTTGGAATTTGGTGCTTGGAGTTTGTTTGTTGTTGGGTCGCGATAAGTGGGGTGATTCTCCTATTTTCGAGTCTATTTTTATATAACCACGGAGTTTGGCGGAGTTCTTATTTTTAACATGTATAGACTATTTAAGTTCCACTTTCCCTTTAAAATAAACTAACTGCATGGAGGTCTGCAATCTAAAATCTTGCAGTGCAGCATTCTTTTTTATATTGCTCCCCTATGGGGGTAGGGAGCCACGTCCAGACTTTCCTCTCTCCTCTTTCCACTTTCCACTTTTTTAAAGAATGAACTGCAATCATTAATATATACATGCTATTATAATTCAATCAATATAAAATTTCCTCAGCAGGAAAAGCATACTATCTTTGCACACTAATTTTCGGCTTTGCAATTATCACAATATACGAGGGAATTTCGCACCAACTTAAACATCGCCTTCCCGGTGATGATGGGGCAGTTGGGGCACGTGCTGGTGGGGCTGGTGGATAATCTTATGATTGGAAGACTGGGTGCTGCTCCCCTGGCAGCTGTTTCACTTGGGAATAGTTTGGTTTTCATTGCCTTGTCCCTGGGAATAGGATTTTCTTTTGCCATCACACCCTTGATCGCAGAGGCCGATGGCGCCGGGGATCTTGATAAAGGCCGCAGCTACTTCCATCATGGGATCATCCTGAGTGCTACAAGCGGAGTCTTTTTGTTCCTCTTGCTACTGCTGGCCAAACCTATCCTATACCACCTGGACCAGCCGCCCGAGGTGGTGGAGCTTGCAATTCCCTATCTGGAGATCGTAGCTTTCTCGATGATCCCTCTAATGATCTTCCAGGGCTATAAGCAGTTTGCAGATGGGCTCTCCCAAACCAAATATGCAATGTATGCTACCCTTATTGCCAATGTGGTGAATGTAGTGGCAAACTTCCTTCTTATTTACGGGATATGGATATTTCCAAGACTGGAGCTGGAAGGGGCTGCCATTGGAACGCTCATTTCCCGCTTCTTTATGCTGTGGTTCATTTGGGAAATCCTTAGGAGAAAGAAGAAATTCAGGGATTACTTTATTTGGAGTAAAAGAAACCTTATAAAGCCTGAAATATTTAAACGTCTTTTATCACTTGGCTTTCCCACTGCACTACAAATGTTCTTTGAAGTGGGTATTTTTACCGGTACTATTATTCTTGCGGGAACTCTGGGAACGAATCCACAGGCAGCAAACCAAATCGCCCTCAACCTGGCTTCAATGACCTTTATGATCGCAGTGGGGCTTGGAGTTACTGCCACGATAAGGGTAGGAAACCAAAAGGGATTAAGGAATTACAGGGATCTAAGACGAATAGCTTTTTCTACCTTCCTCCTGGTATTCCTTATCGAGGCGGTGTTTGCGATTGGGTTTATTCTCATGAAAGACTGGCTGCCAACTTTATATATAGATAATATGGAGGTGATCCTACTGGCAGCGCAACTACTGGTAATAGCGGCTCTATTCCAGTTAAGCGATGGTTTGCAGGTGGTGATATTGGGAGCGCTAAGGGGGCTTCAGGATGTGAAGATCCCTACGCTTATCTGTTTTGTTGCGTACTGGATCATTGGTTTCCCTGTATCTATCTATTTTGGACGGGAAGATCAGCTGGGAAGTATGGGCATCTGGTTGGGTCTTCTCGCGGGTTTAACAGCTTCAGCAGTGATGCTTCATTTTAGATTTAACTATCTTAGCAAAGAATTGATCCTGAAGCAGGAAACAGCCCTCGAAAAGCCAGCTGTTTGATGTGAAGAATAACCTTCAGAAACAAGATGAAGAATGATCTTTTCTGAAACATTTAATTTTAATAGAAACTAAACGATCTATGGATTTTCCAAAATTCCTTTTAGGTGATAATACAGATTATCCCGATGCCATTTTTGTTGTACATACAGAATATCCACGATTTATTATAAATCTTGAAAACGACGATGTGGAGTGGCTCGAAGATTTTGACCAGAGTGATGAAAAAGAACTGGCCGAACAAGCTGAGGATTTGATCACCCAGGCGAATGAGTTTTATGACAGGGAGGTATCCCGTTACGAAGAGTAGATAAATGCTGGAAAAAATAAACGAGCTGGATCGCCAGCTGTTCTTTTATTTTAACAATCTCGGAAATTTCACCTGGGATCCTTTTTGGCTGCTGGTTACAGAAAAATGGACAGCCATTCCTCTCTATGCCTTGCTGCTTTATTTAATCTTTAGAAAGTTTAAATTAAAAGGAGCTATAATTACAGCAATCCTTATCGCCCTGCTCATTACGGTTACAGACCAGCTTGGCAATATCTTTAAAGATCATTTCATGCGCCTACGCCCTTGCGGACAGGAAGGAGTGATGGAATATGCCCGTTTTGTGGCTAAACGTTGTGGCAGGTATGGGTATTTTTCTGCACATGCTTCCAACTCCATGGGAGTGGCAGTGTTCCTGGGAATTATTTTAAAGAAGTATTACCACTATCTCATCTACTTCTTACTTGGCTGGTCCCTGCTGGTATCGTATAGCAGGGTATACCTTGGAGTACACTATCCCGGGGATATTTTGACGGGGATGTTTATTGGTGCTCTTTTCGGGTATTTGTTTTCCTTACTCCACAATTACCTTATGAGGCGTTTTAGGGTTCCTGCAGGATAAGAAGGTAGTAATTTCGAATAAGACGGTTATTTGTACCTGTTTGATGAACCGGGTTGAGGTCCAGTACCCCTAGGGCTTCAGTTTTATATTCAGGGAAGTCCTTTTTCCATTCGGGAAAAGCACTTTCCTCTACCAGCAGAAGAAATCTTTTGGCGGTAGGAGCGGGAGTTTTTTCCAGAACCTGTGGGATCGAAGTCCCAAAATGCCAAACCAGCTCTGGCAACATACTCTTATAATCGTATACCTTGAGGTTTTCCTTAATACTTAGTTCTTTTATGTGAGCTACATTAGGAGAATTTCTTTCCGGGTTTATTAATTTCAACAGTGGAAAACCTGCTGCAATAATTATGATCATGAGGCTTACCTGCAGCCCAAAAAGCAACTTCATATTCTTTTTTATAAGTGCGTAAATAAATGCTAAAGCGCATCCTAACATAAGTATGGAAAAAATGAAGAAAGTCCATTTCATTTCCAGGATCTCTGTTCCTGCAATTACTACCAATGTTACAGGGATAGCCAGCGAGATTATTATAAGCACTACAAAGTTGAAGTAAACTGGGATCTTTTCAAGGACTTTAAATTTATTTTTAAAGTTCTTTATAACATATTCTGCATAAAAACCTGTAGTGGTGGCCAGCGGGATGAGGACGGGAAGCAGGTACCTGCTTTTCTTTTCAGGAATTATGGACAGAAGTACCACAGAGCAGACAACCCACAGGAAGAAAAATTTATAGGCACCGGGTTTAGAGATTTTTGGTTTAAGGTACCAATATCCCAATCCCATAAGTGCCGGGATGGTCCAAATGCCGCTTTGGGTAAAGAAACTCCAGTAATAATAAAATGGTCGCACGTTATAATTAAACCAGCGATCACTCTCTACCTCTGCAATGCGGGTAAATTCGGCCGGGTCATAATAATGCACGAGTAAGGTCCACCAACCCCCGGTAAGTAGCCCAATAACAACCATTAACAGCAGTGACTTCCATTTAAGCTGTAGATTTTTGAATCTAAAAGTGAACGCATAGCTAATAAGGAAAGGCAGGAACAGAGCGTAGACTGATACCGGACCTTTGCTCATTAAGCTCGCTCCCAGGAAGAGGCCTGCGTACACTGCATTTTTATAATCTTCATCCGGCTTTTTTAAAAGCCGGATAAGGAAAAAAATACTGCCGGCCATAAAGCTGTGGGTAAATATATCCCATTGCCCTTCACGGCCGGCAAAGAAAACATAGAACGAGGTGATCAAAATAAGGGAGGAAAGGAAAGCCAGGGATTTATGCAGCTTTAGTTCCAGTTGTATCCTGTAGAATATCCACATTAAAAATAAAGATGCCAGGGCGGCAGGAAGACGATATGCATATAAGCTTTCCTCTCCAAAGATCCCTGCGCTTATTGCCGTTAGCCATGTGGGCAGGGGCGGCTTTTGATACCTGGGCATCTCGTTCATGGTAGTAAAGATCCAGTTATCATGAACCAGCATTTCCCTTGCAGTTATAAAATTACGGGCTTCCATGATATTCACAAAAAGTGCATCAAGGTTCATAAGAAAAACCAGGCTGCCGGCCAGGAGCAGAAGCAACTGCGGATATTTATGGTAAAGGTGTGGAAGCAGCTTCAAGCTATTTTGTGTTTTTTTCTTTTATATGGTAATTGATGTAAGTCTTCTTCATCCATACATATCCAAAGCAATCAAACAATGGCCCCAGGAACCTGTTCTTAAAGCTGTATTTTGATACCCCGGCACTTCGTGGGTAATGAGGAACAGGTACTTCTTTTATCCTGCCCTTTTGTAAAAGGATCATTGCGGGAATAAACCTTTGTAAGCCGGTAAACATGGGTATTTGCTTAGCATTTTGGGTATGTATGACCTTAAGTGGGCATCCTGTGTCATGAATTCCATCATTGATGAAAAGTCCCCTTACCTTATTACCTACTAAGGAGGAGATCTTTTTGACACCAGTATCTTCCCGCACCTGCCTCCAGCCGGTGACAAGTTCATAGTCATTGGCAAAAACCAGTAATCGTTCAAAATCTTCTGGATGGGTTTGAAGATCGGCATCCATATAACCCAGCAGGGGGGAGGTAGTGGCTTCAAAACCTGCTTTAAGTGCAGCACCTTTTCCTGCATTTTCCTGGAATAATATTCGATATATATCTTGATTTCTGTCGCTTATTTCCCTTATCATCTCTGTGCTACCATCTGTAGATCCATCATCCACAAGAATAACACAGGTCTTTTTCGATGCTTTTTTAAGGTATTCAAGCAACATTTCTTCCAGTCGCTTCAAACTTTCCGATTCATTGTAAACCGGAATTATGATCGTAAACTCATACTTCATTCCATAACTTTATCAAATGTTTTGCTGCTGCAAAGGGACTGGTCTTTTTTTGCTCAATAGCCTTTAGCTGCACCTGCAATTCTTTTTTTATTTCAGGATGTTGGTAAAAACTCTTCTTTAAATGTTCATTGATAGTTTGTAACATCCAGAATTTATTTTGTTCGTGCCTGTTTGCTTCAAAAAAGCCATTGGCCTGCACAAGCTCGAGATAATTCATTATTTCCTCCCAAACTTCAGGGATCCCTTGATGATTGATTGCACTGCTTAAGAGCACCTGTGGCTGCCACCGGCTTTCCCGTGGAGGATATAGATTCAATGCCCTTTTAAATTCAAGCCTGGCATCCCTGGCTGCTTTCTGGTTCTCCCCATCGGCCTTATTGATCACTATAAGATCTGCCATTTCAATGATCCCTCTTTTTATTCCCTGGAGCTCGTCCCCGGCACCGGCAAGCTTAAGCAAAAGAAAAAAATCTGTCATACTATGAACGGTAGTCTCACTTTGTCCTACACCCACTGTCTCAATAAGCAAGACATCAAAACCGGCCGCTTCACATAGAACTATACTTTCCCTGGTTTTTTGCGCAACCCCTCCAAGAGAATCACCAGAGGGTGATGGTCTTATAAAAGCATTCTCCATTGTTACCAGTTTCTCCATCCTGGTCTTATCGCCCATTATACTTCCATGAGTAACACTGCTAGAGGGATCAACTGCGAGCACAGCAACTTTTTTGCCCTTCGATACCAGGTAGGTTCCAAAAGCTTCTATAAAAGTACTTTTTCCTACACCCGGCACCCCTGTTATCCCAATTCGTACAGAACGTTGGGCGTGTGGTAAACAGGCTTCTATTACCTTTTGCGCTCGTTCCAGGTGGTCTTGTTGATGGCTTTCAACAAGCGTAATGGCGCGCCCCAAAGCGGTTTTGTTGCCGGCAAGAATTTTCCCTACTAGCTCCTCTTCAGGTATCTGTTTTTTTCTGAAGGCTTTGATCCTGGCTATAGATTTTGGATTAATACCCGGGGTAGAAGGAGTACCTTCAGACTCGTGTAATGCAGATTTATTGCGGGATTTATCCAAAACAGGTAAATAGATTTATGACAAATTTAAGAAACTTCCTTTGATGTAAACTGCAATAGTAGGTATATTCCAAAATTATATAATTCTATTAAACAGAAAAATAATGAAAAGATTATACAAAGCCGCTGTAACAGCCTCTGGCGGGAGGGAAGGCCATGTTAAAAGTGAGGACGGGATCCTTGATATGGATGTAAGTTTACCTAAAGGCCTTGGTGGCAAGGGTGAAAAGAAAACAAACCCTGAACAACTTTTTGGAGCCGCTTATGCTGCCTGTTACGGTAGCGCCTTGCAGGTAGTGGCAGAAAAACATAAGGTAGACCTTGGAGATTTTAACGTGACCGCTACGGTGGGAATAGGAAAAACCGAAGAAGGTGACCTTCAATTATCTGTAATCCTTGATTCCTGGATACCGGGAGTTGACGTTGAAACCGGGGAAAAACTAGTGAATGAGGCTCACGAGATATGTCCTTATTCAAGAGCCACCAGGGATAATATAGATGTTACACTTAACCTTTTACTGGACGAATAATTAACGGGATATTTATTTAAGGATTTAAAGGAGCGCCACGGGCGCTTCTTTTTTTGTTTGAATGGGAACGCTTACCAGGGTTTGGTCCCAGGCCAAATTAAGTGTTATCATCTCATTTCCTTTATCAAAAAAGATGCTGAACTGCTCCAGGGGGTCTTGCATTTCTTTCACCGGTACTTCCAGGATGAGCGTATCAAAGTCAGGATCCCTGTATGGTTTCTTATCCTTATCAATTCCCCAGGGATACATTTTTGAATTAAAGATCACTTTCCAGCTCTCGGGGCCTGGAATGGTCCAAAGCGTATATTTTCCCGAAGCTAAAAATGAGCCATCCACCAAAAGGTCCTGGTTTGTAGTAAAGGTAGTGGCTTCATTAGCTCCCGTACGCCATACTTCTCCATAGGGTACAAGGCCGCCAAATATCTCCCTTTCTTTTTTATATGGCCTGTTATAGAAAACCTCCAGCTCCAGGGACTGCTCCTGGTACACCACAATATCCTCAGGACTGTGGGCCTTGGTGCTATATCTTTGGAAAAAAAGTACAATAGCCACCACAACAAGCAGGCCTGCAACAATCTTAAGTATTGTACTAAAATTCATTTTCATTCTAAATGGTATTAATATACTCTACAGGTCTAAAATTATGCCATAAAAAGTAAAGTTAAACCTTTAATCATTGACAGGGTGTAAGCCACAATTAAAACCTCTTCGAGAATGCCGGGAGGGATAATATGGTTTTTATATCCCCGGTGCTTTAGCCTTTATCTTAATTTTCTTCTGAAAAAAATGTAATTTTTGCAACGCAAAGAAAATTGTTTCGTCTTTATGATACCAGCTAACCAATATTAAGTTAAATGCAACAGTTAATAGCAGATTGCCACGCAAATGACCGGAAGGCACAACTTAAGTTGTATAATCGTTACTGTGAAGGGATGTTCATCGTGGCAAAGCGTTTTTTAAAAGATCCTTTTGAGGCAGAAGATGCCATGCAGGAGGCTTTTATTAAAGCATTTTTAAAACTTCATCAATATAACGGGGATGTAACTTTTGGAGCCTGGCTAAAGAGAATAGTTATAAATAAATGCATTGACAAACTAAAATCCCGAAAGCTTGAGCTCGTGGCTTTAAATGAGCACGTGCTGGGCACAGCAGATGAGGATGAGAACTGGCAAATTGATGATGGCATAGGAATAGAGCAGGTTAAGAAGGCAATAGAAGACCTGCCCGAGAAATATAAATATCCGCTAATGTTATATCTCATAGAAGGATATGATCACGAGGAAATAGCAGAAATTCTAAATATTACCCAGGTGGCATCCCGAACCCTGGTTCATAGAGGAAAAAAGAAACTTCAGGAAGAACTAAAAACTATAAAAAATGGCACAGGACATTAGAGACATGTTCCGCGAAGATAAACCGGAGTCTAAGGAAAAATTAAATAAAGGCCATGAGCAACGCTTTAAGGCCAGGCTGGAAGAGGAAATGCCACTGAAACACAATAAGGGCAACAAATATTTTTACTTCAGTATTGCAGCTGTGCTGGTAGTAGCACTTGGAATAGGATTATTTCTTTTCAACGACCCCATTACAAACGGGAATGAGTTGGAACTGGTAGAAACTCCTGCGGTAGAGGAGGAGCCAGAAAATTCCCTGGAGCAAAGACAATTTCAGCTAAGTGATGTTTCTCCTGAATTCAAGCAAATAGAGAACTATTATATGGCCAGTATAAATTTGGAACTGGCAAAACTCGAAATAAACAATGACAACAAAGCCCTTATTGATGCATTTATGCTCGAACTGGAAGAACTCGATAAGGAATATCAACGTCTCAATGCCGAGTTAAATGAGGCAGGCCCCAACGAGCAAACAATAGAGGCAATGGTGGCAAACCTGCAGCTAAGACTGGAACTGCTGCTTAAATTAAAGAATAAATTAAACGAAATTAAAAACTCCAAAAATAAGAATTATGAGAATCTTCAAGCTTAATACCCTGTTACTTCTGCTGGTTTTATCCACAGGAACGGTTTTAGCCCAACACAAGAAGCTGGATAAGACCTTTAAGACAAATGAGGATGTTAAGATCAACCTGGACGCTAGGCATACCAATGTTAGCTTTGAAACCTGGAATAAAAACGAGGTGCGGGTTGAAGCTTATATCGATGGAAAAATAGATGCGGCTGAAGCCAAAGCTCTTCTCGACAGCTGGCAATTTGATGCCCGTGGCAACGCTGTTGAGGTTACTATTAGTTCAGGCGGAGGAATGATGAGGCAGCCAGATATGAATATGGCAGCACTTACTGAATCTCTTGGGCACCTCCAGGAACTCATTGCTCCTTTGATGACCGAGATGGTCGCCCCCATGATGCAAAGTTTTTCTGAAAACCCTCCACTTCCACCAGATTTTGCCGATAAAATGGGCGCACTTAATTTCGATTTTGAGGCCTATCAAAAGGACGGTGAAAAGTATATGAAGAAGTGGGAGGAGAAAATAGAACAGAAGTTCGGGAAAGATTTTGAAGCTTCCATGGAAAAATGGGCTGCCCAGTTTGAAAAGAATGCCGAGGTATGGGAGAAGAATATGGAAAAGAAAATGGAAGTAAAGGGAGAGAAATTTGAAAAATCCATGGAAAAATGGGCAGAGAGTTTTGGTGCAGAAATGGAAAAATGGGGAGAACAATTCGAGAAAGAAATGGAGGCCCGGGAAGGGAATTCCGGTGTCAGGGTAATGAGCATAAAAGGAGGGGCAAAAGCTAACCGTCACCTCAAAATTATGATACCTGCCAACGCAAAACTTAACCTTGATGTGAGGCACGGCGAGGTCAAACTGGGAGAAAAAACCACAAATCTTAAAGCCAGCCTTTCTCATAGCCAGTTAACGGCCAACATAATAGATGGGCAGGGTACAGAAGTAAAGGCGTCCTATTCTCCCATACGTGTTTCACAGTGGAATTATGGGGTGCTAAATACCAGCTATGTTCAAAACTGTGAGATCAAAAAAGCAAGGAGTATTAAGCTTGTTTCCAATTCCAGTGATGTGAGTATAGGTGAGATCGAAGAAACCGGGATCCTCTCGGGTACATTTGGAGAATTAAAAATTGGAAAGCTCAACCCTGCATTTAAAAACCTGGATATAAGTTTAAAGAACAGTGATTTGCACCTAAGTATCCCTAAAACAGGACTTAACTTTAATTACAATGGTTCCCAGAGCAAGATCGACTACCCTAAAGCTGCAACAGTGAAGTCTACCACATCATATGACAACCAATTGCTGAATGGATATTACGGTGCAGGAAATGCCAACAGGAGTATATCCATTAACGCAACTTTTAGTGAAATTGTAATAAAATAGGTTATTTTTGAAAAAAAATGACCAATGGCCACACAGGATTTTGCTAATCTTTTGAAGGAATGTACTACAGGGTTTACTCCTGTTATAGATACGAAGTATAAGCAAAAGGATTTTGTACATATAGATCTCTCAGGTAAAAATAAGGAGCTTAATGCCATTAAGATCCCATCCTCTGGAGAGTACAAAAAATATATAGATCAATATGTGGCTTCCAGGAAAGGAAAGGTGGCGTATGGCGGTTATAATGAAATACGTAATTTATACCAGCGCAGTGTGATATTCAATAATGAGAGTACACCATCACCCCGGGAGATACATATTGGACTTGACTTATGGTGTGATGGCGGTACAACAGTGCTGGCCCCGCTAGACGGGACAGTGCATAGTTTTCAGGATAATGAGGGTTTTGGGAACTATGGCCCTACTATTATCCTGGAACATGTGTTTGCAGAAAAGACTTTTTATACCCTGTATGGGCATTTGAGCCGGCCTTCGATTAAAAACCTAGCCTTTGGTCAAATTGTGGAAGCAGGTGATAAAATAGGAACCCTTGGTTCTTCTAAGGTAAACGGAGATTACGCTCCTCACCTACATTTCCAGGTTATTGATGATCTGCAGGGAAACTCGGGAGATTACCCTGGCGTAGCGGCAAAAGAGGATATTGAGTTCTATCTTGGTAATTGTCCCAATCCTAATTTGTTGTTGAAGATTGGTTAGAATTTAAGAGATAGGAGTTAGGGGTTGTCAGTTGTGAGTTATCGGTTGTCGGTTGTCAGTTGGGTTTCTATTAAGTTGAAGGATTTTCATTTCCTCGGGGCTATCTTTGTTTAACCACGGAGTATGAGGAGTTCTTCACGGAGTTTTTTTTAAGAAGAAACAAGAAACAAGAAACAGGAACCAAGAACCAAGAACCAGGATAATTTTTTGTGCTGAATGATTATCATTCTTCTCGAGACAACCTACAACCTACAACCTACATCCCTTCCACACTTATTCTACTCTCTTCGTCTTAACAAACCACGCGACTACTGCTGCAGTGACCACTCCCATAACCAAAGCGCCGAAGGTTGCCTGTATCATATAGGACCTAAGGCTAAAATAGGTTTCTGCCTGTTCCCTGGTCATCCTGTTATTCTCTACGCTGTAGGAGATGATGTTTTCAAAGTATTGAGGTGAGATGAGGGTGTAAACTATGTACTGGGAGAGGGGAGAGAGAATTGTGATTATAATCGTAAGCACGATCCCCGATGTAAATCCTTCTTTCCAGCTCATTTCATTTTTGAAGAACTTCAGCTTTTTCTCTCTTAAAGCCAGAATATAGATCACCACGGCTATTATTCCGAAGAAATTAGTATAGAGTGGGTGCTGGGCAATATAAACATCGTGCAGGCCAAAGATCACTTCGAGCCATACCCATAAGATGCCGGAGATAATGAAGATGATACCCCATTTAAGTTCAATGCTGAAATTTTTCATGAGTGGTTAGATTTAAAATAAAAGTAGGGAAAATTAATGTTGTGACCAGCACCTAATTAGAAGTGGATAATATCCTCATCCCCTTCATAGAACGCAAGATTTATTATTTAAGGATTTTCTGGTATAAAAAAATCCCGGCGTGCTGCCGGGATTTATGGTTTATGGCAAGGATGAATTACGGTTGGCTACCTGTCAATACCCAATCTCCTTTTTCTATAAGAGGAATGGCCTGTTTGTATTTCATACTTTTATTTTCACCTGTCATCACATTCTTAATGGTGACTTTGTCATTTCTTCCTATTTTAGCGTGCTCCCTTACAATAGTTTCAGTTACCTGCGGGCGTTGTTGAGTTCTTTGTCCGGCTGCACGGCTTTGTGCTGCACGTTCGTCCATATTTGGGATCTCTTCCTTGGAAGTTTCAACCTTCTCCTTACGACGGGTTTGTCTTGCTTCACTAATGTTCTGTACGTTTCCTTCCGGGATCTCTCCTTTGAACAGGAAAGAGATAACATCTTTGTTCACCAGGTCGATCATTACCTTGAAGAGTTCAAAAGCTTCAAATTTGTAAATTAATAGTGGATCCTTTTGTTCGTGAACTGCCAGCTGCACACTCTGCTTCAATTCATCCATTTTACGCAGGTGCGTTTTCCAGGATTCATCGATTATTGCAAGGGTGATATTCTTTTCGAAATCTTTTGTGAGCTGCTTTCCTTCGGTCTCGTAAGCTTTTTCAAGGTTTGTTACAACCTGCAGGCTCTTGGTACCATCTGTAAATGGAACAGCTATACGTTCAAAATTATTGGATTCGTCTTCAAAAACCTGTTTTATAATAGGGTAAGCGGTTTTCGCTGTACGCTCCATTTTGGCATGGTAATGCTCAAAGGCCGATTTATATACCTCACCGGCGATCTTCTGCACGTCCATTTTTGCAAATTCATCTTCAGTAACCGGGGAGCTCATTGAGAAATATCTTATAAGCTCAAACTCAAAATTCTTAAAATCCTGAGCCATTTTGTTGGTTTCAGTAATACTTTCAGCAGTATCAAAGATCATATTGGCGATATCTACCTTAAGACGTTCCCCGAACAATGCGTGGTAACGACGTTTGTAGATCACTTCTCGCTGGGCGTTCATTACATCATCATATTCAAGTAACCGCTTACGAACCCCAAAGTTGTTCTCCTCCACTTTTTTCTGAGCGCGTTCGATGGATTTAGAGATCATTGAATGCTGGATCACTTCGCCTTCTTCAAGACCCATACGGTCCATTAACTTGGCAATTCTTTCAGATCCAAATAAACGCATTAGGTTATCTTCCAAAGAAACATAGAACTGTGAACTTCCCGGATCTCCCTGTCGTCCTGCACGTCCTCGCAACTGCCTGTCCACACGCCTGGAGTCATGACGCTCTGTACCAATGATAGCAAGACCGCCTGCTTCTTTTACTTCCTTACTCAATTTAATATCTGTACCACGACCTGCCATGTTGGTAGCAATTGTTACTACCCCGGCATTACCGGCTTCAGCAACAATATCTGCCTCCTTCTTATGGAGTTTTGCGTTCAATACGTTATGCGGCACCTTACGTAGGGTAAGCATACGGCTCAAAAGTTCTGAAATCTCTACGGAAGTGGTACCAATAAGTACCGGTCTTCCTGCCCGTGAAAGTTCGGTAACCTGCTCGATTACCGCATTGAATTTTTCACGTTTGGTTTTATATACTAAATCCTCCTTATCATTACGGGCAATAGGCCGGTTGGTAGGAATTTCTACCACATCCATTTTATAGATCTCCCAGAATTCACCGGCCTCTGTAACCGCGGTACCTGTCATACCAGATAACTTGCGGTACATCCTGAAGTAGTTCTGCAGGGTAATGGTCGCGAAAGTTTGAGTGGCATCCTCAATCTTGACATTTTCCTTGGCTTCTATTGCCTGGTGAAGACCATCACTATATCGACGACCTTCCATAATACGACCGGTTTGCTCATCAACGATCTTAACCTTGTTCTCCATCACCACATACTCTGTGTCTTTCTCGAACAGGGTATAGGCTTTAAGAAGCTGCCGCATGGTATGAATACGTTCGCTCTTTACACTATAATCGCGGAAGAGTTCTTCTTTTTTCTCGGCTTCTTCCTCTTTGGTTAAACCTTCTTTTTCGATCTTGGCTATCTCCATTCCAATCTCCGGCATCACGAAGAAATCTGGATCATCCTTACCTGAAAGAAATTCGATCCCTTTATCTGTAAGATCTATTTGGTTATTCTTTTCTTCAATAACAAAATACAGCTCCTCATCTACCGTAGGCATCTCACGGTTATTATCGGCCATATATTTGTTTTCGGTCTTTTGGAGCAGTTGTCGAATTCCTTCTTCACTCAAAAATTTAATGAGCGCCTTGTTCTTTGGAAGTCCGCGGTAAACCCTTAAGAGTTGTAAGCCGCCTTCTTCTGTATTCCCTGCAGCAATAAGCTTTTTAGCCTCAGCCAGGATCTTTGTAAGATGCTGTCTTTGTACTTCTACCAGGTTTGAAATGGTAGGCTTTAGCACTTCAAATTCGTGGATATCCCCTTTAGGAATAGGTCCTGAAATAATAAGTGGGGTACGGGCATCATCAATTAAAACCGAATCCACCTCATCTACGATCGCATAGTTGTGCGGGCGTTGTACAAGATCATCTGGCGCATGGGACATGTTGTCACGCAGGTAGTCAAAACCAAACTCATTATTTGTCCCGTACGTAATATCAGCATTGTAAGCTTTTCTTCTTGCGGCAGAATTAGGCCTGTGGTAATCTATACAATCCACAGTTAGGCCGTGGAATTCAAATATAGGAGCCATCCAGGCGCTGTCACGTTTTGCGAGGTAGTCGTTAACGGTAATAAGGTGTACTCCATTTCCTGCAAGGGCGTTGAGGTACATAGGAAGAGTAGCTACAAGAGTTTTTCCTTCCCCTGTTTGCATCTCGGCGATCTTTCCCTGATGCATTGCAACCCCACCAATAAGCTGCACGTCATAGTGCACCATATCCCAGGTTACGGGTTTCCCGGCAGCGTCCCAGGAGTTATGCCAAATGGCCTGGTCGCCATCAAGTTCCACATAAGATTTTTCTGCAGAGATTTCACGGTCAAATGCACTTGCAGTCACTTTAAGCTGAGGATTGGCCACAAACCTTTTAGCGGTCTCCTTTACGGTCGCAAATGCTTCTGGCAGGATATCATTTAGAACATCCTGTGTAATCCCATACATAGTATCTTTTAATCCGTCAATTTCAGCATATATGTCTTCATTTCTGGTGATATCATCAGATGCGTCTGCTTCTTTATTGAGATCTTCTATTTGCTTTCTTACATCAGCAGTAGCATCAGAGATCTTCTTTTTAAAGGTGGTGGTCTTTTCGCGAAGTTCATCCAGGGAAAGTGCCTCGAACTCCTTTTCGAGGGCTTTTATTTTTTCCACAATGGGCTGTATTTCCTTGACGTCCTTCTTGGATTTATCGCCAACAAATACTTTTAATACAGAATCTAAAAAACTCATAGTTTTTTGTTGTTTTATACGGTTCAAATGTACGCAAAAAAAAAGCCTCAAATTTGAGACCTTTTTACTTTATCCTGCGTCATGTTTTTTAATATTCATCCTCATTCCAGAGGTAATCCTCATCTGTAGGATAATCAGGCCAAATTTCTTCGATAGAGTCATATGAGTCCCCTTCATCTTCAATAGACTGAAGGTTTTCCACTACTTCCAGCGGAGCGCCTGTTCGAATGGCATAATCGATCAACTCATCTTTTGTTGCCGGCCAGGGTGCATCACTTAGGTAGGATGCTAGTTCTAAAGTCCAATACATTGATTATCGGGTTTTGTTTTTTGCAAAAATAATTTTTTTGCTGTAATAGGCAAGTAAAAAATCTATTATTTCATCATTAATATAAAGAACATACTTTGCATTGGTAATGTTGGGGGCAATTACCTGTGAAAAAGGAAATCCACAGGGAGTTATTTACCTTTTTCAGGGATCCACTGGACCTCCTCTGCATTTAAATCTTTGGACAACTTTCGTGCCAGCACAAAAAGGTAGTCAGAGAGCCGGTTGAGGTACTGCAAAACCAGGACATCAAATGGGTTCAATTCGTGCAAAGCTGTAGCCATACGCTCTGCCCGCCTGCATACACAGCGTGCTATGTGACAGAATGACACTGCCTGGTGGCCACCTGGAAGAACAAAATGTGTCATTTCAGGCAATTCCTCATTCATCCTGTCCATTTCATCTTCAAGGAGCTTAATATCATCATTGGTGATCCCGGGTATGGTGAGGCGTTTTTTACCACTTTTCAACTGTGCTTTTTCAGGTTCAGTTGCCAGAGTGGAGCCAATGGTAAACAAACGGTCCTGCACCCGGTTAAGGACTTTGCGGGTGTCTTCGCCGCAATCCTGGTCCTTCACAAGCCCTATATGAGCATTAAGTTCATCTACGGTACCATAACTTTCTATCCTTATATGGTGTTTTGGCACACGGGTGCCACCAAATAGGGAAGTAGTTCCTTTATCACCGGTTTTAGTATAAATCTTCATTAGGATTCTTTTTAATTTTTTAATTGATGTATAGAACTTTGACTTATTCCAGAATCCTGGGTAAATGGCTTTCTTATCTCTTAATAATACGGTATAAAAGATACCCCACGAATTTATAGAATACTTTTTTAGTACTAAATATAAAGTCCTTTGCCCAAAGGTAAAGTAATATCCCTATTGACGCAAGCTGGTTCATTATCGTGGATATTTCTCCTGCTTATAAGGTTTTTAATAAAGTACAGCTTGAATTCAGCAAAAGTTGGAGCGCAATATGAAGCGGTATTTAACACTATTTTGTTACATTTGGCCTCACGATATTTAACTATGAAATACCTTTTCCTACTACTTTCCATTATTCTTATTAGTTCCTGCCAACGCCAGGAGGAGGAGATCACTGCTCAGGATGTTATTGACAGGACTATTGAAAGAGCAGGGGGAGAACGTTTTAAAAGGGCAACTGTAGAATTCAGGTTTAGAGATCATACTTATAAAAGTATAAGGAACGGCGGGGAGTTTCACCTGGAAAGAAATAGAAAGGATTCCATAGGACATTATAGGGATATCCTGAGCAACACAGGGTATCAACGATTTTTAAATGACAGCCTGCTTACCGTTCCTGATTCTATGGTGGTACGTTACTCCAGCAGTGTTAATTCTGTTCATTATTTTGCGCATTTGCCTTATGGACTTAACGACAGGGCTGTAAATAAGGAAATGGCGGGGGAAGCCGTAATTAAAGGAGAACCTTACTACCAGCTAAAAATAACTTTCCAGCAGGAAGGTGGTGGGGCAGACCATCACGATGAATTTATGTACTGGATACACAAGAAAAATTATACCATAGATTACCTGGCGTATAAATTTCAGGTTAATGATGGTGGGATAAGATTTAGAGCTGCATACAATCCCAGAGTAATAGGGGGCTTAAGATTTGTAGATTATAAGAATTATACCATTGAAGATCTCGAAACCAGGCTTGAAGAGCTTGACGAGCTATATGAACAGGGCCAGTTGGATATGCTCTCTAACATTAAAACCGAGATATTAAATGTCGAGGTGAGATGAAGGACTACACAAAAAAGTAGTCATAATTAAGGCCGCAGGGAACAGGAGTTGGATTACCTGGAACCGCTACGGCATATTAATTAGGTTGTACGACAGGAATCGAGGTCAAAAGATTTCAAATATGAGATTTTCTCAAATTCCTCAATTTCCAGAAGCCACTTTTATCTCACCACTTACCCCACTTAAATCTGGCCTGAAAATCCATATTTCAGAAACTTTTCCGCCTGCAGCTTCTTCCCAGTCTGCAGTAAATTTGTCGTAACTACCATTACCGTGAACTTCATTGTAAGCTTCTTTAAATTTAGGATCCTCTCCCATCCAGCTCCATTTATCAAAAAAGTAAACTACAGCGAGGTCATTTCCTTCAGAAGAATTAGTTAACTCGTTCGTATACACCATATATGTTAATTCCGGGAATTTTTCCATCATCACCTTTTGAACATTCTTTACTTGTTCCATTGCTTTTTCTCCCTTTCCACGATTTATAGTATAGGTGTCTATAAGAAGCTTATTGATGTTAAAGTCCTTTGGAATATTGCCCTTATCTGCATGAGCTCTCCAGAAGGTTCTTTCGCTTCCCGGGTTTGATTTTGCTATGACATTTGAATACCAGTCTGTGTCATGGTCTTTTGATTGTTCCGGCATCCCATCTGCAGCGGCCCAGGACATTGGGCCCATGATGACTACATATTTTCCTGTATTCTTTCCATTATATATCTCGTAAGTACGTGCACCAAACATTTCCTGGTTATGGAATTTTTTATTGTGAGCTGCAAGGCTCTCTTCAAACTCCTGCAAGTGCATTGGATTGGGAGAAATGATCTCATTAACGAGAACTCCATAATCGCCACTAACCTGTGATACTGCTAAAAATGGTAATAGCAGTAATAAATAAATTGCTTTTTTCATAATACTACAGTTTAATTAAACTTTGATTAAGCCATAATAGGGAAGTAGCAGGAGGAAGAATGAATGTGTAGAAAAAGGCAGATTAATGTACGAATAAATAACTGATAATCAATTAATTAATTTTAACTGGATGTAAAAATAAAAAAGGAAGCTTCGCCAGAAACTTCCTTTTTTACTATAGATAAAAATTTTCTAGAAATTATATTCTGCTTTATAAGCCGTAATGGCACTCTGCAGGTCCTCTTGATTTTCCATGAACGGGATGTGACCGCCATCATTTTTCCAGAGGAGCATGTTTGGGAATTTCATTCCTTTATAATGATTAGGTCCAACCATCCAGTCCTTTGTACCATAGTAGAATAGTACAGGAATAGTAACATTGGCAGTAGCCGGTTTAAAGTCTTTCCAATAGCCATCATATGAAAATGCGGCATTTCCAAAATCAAAATTCCAGTCTGGAATCTCAGAATAGGTGGCATCCAGAAGTGCTTCTGCTTCTTTTGTGGCAAAACCCATTTTCCAGAATATATCTTTCTGTTTTAATTCATAAATATGTGATTGCATTCGATTCATCAAAGGCAAAGTATCATTTGCACACCCGGGAAGATTATTTATTTCCAGGAACTCTGCTGCTTTTGGGCTCCAGCTCTCACAGAAACTCTCGTTTATATCAAGAGTACAATTTACCATAATGAGACCTTTTGTGGAATTTGGATAATTTTCTACATACTGCATTTGGAGGATTCCCCCAAAGGAATGACCCAGGGTAATCCAGGAATCGTAACCCAGCGCCTGTCTTACTTCCTCAAAATCTAATGCCATTCTTTCTGGTGAGAAATCTTTATTCCCGGGACTGGAAGATCTTCCCACCCCGCGTTGATCCAGATAGATCATTGTAAATTCACTCTCCAACTGTTTGCCATAGAATTTTTCTACCCAGTAGCTACCCGAGCCGGGACCGCCATGAAGATAAAGACAAGGCTCCCCGGTTCCTTCAATTTTTACATAGAGCTGGACCCCGTCTGAGGTGGTGATATATCTTTCTTCTGCCTTTAATTGGAAGGCAAGGAAAGTAAAAATACAGATTAATAAAATTTTTTTCATTGGTTTTGTATTACTGGTTATTTATTATAGAAGATTGTTTGATCAAAATGTTACAATCAACAACTTTTATTTTTTGAAAAATTTAATCAATTCCCACTCTATTACTTCGTTTTTCCAGGATCAGGTTGTCCTTCCACGTTTTGTGAAGTTTCCCAATTCTCACCCTATCGCCTATTAGCCTGAAACCACTTTGTAAATGAATCTTTAAACTGGCCGTATTTTCAGGAAATAATCCTGCCTGCAGGGTCCAAATACCATTATTCTCACTTTCTGTAATTAAATGGTTCAGGAGATATTTCCCTTTTCCCTTCCCGCGGTAACCGGAATCTACATAGACACTTACCTCTGCAACCCCACCATAGACGCACCTGCCGGAAACCGGGCTTAAAGCTGCCCACCCTGTGATACGTTCCTGCTCCAGGGATACCAGCCGGGAAAATTGCAGGTGAGCCCTGTCCCAATCTTCCCAGGTCGGGGCGGTGGTTTCAAAGGTGGCAATGCCTGTGGCTATTCCGGCTTCATAGATCTCTCTCACCCTATACCAGTCATCAGGCACCATAGGCCTAATTGTTACAGCTGCCATTCGTACAGGTATTGTTATCCTCACTAACAACCTCGGTTCTTACTACCTCCCGGCCATCGTTACCGGTCCACTGCTCCATTACCTCAGGGGCAGGCCTGGCATTTTCACCTTCTCCATATACTGTTGCAGAACCATGAGTATAAAATGCTTCCCAATCTACTCCCTGTGGGTCTGTGATCCAGCTTTTTTGGGACTTTGAATAGCAACAGGTGCATTCTCCTTCTTCTCTTACTGTTCCTTTGGCGTTTTGCAAATTCCTATATACTTCCAGCAGTTCCTGCTCTGTTTCGGTTTGCAAGCCTAGATGCTCTATTCCATTTTGATTGTGGCCAGAGGAGATTGCGAAATTAATATGAGGATCTTCCAGCATCCATTTAGCATAATCTGATTTTAGGATAGTAGCCGGTGTATCAAATAAGGCATTGTAAAATGCCACACTATCATTAAGGTCTTTTACTCTTACGTGTACGTGAAATCTTTTCATCTTAAAGGTTTTATATGTTTTACACCTTCAGGACGTAGAAGCATTAAAAAAGATGCAAAAAAATTAAAAATTTTTTTTGCGATAGGAAATCAATGGAGCACAGGTGGCTTTGATATCAAAAGATACAAGATTGCCCTGTGCATCTGTCTCAAAATTACAGCAGGTAATAAATTCCGCTTTAAGAAGCTGTCTTGCCCTTTGGATCCTGGATTTTGTTGCCGGGAGGGAGAGCCCTAACTTACAGGCAATTTCAGCCTGTTTTAAGCCATCGATATCTGCCATTTTAAGAGGGACTGCATATTCTTCAGGCAGAAATCCCAGCATAGGCTCTATAAAATTTACTGCCTCCTTAAAAGCCATATTCTCTTCTTCAGCAGCAACGTCAGGAATATCACGGTCCTGAAATTTGGAAGATTTTCTGTAATGGTCCATAATCGTATTTTGGGCTATTTGGAATAACCAGCTACGCAGGTTCCTTACTCCAGATTTTGACAGGCAAAAATTATAGACCTTCAGCAAAACTTCCTGGAGGATGTCTTCTGCAAGTTCCCTGTCCTTCACCCTTTTAAAAATATAATTATAAAGCTCCTTTTTATGCGAGAGCCATATCGCCGGTACATCGCAGGAAGCTAAAGCTGGAGGCAATTTTTTTACCATAGAATAACATCAAGGTACTCAAATTTAAATATTCTATCAATGCGCCGGCGAAATAAAAAAGCAGGCAAATTAAAATTTTTCACCTGGTTTTTGTTACGGTCTAAATTGTCTAAATATTTCAGCAGCATTGCCTTAAGGTAGAAGCTTTTTTATGAGTCTTTTCATGTGAAGTTCTATTAATTCCCTCTTTATAATTCTGCAAGTAGGCTTTTCAGGTCAAGGGGGCGGGTGTACATTTTGATCTTACCTTCCGGATCCCTGGGCCACTCCTGGCTTGGGCGATCCCAATAGAGCTCTACACCATTACCATCTGGGTCGTCAAGATATATTGCTTCACTAACCCCATGGTCTGCAGCTCCAGTAAGTGGATAATCTGCTTTCTGCAGACGGTCAAGAATTTCTGCAAGCTCTTTTCTTTCCTGATATAAAATAGCTGTGTGAAACAATCCAACGCCGGTTTTAGGGGCAGGAGGAGAATCCTTGCTGTTCCATGTGTTGAGGCCTATATGATGATGGTAACCTCCTGCCGATAAAAAAACCGCCTGGTCACCATAACTTTGGGTGACCTCAAAACCCAGCAGGTCCCGGTAAAATTCAAGGGCTCGGTCAAGGTTGGAAACCTTTAAGTGGATATGTCCAATGCGGGTATTTTTAGGGATTGAATATGCGTCCATTGTATAATTACTATGCTAAACCTTGGAGCGGTTATTTAAAAATAAGGATTAAAAAATAAATCGTTGATCCCCTGTCCATTCTTTTAACTTTTTAATAATCATAAGCAGCTCTTTCCTGGTGCCGGCAAAAGGTCATTCCGTGAAAAGACAACTGCCTTCAGAGCGTTTATTGAGGGTTATTTCTTCTCAGGAACTCAAGCTATGACACATCGCTGAAGTTAAAGGGAATGCAAGATTAATAAGAAAATTAATGAGGACTAAGAAGTTCTTTGAGAAAAATGTTTTTGAACTGTAAAAAAGCTTAATTTTAACCACTTTGCATACTATTAATCAACAGCTACAAATATGAAAAAATTAATTTTCTTAGGTGCGATGCTTCTGTTCCTGGTTTCCTGCAAGGAGGAACCAAAAGAAGTAGAGAAACGGGAAGTAGCCACTTATTCTATTGAGCAATTCATGGATAATGAGGCGGTCTACGGGGGCAGTTTTTCTCCAGATAATTCCAAATTACTGGTTACCAGTAACAGGTCTGGAATTTTGAATATGTATACAGTGCCAACCGCGGGTGGGGAATTTTCTCCTGTTACCACCAGTGATTCCTCTTCGGTTTATGCTATTTCCTATTTTCCTAATGACGAGAGAATACTTTTTAGAATGGATGATAATGGCGATGAGGTATATAAGATATTCTTGAAAGAGGGTGACAGCATAAAACGGTTAACACCTGCTGAAAATGCCCGGGCTTTATTTTATGGCTGGAAAAAGGATGGAACAGCATTCTATTACGGAAGTAATGAGCGCGATTCCCGTTATACAGATGTTTATGTCATGGATGTGGAAACATTTGCACCTAAGCTTTTATATGAGAATGATGAAGCTTTTGATTTTGGAGGAGTATCTCCAAATGGAAGGTATATCGCATTCGCGAAATCTATTAATACAAATGATTCAAACCTGTTCCTGTATGACACAGAAGAAGAATCTTATACTCAAATCAATACAACCCAAAGCGGAAATTCCCCACAGGAATTTTCTATGGACAATGAGTATTTTTATTATACTACAGATGTTGATGGGGAATTCTCATACCTTATGAGATATGATATAGAGAATGCCACTTCAGAAAAAGTCCTGGAACGGGATTGGGATATCATGGGAATGGGATTAAGTGAAAATGGCACTTATAGGGTTGTATATATCAATGAGGATGCAGCCAATGGCGTAGAAGTTATCAATACAAGAACCGGAGAAGAAATTAAATTTCCTGAATTTGAAAATGCTTTCATAACAGGGGTAAGTATTTCCAGAGATGAAAAAATGGCGATCCTTAATGTCGGCGGTTCTCATACCCCTACAAATCTTTACCCCTACAATATGGAGACCGGGGATATTGTTAAACTTACAAATGTCCTTAATAAAGAGATAGAGAAGGAGGACCTGGTTACGGCAGAGGTCATAAGATATGATTCATTTGATGGGGTGGAGATCCCGGCTATATATTATAAACCTCATAATGCTACAGAGGATAGCAAGGTCCCGGCACTGGTATGGGTACACGGCGGTCCCGGCGGGCAATCAAGGCAAAACTTTAGTGCCTTTATACAATATCTTGTAAATCATGGCTATGCCGTGCTGGCCGTTAATAATCGTGGCAGTAGTGGCTATGGCAAAACCTTCTTTCAAATGGATGATCAAAACCATGGGGAAAAGGACCTACAGGATTGTGTTGAAGGAAAGAACTGGCTTGCCGAACAACCCGAAATTGATCCAGATAAAATCGGGATCATCGGCGGTTCTTATGGCGGATTCATGACCATGGCTGCTTTGACTTTTACGCCTGAAGAATTTGACGTGGGTGTTAATATTTTCGGAGTTACGAACTGGATGAGAACCCTTCAAAGCATCCCGCCCTGGTGGGAATCATTTAAGGATGCCCTTTACCTTGAAATGGGAGATCCCAATACACAGGATAGTATAAGGCTTAAGCAAATTTCTCCACTTTTTCACACAGAAAATGTCACTAAACCTTTACTGGTGTTACAGGGAGCACAGGATCCCAGGGTGCTGCAGGTAGAAAGTGACGAGATCGTTGAAAGTGTAAGAAAGAATGGTGTTCCCGTTGAATATGTATTGTTTGAGGATGAAGGCCATGGATTCGTTAAAAAGGAAAACCAGATCGAGGCCTATGAGAAAACCCTTGAATTCCTCAATAAATATTTAAAGAATAAACCGGAAGAGGTAAAGGAAATCAAAACCTAATGTTCCTCTTTAGATAAATAACAGCTGCTCCCTCTTTTGGGGGCAGTTTTTTTATGTGGAGATTAGGGGGTTGTCACGATCTTCAATGTTATATGTATAGCCTAAAAAGAACATAAATGCGCCATAACATATAGTTCCCACGGCGACCAGGATAAAGAAAAAGTGCCCTATATTCTCTCCTATAAAATTAAAGGCTTTATCTGTATTTACAATGTAATTTGGATTTTCCAGAATGCCGGCCTTTATAAAGAAGAAGCCTATAATTCCAATTATGAAGCCTCTGGCAAAATATCCTGCCCAGGCAAGGATATTTATAAGCATCTTTAATTTACCGTTGAAATGTTTTATAGACAGCCTCTCTTTATAACCACGGGTAATCCCGTAAAAGAATTGTACCAGGGCGGTAAGGATAATGATCACCCCAATACTAACCACCACCCAGTCTCCCCAATTCTCACTCAACATACTTCCCACCATTTCACGTTCCTCTGCAGGAACTCCGTCTTCTCTTACATTACTGTTGCCAATAAGAATGACAATGGCAGAATAGGCTATAAGCACATCGGCAATGGAGCTAAGGCCAATGCCGGTCCTTCTCATTATACCTTTCCAATTACTCCCGTAGTTGTAAGGATCTTTGTAGCTCTCATATATTCGCCAGATGATATAGCTAAGTGTTCCCATTAGAATTATTCCTATGAGGATCTTGCCTAACAGGTAGTCGTTAAGGTAAGCCATAAGGCTGCTCTCATCTGCCCCGCCATCCTTTAATCTTAAAAAGGAAAGTATGGCTATTACCCCAATGGCCCCATAAATAAGTCCTGTAGAAAAGCTTCCGTAAATAGGCAGGTAGTGAATAAAAAACGTCTTCTCCTTGTTCTTACCCATATTTTAGAGATGCTTCTGGTTCAATTTTATCCCCGGCAGTTAATTATAATGCAAACCTTCCATTGAGATCTCATTCACCTGCACCTTCTAAAAATACCAAAAAAAAGGAATAAAGATGGAGGGGGAGGCGCTAATCTTCAGCAGTTATGGGATCAATAATAGATAAAACCTTGTTTACAGATCCGGCCGGGAGTCCTGCTCTTCTTGCATGTTCGAGGATCATTAATTCACTTGGCGCACTGTAGATACAATATACCTTGTTCCCGGTAATATAACTGTGCACCCAATTTATAGTAGGTCCAAGGTTATGAAGGACCTCACAGGAATTTTTAGAGATATTTTTTAGTTCCTCATTAGATAACCTCCCGGCTCCGGGAATATCCCTTTCGATAATGAATTTTGGCATTTTTGGCAAATATTACGGTAAATCCCGGCAACTATTTTTTTGCCGGAGTGAGTACCTGTTGGAGGAAGAAAGATACCTTATTTTAAGATTCAAAATGTAGAAGCCAATTGAAATGAAACTAGGGGATTTAACCCATTTTAAAACAGCCGAACTTTAACCTGTCATTAAAATTCCATTGCAGACACTACTTCCAGGGTAATTGGCTGCCCTATCTTTTCTTCAATCCTGGTTTTAATGGTTTGCATATCTTCTGGCTCGATGGCATCTGTACTCACCAATCTCAGCGATACAACAAGCCTTTTGCCGAATCTTACCTTTACATCTTTTAAAAATACCTGTTCGATCTGGCTTCCTTCCAGCTGGCGGGTTATCCTGGCTTCCTGGGTAATTCTTTCAAACGAGAGGGAAAGAGGTACCATTACAAGGATTATAATAACCAGGGTATAAATAAGACCCATTTTTGCCCTCCTAAAGGGGGCGAAGCCTAATATGAGAAAGGTGATTCCTGCAAACATAATAATACCTGCAAGGTTAGTAAGGTAGAGCAGGAATGCACCAGAAAAGACCTCCCAGTCCCACCAGCCAATTCCAATACCCGCAACTGCCAGTGGTGGCACCAGTGCAACCGCAATGGCAACACCCGCTAAACTTTTCGCAATGCCCTCCTCTGCATGTGCATAGGCTGCTGCAACCCCGGAGGCTACCGCAATTCCCATATCAAGAAGGGTGGGCGAAAGCCTGGCATCTATCTCTGAGGTAAGCAGCTTAAGCGGTATCATTAGGGTAACGCCTGCCGCAAATAATAAACTTACAATTGTACCAACCAAAATCGTGGTAATTCCCGTCTTCAACATTCTTATATCATAACGTACCATTCCCATGGAAAATGCCACAATAGGCGTAATAATGGGTGCGAGGATCATAGCACCAATGATCACAGGAGAAGAATTTGCAAAGAGTCCAAAAGTGGCAATAAGGGTAGAAAGCACCATCATTATAATGTATGGTGCACTTAGATTTGAATTTTCTTTTAAAACCTTGAAAAGGTCTTCAAACTCCTCAGTCGTAGCACGGGGTAAAAATGGAAGCTTTCTCTTGGTTAATTCATCCCTTTTTTGTCCTGTTGGTAACCTGCCGGTCTTAAAACTCTTCTTTACATCTGCTCCTTCTGTTTTAGTAGTATATATACTGGCTTGTTTTAAGATAAGTGCCTCGTGCTCAATTTCCAACACGATCTCCTGGGCTTTCTGTGGTATACCATCTACCGTATAATCTATTTCCTGTTTGTCCTCAATCTTGAGCTGCGATGTTTTGAGTTGGCCTATGAAAGAAGGCAAAACAGTCATTGTCTTACCGTTTGGTATCAAACTTCTTAAAAGAAACCACAGCAATTCAAAGATGTTTTGCGGGGAAAGTATAAGTACGTGGAACATCCCATCATTCATAGCACTTTTAGAAATGAGCCTTTTTGAGACTACTGAGCTCAAAGGGTGTTCTACGATAATAAGCCCCAGGGCAGAAGTGTGAATGACCTTTTCACCTTCTGCAGATAATAAAAATGATTTGTGGGTTAAAGAGGGTAGTTTTCTAATATTGCGCAGAAAGGTAAGAACTTCCCCTGTAAAATTGTTATTTACATTATCTTCCTGAAGTGCAAATACATCTCCAATATTTACAGATTGAAATACCGGTGTGCCATTACAGCGTAATATATCGAGATTGTGGGTCTCTTTACTTTCGAGGACCTCGGTGACAGCCTCTTCGAGGTTACCCGAAATTCCCAGGCCTTTGATGGTGTATTTGTTCCCCGGATGAGGTAGAACCCCAACAGGCCAGTTTTCCTTAGCCGCCAAAACAAGGAATTGTCTAAGGAATTCATCATCGAGATAAGTGATAAAGGTTGCGTCCTCCTCTGGCGAAAATTCTTTTACTATTGGAAATTCGACTAGCGTTGAATTAAAATTTGCAAGCAGGGGGAGAACATTATTTTCTACTTTTTCTAGATCTTCTGGATGATGTAGAATATAATACATAAAGGTACTTGAAATTGTTTGGTGCAAGATACTATATTTACCCTCCCTGCCTGCAGTTTTAACCTTAGGTTGACATACGTAAATCAATTTTTGGGATGAGACTACCGAACATTCTGCTAAATAAGGCCGGTTATGATCCCTTCATTATCAATGTTTATGTTCTCTGATGCCGGATGGGCCGGTAACCCGGGCATGCGCATCATTTCTCCTGTAATGGGGATAAGGAAGCCGGCACCTGCCGCAATTTCAATTTCCCGTACTGTGATGGTGAAATCTCTGGGCCGGCCCAAGAGCCCAGGATCATCTGATAATGATTTTTGCGTCTTTGCAATACAAACAGGGAGTTTTTCAAGTCCAAGCGATGCAATAGTCTTCAGGTCTTTTTTAGCCTTTGCAGAGAATTCCACATTTACTGCACCGTAGATTTTTTTGGCTATAGTATCTATTTTGGAAACTACGGGCATATCCCAGCTGTAAAGAGGTTTGAAAGAGGATGATCCCTCCTCCACGATCTCCACGACTTTCTCGGCAAGTTCTATGGCGCCATAACCGCCGTTGGCCCAAACATCGGCCACAGCTACCCTTACCCCTTTAGCTTCAGCAAATTCCTTGATGATCTCGATCTCTTCAAAGGAATCTGATGCGAAAAGGTTAATAGCAATTACAGGTGTAATGTGGAACTGCAATGCGTTCTCCAAATGTTTCTCCAGGTTAGGCAACCCTTTTCGAAGTGCTTCTGTATTAGGAATAGTTAGGGAATTTAAAGCTGCCCCTCCATGATATTTAAGCGCTCTAATGGTTGCAGTTAAAACAACTGCCTTTGGAGAAAGTCCTGCGCTCTGGCATTTAATATTAAGGAATTTTTCTGCACCCAGATCAAATCCGAATCCGGCTTCTGTGACGGTATAGTCGCTTAGGGTCATTCCCATTTTCGTAGCAAGGACAGAGTTGGTACCCTGTGCAATATTGGCAAACGGCCCTAAGTGAACTATGGCAGGATTACCTTCTATTGTTTGTACCAGGTTTGGCTTTATAGCATCTTTGAGCAAGGTTGCCATGGCACCTTCAGCTTTTAAATGACGGGCATACACAGGTTTTTTATCAAAGGTGAATCCCACGAAAATATTTCCCAGGCGTTTCTTTAGGTCATCCATATCTTCAGCAAGACATGAAATAGCCATAATTTCAGAAGCAGCGGTAATGTCAAAGCCACTCTCACGTGGTACTCCATTGTTTGTTCCTCCAAGTCCAATGGTGATATCCCTTAGGGCACGGTCATTCATATCCATCACCCGTTTTAAAGAAACTGTGCGGGGATCTATTCCCAGGTTATTGACCCGGCTTTGCAGGTTGTTATCAATAAGGGCAGCAAGAAGGTTGTTGGCTTTTTCTATTGCTGAAAAATCCCCGGTGAAATGGAGATTTATATCTTCCATTGGTAATACTTGTGAGAAGCCACCACCGGTAGCACCACCTTTTATTCCAAAAACAGGACCAAGAGAAGGCTCTCTTATCACTACTGTTGTTTTTTTACCTATCCTGTTTAGAGCTTCAGACAAACCGATGGAAACGGTTGTTTTTCCCTCACCCGCGGGAGTAGGGGAGATTGCACTCACCAAAATAAGATTCCCCTGCGATACTTTTTCTTCATCAATGATATCAAGCGGGAGTTTTGCCTTATACTTACCGTACATTTCAATATCATCGGGGTTCAGGCCAAGCTTTTCAGCTATTGCGGTAATATTTTTTAGTTCTACATCCCTGGCAATTTCCAGGTCATTCGGTACTTTAAGTGTTTCCATATCAGCTTATTGTTTGATAGGTTAAAAGTACAGGATACACTTAAAATAAAAAGTGATAAAGATCAGGATTTAGGTAATTTATAAGAGGATATCCCTACTATTTCTAAAATTCTGGTTCACTGGCGTCCGGTAAAAATAGTATTTCTTGTTTTAATCTTAATAAACCTTGATTCTACATCACTTCGATTTTGATTTTCAATCTATGGGGGTCCTATATCAAAAAGGTTAGGTGCAAGCTGTATATTTTTAGGATAAATGTTAGGATCTGCTGATTTTAAAAGTAAGTCTGTAACTCTTACATAATTCATTAAATGAAGTCTAAATAGCCCGCAAATCACCGAATAAGATAATCTGCAACGTCGAGACCCTTTTCGAGCTATTTGGACAAGTAAATCTGCTATAAGCGCACACCAGATTTGAATACGTATTGCATTCTCATTATCGCCAATAAAGCTGGTGATCTTGAGGTTTTGCTTGAGCCTTTTAAATAAAAGCTCAATTTGCCATCGCTGCTTGTATATTTCTGCAATTATGCAAGCAGGCAGCTGCATATCATTGGTAATAAATTCAATTTCCCGTTGATCTTTATTATCATAAAATTTTATTATGCGGCATTTTACTTTTTGTTTTTGTTGGCTATGCCCTAATTCTGCTCTACAGTCTTCCAATATGTCATATTGTTCGTCCTCCTTAGTTAAGAGGTTATAATTCCCCCAAGTTACTTTGCATCTTTTGTGCAGTCGGCTTACAAAACTGACATCGTTTTTACTCCAATGAATAAATAAACCAAAATTTAAGTATGCCTTATCAAAAACTACAATGGTCTGTGCAGGAAGTTTTTTAAATCGGGGCATAAAATTTTTATCATTTTCCGCTGCCTTAGTAATCATTATTAAGGAAGGAACCTGTTCTTTTAGCCACATTCCAGTATGTATTTTAACTCCTCCCTTACGCCTCCCGTTGGCCATAGCATTACCACAGGCCTTCATTATATTCTTGAATAACGTAACAGTGGTAGAGTCAACCAAAAACAGCCTGGAGAGCCATTTTTCATTTTTAGGTATACTGCTGTCCGAGAAAAAACGATAATGCTGTTTATAAATGCTTAAAAAGGTTTTTTCAAACAACTCAGAACACCGGCGCATATTAGCATCACTCACGGTGCTTCTGCATGGCATAGAACTCATTCCTAAATGTTTTAAACTTTGATTATGTGCTGCTAAACCAGAGCATAACTCACGTAATCCGCCAACATTCTCAATAACCGCAAACAACATACAGACCAGGTGATCCCAGGATGTAAATCGTTTGGTATAGCGATCTGTACCTAATTGGCCAACTAAACGGTTAAAATTGCTTCGGGGAATAAAAGATAACAGCTGTCCGAGAACCGGCATTCCAGAATTTCTTGTAATTTTGTCCATAATGTCCGCTTTAAGTGGAACCTTTAAAGGGAGTCTGTGGTCGAAAACGAGGACTCCCTTTTTTCATGGTATTAAGGTAGGATTTAATTTGGTTTACCGGACGCCAGTGAATTCTGGTTCCAGATTTTGAAGTAATCATATTCCCGGACCAACTTCCTAAGTGGAAGAAAATTACCAGCTCAATGAAAATCCTGAAGGATTTTTTTGAGTTTTAAATGCTGCAGAAGCATGATGGTTTTAGCATCTTTTAATTTTCCTGTTTCTACCCTGTTCCAGGCTTCTTTAAAATCTAGTTCCACAACCTCGATATCTTCCTGCTCTTCCTCCAGGCCGCCTCCTTCACCTACTTTCTGGTCTTTGCTGTATTCAGCTATGAAGAAATGCATGATCTCTGTGACAGAGCCCGGGGACATATAGGCTTCAAATACCTTTTGAGGGTTGGAGATACTGTACCCGGTTTCTTCCCTGGCTTCTTTTATCACACACTCCTCCGGCGAATCCTGTTCCAACAGGCCGGCACAGGCTTCTGTTAAAATTCCTCCGGGATTACAATTCAAGTACGTTGGCAGGCGGAATTGCCGGGTGAGGATCACTTTACCTGTGGTTTTATTATATAATAGAACTGTAGCCCCATCCCCGGTATCATAACTTTCCCTTACCTGTTTTTCCCAGCGTCCATTCCTGGTTCTTATTTCAAAAGTTATCTCGTTTAGAATACCCCAGTTGCTTGAGAGAACTGCCGTTTCCTTTACCTTTATGTTATCTTTCAAAGTCGTTTTTTTTATGCAGATGTAAAGTATCAAATCCTGATAATTCCTGAGGACGCTTTATTAAATCTTTAGCAAAGAATTAAAGCCCCTTTTAGAAATACCTGAAATTGCTTTATGATTTGAGAGCCGAAATTTTATTATCTTTAAGTTCATCCATTTTTAATCCTTTAATACTTATGAAAACCGGGAATCAAATTTTTACAGCTATGGCTATCATATTATTTTCATCCTTCGGTAATGCCCAGTCCAACTTTAGCATCAATAAGGATCATGATGCTCTGCAGGTGAAAGACCTGGAAGCTTCAGCAAAATTCTATAGCGAGGTTCTGGGCCTGCCGGAAATTTCGAATGGGGGATTGGGAAACCATATCCGCTGGTTTCAGCTTAATGACAAGGTACAGATCCATCTTATAGAAAATGAGGAGGAGATAAGTCACCACAAGGGTTTTCATATGGCTTTGAATGTGGATGACCTACCCGGTTTTATGCAGCATCTCAAATCCAGGAATATTCATTTTGAGAATTGGGAAGGAGAACCAGATACGACCAACACAAGACCAGATGGGGTGAAACAGATCTATTTCCAGGATCCCGATGGTTATTGGATCGAGGTGAATGACGGCTCCTTATAAGCTCGTATATTAAGAAGTTACTTATTGCTCAAGACACTCAAAACATTTGATAAGTCCGGGAGGTAGATCAATATCTTCAGATCCTTTTAAAGGCTCTTTAAGCCAATCCCTTTCTTCAACTATTTTTCTAAAGGCCATAGCATACTCCATAAGGTTTTCTCTTCGCTGTATTATCTTGGCTGCTATTTCTTTCCCGTCCTGTCTGTAAAAATCCTCATTCCACATTTTAAGTGCTGCAGTGATCTTTTCATTTGTTAGAGCCTGCTGTAGGAAAGCGGCTTCAGTCTCATAGATATCCACCGGAGTATTTTTAAGGAAATAAACATCTACGGGATACACAAGGCCGGGCATATAATCTATTTCTTTTTCAAAGGGTCTTACAAGCGGCTCCACGCTCCTATGAGAAATGATTGTGGGAATAACTCCTTCAAGTTTAAAAAAGGCATTATCGCGGTCACCCGGGAGAGAAATTGCTGTTAATTGACCGTCCACCTCCTGTATGACCCATCCCCATTGTTTGGCATGTCTGTCCCAATCGCCAATAAGAAGGTCAAAAAGCCGTGCACGAATCAGGGAGTGGCGGTCGATGCTTAATCGATCTCCAACTTCTGCTTTTAATTCCTGTAGATCATCTGTATCCAGGATCTCCTTTACATTTTGGTATGGAGTCCAGTTCACCACTCCTTCGGTTTCGAATTCAAGTAAATACAAACGGTTGCCATATTTTTCATTGTATTCTCCAAGGAGTTTTTGCTTTGGCACAAAAACGGGTCGTGGATGAGTATGCAATACCCCGGCTACATCTGCCAGTGCTGCAGCTGCAACTGCGCCATAAGGGTGTTGGGCAGATATGCCGTCTATCACAATATTTTGGAGCCCTAGCGTACGTGCAAATTCCGGGACGTGGGATTGAGGATCCTTATTTATGCTTCTAAGGCTGTAAAGGATTCCCCTGGCATCTTCCATTCGAAGGGAATGGGTTTGCGTGCCTCCGCCTTCTTTTACTATAGTCATGCCGCCAAAAAGGGTGTCAAGAAAAACAACAGGAATGGTGACAGGTGTTTCCCAGGCTTCCCTGTAATTTTTACCTTGCATGGTCTCTTTTAGCAAATTTCCTTTGTATAGTGAGCTCGCCGCCACAGTAACAGAATCGTGGAGTGTGAAATCGATGCCATCTACATCACCGGGTTCTATAATAACAGCCGTATCAAATTCTTCTTTCTGCCCCGAAACCGAAAGATATACAAGGCCCAGAAAGACTATAAGAAGTATAATGACAAGCCAAATGATCCTCTTCATGACTACGGGAATTAGACATTAAATTTAAGCTTTTTAGCCTAAGGTAAAGTAGGGGTTTGGTAGTTTATGACCATTGACTTAATAGAAATTTAGGGTTTTTTTTCCTGTAAAGGAAATTGGACATATACCTCCCAGGACCTTCCGTTATGCCACAGCAGGTAGAGATGGGCTGCAGTAAAGCTTATTTTATATTGACGTGCTTTTAGATCATTCCATGCCCTGTCGTAAAATTCTTCCTTAAGGTCGCGGGTGGCAAGGGTAATGTGCGGATGCAGCGGCTTGTTTTGTTTCTGAAGAGCACCAGGAATATCCTCCAGCACAGTTTGAAGGCGATCATAGAACCGTATGATTGGCTCTTTATTTTCAACATCGATAAACAAAACACCGGGAGGAAAACCGCCAAAACCCGAGAGAAAAATTTCCAAAGGCTCTTCCCTCGCTGTAAAATTCGTGAGGGTCTCCAACAGAGAAGTTTTCTGTTTCTCCTGAAGTTTAAACGGCGGTATCAAAGTGATATGAGCGGGAAGTTTTAGTGCATGTTTTGCAGCATACTTCAGGCGTATTTCCTCCTTCAGGATCTTTACCTCCTGTTTAATGATCTCCGGTGGTATAAGGGCAAGGAAATATAGATCCATCTTCAGCTTAGTTTAAAGCTTAAGATAATTAAAAGAAAATTTACTTACTATCCAACTGGCTTGAACAGCGGTAAATCCTTCAGAAAAAAAGAAATATTTGAAATTAATTAAAAACCCGAAAATTAAGCTTCAATTTTGTCGAAATCTATAACAACCTGATGCTTAAGAAGATCTTCAAAGGTTTCACGTTCCCTAATAATGTGTGCCTTGCCATTGTACCACATTACCTCTGCCGGCCTGTATCTTGAATTGAAATTGCTGGACATTGAAAAACTATAGGCACCTGCATTGCTGAATGCCAGGACGTCACCCTCTGTGATCTCGGCGATCCTGCGGTTGTTGGCAAAAGTATCTGTCTCACAAATGTAACCTACAACAGAGTAAAACCGGGGTTTTCCTTCCGGATTTGAAATATTGGTAATATCGTGGTGAGAACCGTAGAACATAGGACGTATAAGATGGTTAAAACCACTGTCAACCCCTGCGAATACCGTAGAGGTAGTCTGTTTAATAACATTCACCTTTGCAAGGAATTTTCCAGCCTCACTCACGAGAAATTTCCCCGGTTCAAATACAAGGGTTAATTTACGACCATAGTCATCGCAGAAATCCATAAACCTTTTTGTGAGCTTTTCTCCTAATTCTTCAATATCTGTTTCAATATCACCCTGGGTATACGGCACCTTAAAGCCGCTGCCAAAATCAAGGAACTCAAGATCCTTAAAATTCTTGGCTGCATCAAAAAGAATCTCAGATGCTCTAAGGAAAACCTCAATATCCAGAATATCACTTCCGGTATGCATATGAATACCATTGATATTCATTCCTGTATTATCCACAATACGCATTAGATGTGGCATCTGGTGAATCGAAATCCCGAATTTAGAATCGACATGACCCACAGATATCTTGGCATTCCCTCCTGCCAATATATGCGGATTTATACGTATACAGACCGGTACCTTTGGATGTTTTGCCCCAAATTGCTCGAGGATTGAAAGGTTATCTATGTTAATTGGTACACCCAGGGAAGAAACTTCCTCGATCTCTTCCAGGGAAACCCCGTTGGGCGTGTAGAGAATTTCCTGAGGCTCAAAACCGGCTTCCAGGCCCAAACGTACTTCCTGAATCGAAACCGTGTCAAGCCCTGAGCCCTGAGTTTTTAATAACTTAAGAATAGAAATATTGGAATTAGCCTTTACTGCATAGTTTATGCGTAAATCTTTAATTTGCCCAAAGGCCTTTTTAAGACGGTGATATTGGGAGATTATCTTCTCTGCATCATACACGTACAGCGGGCTTCCAAATTCCCGGGCTATTTCAACAAGGTCTTTCTCGTTCATGCTTTGAAATTATAAAGTGCAAAAATATATAGGATTTCCAAATATCCGTTAGGAATGCCAAAATATAACACAATCTAATTAATTGTATAAAATAGACCTCCCTGCACGCCTGGAAAATTTATTTCACAAGGGTTTATTATTCATATGCAATCACCAGTTCCTCTCTTTTCGCCCTTTTATGACGCATAACGATGATCCCAAAGGCGATGAACACTCCGGCACCAGCCATAGCAGCACCAACCAGGGTGGCAGAGCTTATACCATACCCCATTGCTATGGGCAGGCCTGCAAAATAGGCTCCTGAGGCATTTCCAACGTTAAAGGCGCTTTGGTTAAGGGAGGAGCCCAACATTTCAGATCCCTTTGCAGTTTTGATCATTGCCATTTGAATAGGTGTGGCAAGGCAAAACGCAAAGGTGCTAATAAGAAAAGTAAGTACCAGCACCACTATCTTATCCTGGGCGAACAGGGTATTGCTCACCAGTAATATAACCATAATGATAAGAGTAATAATCACTGCATTAATAGGGGAGAACTTTTCTGCCAGTTTTGCTCCAATGAAATTCCCTGCCACCATTCCAATCCCGGCAAGGATCATTACATAGCTCACAATACTCTCAGGATGGCCGGCCACGTTTGTTATAAGCGGGGCGATATAACTGTACCAGGCAAAAAAGCCACCAGTCCCAATGGTAGTAAGAAGAAATACCATCCATAATTCCCTTCGCTTTAAAACCTTGAGGTCCTTTCTAAACCCATTGGCAGATGATTTTGGAAGCTCTGGCATCCAGAACTTTACGCTAAGTACAGCGAGAACTCCAACCACCCCCACGGCAAGGAAAGAAGCTCCCCAGCTAAAGTGCTGCCCTAAATAAGTACCCAATGGCACACCCAGTACATTTGCCAGCGTAAGCCCCGTGAACATGATGGCAATAGCCTGGGCCGCCTTGCCTGGTTTGGCAAGTTTTCCTGCTACCACTGCGCCAATTCCAAAAAAGGCACCGTGAGGTAAGCCCGAAAGGAACCTTACGATCATTAAGGTGTTGTAACTGTTTGCAAAGGCAGAGAGGGTATTGAATACAGTAAACCAAACCATAAGCCACATAAGTATCTTATGCGCAGGCCAGCGGCCCGCAATACCTGTTAATAATGGAGCGCCAACCACCACCCCAAGAGCATAGGCAGATATAAAATGCCCCGCCTGTGGGATGGTTATATCAAGATCATTTGCTACATTGGGAAGAATACCCATAATTACAAACTCTGTCATTCCTATTCCAAAGCCTCCAACCGCCAAAGCTATCAATGCTTTTTTCATATGTAAGTTTTTATGGTCCCGCAGTGTCATTCGCAATTTGCTTTCTCGCAAGGACTTTTTTAGCCTTCCATTTCATAACCCTGCTGCACCGACCAAATTCAAAGAGGCAAAAATACAGCAGAATAAGGGCAGTAGATAAAATTTAAGATAAAAACTACTAAAACGTTATAGGGGCGAGGCCTTATCAATGCTGGGTTTGTTACCTCCTGAAGATAAAATAGACCAGAATTATCGCAAAATCCTGCTGTTACTTTTTAACATTTGCAATGGGCTTTTGAATTGGATAATAGATAATTGATAGATTTCTTAAGGTAGTGCGGGATAGGATTTTTTAGCCTGAAACAGGGATGATGTCTTTAAAATCATAATCTTAAAAAAGATTGGTTCATCTTATTACATTTGTTACTTTTGCTAACCGTAATTAATACTGAAGAAAAAGCAGATTATGAACATACACGAGTATCAAGGAAAAGAAATCTTAAGCAGCTTTGGCGTGCGCATCCAGCGTGGTATTGTTGCTCATAACGCAAAAGAAGCAGTAGATGCTGCAAAGGAACTTACAGAGCAAACCGGTACGGGATGGCATGTAATCAAAGCCCAGGTTCACGCAGGTGGACGTGGTAAAGGTGGTGGGGTTAAACTTGCCAAGAATCTTAAAGAAGTTGAAGAGATAGCAGGAAACATCATTGGGATGAACCTTGTAACTCCTCAAACATCTGCTGAAGGTAAAAAAGTTCACCAGGTATTGGTTGCTGAAGATGTTTATTATCCCGGGGACAATGAACCTGAGGAATATTATATGTCTGTTCTCTTGAATCGTGCTACAGGAAGAAATATGATCATGTATTCTACTGAAGGTGGAATGGATATCGAGACAGTTGCAGAGGAGACTCCGCACCTTATTTATACTGAAGAGATAGACCCTTCAGTTGGTCTTATGGGATTCCAGGCAAGAAGAGTTGCCTTCAACCTTGGACTTAGCGGGACAGCTTTTAAGGAAATGACCAAATTTGTGATGGCTCTTTATAAAGCATTTGAAAATTCAGATTCTTCTTTATTTGAGATCAATCCTGTTCTTAAGACCAGCGATGATAAAATAATGGCAGTAGATGCAAAGGTTACTTTAGATGATAACGCACTTTATCGTCATAAGGATTATGCAGAGATGCGTGATATACGTGAAGAGAATCCTGTAGAGGTTGAGGCTAAAAAAGTTGGACTTAACTATGTGGACCTTGATGGAAATGTTGGTTGTATGGTAAACGGGGCAGGACTTGCAATGGCTACTATGGACCTTATCAAGCAGGCAGGTGGTGAGCCGGCCAACTTCCTTGATGTTGGAGGTACAGCCGATGCTAAACGTGTTGAAGAGGCTTTGAGACTTATCCTGAAGGATGATAAGGTGAAAGCGATCCTAATTAACATTTTTGGAGGTATCGTAAGATGTGACAGGGTAGCACAGGGTATCGTTGATGCCTGTAAGAATATGGGAGATGCCGTACAGGTCCCAATCATTGTTCGTCTACAGGGAACAAATGCAGATATAGCCAAGGAGATCATTGACAATAGTGGATTTGATTTCTACAGTGCAACAGAATTCCAGGAGGCAGCAGATAAGGTGCAGGAAGTACTTAAATAGAGCTTCTCAACATAGTATATTAAAAACCCCGGTGCACCGCACCGGGTTTTTTTTGTACTCCTTTTAAAGTAAATAGGTAGAGCAAAAATAATTGAATGTAATTTCTATTGTGCGGGATATCATCTGCAGGAATTTACCTGTTAAAGTGTTAAAGTTGGTGAGCATTTGTAACAAGGTTGGTAATTATCTGTCTTTAAGGTAATTATCAATCAATTAAATCGAACAGTTATGAAACGATTACAAATTTTTGCAGTGGCTCTTGCCATGGTTTTGAGTAGCGGGGCATCGGCCGCTATTGGGAGCGGTATTTCAGAGGAGGTTATTCCTGCTTCCCTGGAAATCAAACAATTTTTAAAAGATTACTCTTTCCTTATCAAGGATGAGTGTAAAGTAGAAGTGGTTTTCACCTTAAATTCAGAAAGGCAAATAGTGCTGCATTCTATCTCCTCAAAGGAACTGGAGGTCAGGAATTTTTTGAAGGAGAATCTTCAGGGGAAACACATTCAGGACCCCGCTCTTAGCCCGGGAATAAAGTATACCCTCCCGGTGAGACTGGAGATCAAGGACTAAAAAAAATCCCGGCCTGGCCGGGATTTTTTATGAATTTAATTTACTTATTCCTTCTTTTCTTTTTTTACTTCACCTTTTTTCGGCATTGGTCCCCGCATATGGATCACAAGGCCATTGAGGAAATTGCGCAGGAACTGGTCCCCGCATTCCATATATTTTGGATGATCCTCTGCCCTGAAGATAGCTCCCAGTTCACTTTTTGTGACCTTAAAATCTACCAGTGCACAAATGTTCACTATATCCTCGTCACGTAATTTAAGAGCGACTCGTAATTTTTTGAAAATGTCGTTGTTTGATAATGCCATAGAACAAAATTAATCTTTTCTGAAAGAACGAGTGAGGGATGCAGAAAATTTTTCTGGCAGTAGTGACAAAACCTTTAAAGTCACTGCCAAAGTTTAGCTAAAAAATCTTTTCTTTGAAAGGCCTTGTTAAGAAAGCGAAACAGGCCCTTATTGGGAATGAAGCTTATTCTGCCGGAAAAATCTTTTATATGCAAAATGTACAGCAGGTTCAAAAGAAGGACCTTAAGATCTATGAACTAGAGAACAGTAATGGAATGATCCTAAGGATCCTTAATCTTGGAGCTGCTGTGTTCCAACTTCTTGTTAAAGATCACAAGGGGAAACTTATAGATGTTGCCGTAGGGCCCAAGGAACCAGAAACTTTTATTACCACAACCTATGAGGAGGAAAACAGGTGTTTTGGCGCGAGCGTTGGCCGGTATGCCGGGAGGATCTCCAATGGTACTTTCCAACTGGAAGGGAAGGAGTATCAACTTTCAGAAAAAGATGGGGTACACCTGCATGGAGGGGATCGTGGATTCCAACATAAGCTATGGAACCTGGAGGAGCAATCGCACAAATCTCTTAGTTTTAGTTATACTTCTGTGGACGGGGAAGAAGGTTATCCGGGAGAACTTAAAGTTATGGTGATTTATACGCTTACAGATGATAATGAGGTTGTGATCAATTATACCGCTAAAAGCGACAAAGCAACTCCTGTTAATCTTACCAACCACACCTATTTTAACCTTAATGGAAGGGATGATATTACAGATCATGAATTATTTCTTTCGGCGGAAAAAATCCTGCAGGTAGATGACAAACTAAGGCCAACCGGAGAATATGTGTCATTAGGAGCGCATAAAAAGAACTTCCACCCATCAAAGCCGATAGGAATGACGGAGGTTGATTATGTCTATGTGTTAAAAAAACAAAATTCTGTTGCAGTCAGGCTCTTTGCCCCTCAAACTCAAATTGGACTTGAAATTACCACCAATCAGCCTGCGGTGGTGGTTTATATTCCGAAAAATTTACCGCAATTATGGGAATACAAAACAAAACCGGTAGACTTCCCATCTGTTTGCCTGGAAGCACAAAATTTTCCTGATGCACCCAATCATCAAGCGTTTCCAAATTCTATTTTAGAACCCGGTAAAAAGTACTTAAATCGCACAGTTTTTAAATTTACATTGGGCGAAAATGATTTATAAATGTATGGCTTACATTTATATTAATTAAAATTTTATATTTAACCAGAAATTTTGATCTCAGTTCCCCTGGTGCTCTTATGGATCAAAAATTAGATAAGAACAAAAAATACTTAAAGAATGAATACAGGTTTTGAGTTTTGGGATTATTTTATTTTCATTTCATATGCGGCATTGATCATGGGGGTGGGGCTGTGGGTCTCGAGAGAGAAAAAGGGCCACCAGAAGAATGCAGAAGATTATTTTCTAGCCAGTAAATCCCTTCCCTGGTGGGCAATTGGGACCTCTCTTATCGCTGCCAATATCTCAGCCGAGCAATTTATCGGGATGTCGGGTTCCGGCTTTGCCCTGGGGCTGGCCATAGCTTCTTATGAATGGATGGCGGCGCTCACCCTGTTGATCGTTGGGAAGTATTTTCTTCCAATCTTTATCAATAAAGGCCTTTATACCATCCCTGAATTTGTTGAACAAAGGTTCTCCACCAATCTCAAAAGTATTCTTGCAATCTTCTGGATTGCACTCTATGTATTTGTGAACTTAACCTCTGTTCTATACCTCGGGTCCCTGGCCCTGGAAACCATTATGGGCATTCCTATGGTCTATGGTGTGCTGGGCCTTGCACTTTTTGCAGCAGCCTATTCCCTCTACGGGGGGCTTAAGGCCGTGGCGTGGACAGATGTTATACAGGTTGTTTTCCTGGTGCTGGGTGGGTTTTTTACAGCCTACCTCGCCCTTGATATGGTTTCGGGCGGAGAAGGCTTTGTTGCCGGACTTAAAACAGTATATGAAGCAGCTCCAGACAGGTTTACGATGATCCTGGATAAATCCAATCCGGAATATAAAAACCTCCCTGGAATAGGAGTTCTTGTAGGCGGAATGTGGGTGGCAAACCTATACTATTGGGGCTTCAACCAATATATCATACAGCGTACCCTTGCAGCCAAATCGCTTAAAGAAGCTCAAAAAGGTATCCTGCTGGCCGCTTTCCTTAAATTATTGATACCACTTATCGTGGTAATACCCGGGATAGCAGCTTATGTAATGGTTAACGACCCTGCTATCATGGCCAGGCTGGGGGAAGCAGGTTTAATAAACATTCCGCAGGAAGGATATGCCGACAGGGCTTACCCGTGGTTGTTGCAATTCCTGCCCACCGGGCTTAAAGGTGTTGCTTTTGCCGCGCTTGCTGCAGCAATTGTGTCTTCCCTGGCATCTATGCTTAATTCCACCTCGACTATCTTTACGATGGATATCTATAAGCAATACTTTAATAAGAATGCGGGAGACAAAGCTACTGTGAATGTGGGAAGGATCTCTGCAGGAGTTGCTCTGGCTATTGCCTGTATTATGGCACCACTGCTAGGTGGGATCGATCAGGCTTTCCAATTTATCCAGGAATATACAGGGGTGGTGAGTCCCGGTATCCTGGCTATCTTCCTTTTGGGTCTATTTTGGAAGAAAACGACCAATAAAGCCGCTATAGTTGGTGCCCTGGCTTCCATTCCTATTGCGATGTACTTTAAAGTTGCTCCCAAGGGCTGGTCCTCCAGCCCTGTATTCGTAGATGTTCCTTTCCTTGATCAAATGGGATATACGGCTATCCTTACAATGATTATCATAGCTATTGTTAGCCTTGCAGAGAAAAAGGGTAGGGATGATGAAAAAGGAATTCCGCTTTCTAAAGGTTTATTTAAAACAAGTCCAACGTTTAATATAGGTGCATTTGCGGTGATGGTGATCCTGGTAGCCCTATATGCTATATTCTGGAAATAGCCGCAAGAACCGGGAACCGGGAACCAGGAATCAAGAACCAGGAGCCAAGAGCCAAGAGCCAAGAGCCAAGAATCAAGAGCCAAGAATCAAGACTCAGGACTCAAATAGATAAGAGAAAAGAGACATAGAAGAAAGATGCAGGATGTGAATTGGGGGAAGGGGAAGTAGGGCTATTGTCTAGAGGAAAGCCTGAAGGCTAAATAATTTAGATTGGGATTGGGGACTAAAAAATACCAAAATATTCGTGTCTATTTTCAATGCGAAGTTCCAGATTACTACTTCTGCAGATAATGAACATCATCAAGATCCCGTAAGGTCTGCGCAGCCTGCTCAGCTGTTATATCTCGTTGGGGACTCGCAAATAGCTCATAACCCACCATAAATTTCTTTACCGTTGCCGACCGTAGGAGCGGCGGATAAAAGGACATGTGAAAATGCCACTCCGGGAATTCTTCCCCGCTGGTAGGCATTTGGTGAATTCCTGAGGAATACGGGAAGGATGTTTCAAAAAGGTTGTCGTATTTAATGCAGAGAGCTTTAATTATCCCGGCAAAAGCTACTTCTTCCCTGCTGTCAAGTTGTCCAATATGCTGATAATGTTTTCTTGGCAGGATCATCACCTCATATGGCCAAACAGCCCAGTAGGGGATGAGGGCAACAAAATGCTCATTCTCAAGTACGATCCTATCACCAGCTTCCAGCTCCTGTTCCAGGTAAGCTGCCAGCAAACTTTTGTTATTGGCCTCCCAATACTCCAATTGATGTTTGGACTTTTTAATGATCTCCGGCGGCAGGGATCTTTGTGACCAAATTTGCCCATGGGGATGGGGATTGCTACAGCCCATAATATCACCTTTATTTTCAAAGATCTGCACGTAGTTTATATTGGGAGAGGATCCCAATTCAAGATACTCCTTCTTCCAGGCTTTAATTACCTTCGTAATATCCTTAATTTCCATAAGAGGGAGGGTAAGGGAATGGTTGGGTGAAAAACAAACCACTTTGCAAATCCCTGTCTCAGATTCTGCTACCAGCAGGCCTTTGGAGAGATTTTCACCGGGCCCTTGCGGCATAAGGGCGGGGAAATCATTCTCAAAGACAAAAGGTTCCTTATAATCGGGGTTTATAGAACCGCCAGAGCGGGTGTTGCCGGGACAAAGGTAACAGGCCGGGTCATAGACAGGCCTGTCTTCCACTGTGGTCTTTTCAGTTTTCCCCTGCCAGGGCCGTTTTGTGCGATGCGGGGATACAAGGACCCATTCCCCGGTTAAAATATTATATCGCCTGTGTGGGACATTATTAAGTTCCTGGCTCATAGATCATTCTTTTTTAAAAATTTCCGTTCAAACTTCATTACCGGAGTATTTAAACTATACCCTTTCCACAACAGTTCCTTCCCCCGGCGAAACAATTATAACATCGGGATCTAAACCAAAAGCTTCAGCATAAGCCTGCTTAACCTCATTTTCAAATGACGGGATCTGGCTTTCTTCCACAATGTTAATGGTGCAGCCTCCAAAGCCACCTCCCATCATACGCGATCCATAGATGTAAGATATGTTTTCAGTAAATTCAACCAGGAAATCCAGTTCCTTGCAGCTTACTTCATAAAGGTCCCGCAGTCCATAGTGCGATTTGTACATTAAGGCACCAAAATCTTCTAACTGTCCGGCTTTTAGAAATTTAGCCGCATCCAGCACCCGCTTATTCTCTTCCAGAACATATTTCACCCGGTGAAATTGTGCCCCGGTCAAATGTTCGCTACTTTCTGTAAGCATTTCTAAATTTACATCCCTCAAGGTTTCGATCCCTGTGTAATGGGATTGTAACACCTTTAATGCAGCTTCACATTCCTTACGGCGTGTATTGTATTCCCCTTCTGCAAGGCTGTGGGATACCATGGTGTTTACAAGGACCATCTTACAGGAATTAAAATTTGCAGGGATAAATTCCGGTTCTAAATTAAGGCAATCCAGCAGAATGAGGTGATCCTTCCTGCTCATAACACTGGCAAATTGATCCATAATTCCGCAGTTGGAACCTACAAAATTATTTTCAGCAGCCTGAGAGAGAAAAACTATTTCCTTTTTTGTGAGCTTTAAATTAAACAGCTCGTTTAAACCGGCGGCCAGGCCACATTCAAGGGCGGCAGAGGAGCTAATTCCTGCACCAATTGGCAACTTACTCTCAATAATGCAATCAAACCCCTGCAGGTCTTTTTTCCTTTTTAAAATTTCATTTACCACCCCAAGAATATAATTTTCCCAGATCTCATTACTTTTTTCAATATCTTTAAGATCAAAGCTGAAACCTTTTTGGACAGTCTTGCTGTACACATTACATATACTTTGACTGTTATTGCGTTGGAATGAGAAGTTAATTTTCCTGTCTATGGCGGTTGGTAATACATACCCGTGGTTATAATCTGTATGCTCCCCAATAAGATTTATGCGGCCCGGTGCGGCAACATTGACCTGTGAATTAAATGAGAGAGGTTTAAGCAATGGCCGGGATATGTGATTAGCGTTATTTTTCAACACTTCTAAAATTAGGCATTTGTAAGAACCAAAGATAATAAATGTATTTTATACCATTATTTTATATTAAATAAAAAAGTGGTTTTTTTGTAAGATCAAACCAGTTCATTAAGTATATGGCTTCTTTTTCCCAGGATTCTTATTCGCAACATGACAAGATGTATGTTGCAACAGATTGTATAATTTTTGGCTTTGATGAGGGCAGGATCAAGCTATTATTATTTAAACGCAGGGTAGCACCTTTTGAAGGGGACTGGTCCCTTATTGGAAGTATTGTAAAACTGGAGGAGGATGTGGAGGTATCAGCCAAAAGGGTTCTGGAGGAGATCACCGGCTTGCAAAATGTCTTTATGGAACAATTAAAAGCATACGGCGCAGCAAACAGGGATCCCGGGTACCGTTGTGTTTCCATTGGACAATATGCTTTGATACGCATTAATGATTATGACAGGAAACTTGTTGAAAAACATGGTGCACATTGGCATGATATAGAGGAGGTACCAGATTTGGTACTCGATCATAACCAAATGGTAAAAGACGCCCAGGAGCGTCTAAAGAGAAAGGCCCGTTACCAGCCACTGGGATTTGAACTACTGCCAGAAAAATTCACAATTCCCCAATTACAGCAACTCTATGAGGCCATATATCAAAAGGAGCTGGATGCCCGTAACTTTAGAAAAAAGGTATTGTCACATAACGTTCTTATTAAACTTGAAGAAAAAGATAAAACCTCCTCCCGCAGAGGTGCTTTTCTCTATAAATTTGATCATAAAACCTATAAGAAACTTATGAAATCTGGTTATAATTTTGAGATATCATAAACCGCAGGTAATAGCGGACAAATCCAAAACTTTATTGAAATTTTCTTCTGAAAAAAATTGGTTTTACTAAAAATTAATGTAAAATTTACGCTTATAATTAGATTTGCTGAAAGCCTCTGTTTCAATACCTGAAAGCTTTGCTATCTTTATGGTTCCATGAGTTGGGGAATTATTAAATTTAGGTTTTAAACCACTTGCCATGAATAATAAATATACCCGTAGAGAAGCGCTAAAGAATCTGGCTCTTGGATCTGGAGCTTTGGGCCTTGGGGGTGTTTTAACCTCCTTTTCACCTGTTGCTTTTCAGGAAGATGAAACCTGTAAAGATTTCAGTAAAAATATTAATCATTCAGTATGTCGCTGGGCTTTTAATGAACTGCCCCTGGATGAATTTGCTGTTCAATGTAAAAAACTTGGCATTACAGCAATAGACCTTCTTCGGCCCGAAGAATGGCCGGTAATTGAAAAACATGGGTTGGTATGTTCTATGGCTACAGATTATTTTGCTGTGATCGAACATGGTTTTAATGATCCTGCAAATCACAAAGAACTTCAGAAAAACTACAGAGGTCTTATAGATAAAGCTTCAAAACACGGAATAAAAAATGTCATCGTTTTTTCCGGGAACAGGCGGGGGATGGATGATGAAACGGGGATTGAAAATTGCGCAACAGGATTGGCCCCTCTCCTGGACTATGCGGCCGGCAAAAATGTTACCCTTGTAATGGAATTGCTGAATAGTAAGGTGAATCATCCAGATTATCAATGTGACCATACCGTTTGGGGTGTGGCACTTTCAGAAAAACTCAACAAGGCCAATTTTAAATTATTGTACGATATCTACCATATGCAAATTATGGAAGGGGATGTGATCGCGACGATAAGAAAATACCATGAACATATCAATCATTATCATACAGCAGGAGTCCCTGGCAGGAATGAGATCGATGATACACAGGAACTATATTATCCTGCCATTATGCGGGCAATAGTAGAAACAGGCTTCGATGGCTATGTGGCACAGGAATTTATTCCCACAAAAAGGGACCAGATTGCAGCCCTGGCCGAAGCCGTAAAAATTTGTGACGTTTAAGAGAAAAAGGAATATGTTACTTAAAAGAATAATTGCACTAATGCTGTTTGCAGGATTGGCTTTTGCCTGTAAAAGCTGGGAGGAAGTGGTTGAACCGGAAGCAAGAAAAGAAAGCAGGAGCATAGAGAATTTTGGTAATAACTGGGAGTTCAGGCGCCTGGAGAACCTAAAGGAGAAAGGTACCGGTTGGGAGAAGGTGAATATCCCGCATAGCGTAAAGATTGAACCCCTGGTTGTTAATGATCAATGGCAGGGTACAGCGCTTTACCGCAAAACGTTTGAAGTTTCCAATCTCAATGATCATAAATGGTTTATTCATTTTGAAGGGGTTATGCAGGAGGCACAGGTTACTATTAATGGCTTCCTGGTTAAAACCCATAAGGGTGGCTTTCTGCCTTTTACAGTAGATGCCACTCCTTTTCTTGAAGAGGGGGAGAACAATATTGAGGTAGAAGTAAAAAATGTAGATGATCCCACCATTCCACCCGGAAAGGCCCTGGGAGAACTTGATTTTAATATGTACGGTGGCATCTATCGAAATGTCCATCTTATCAAAAAGAATAAGGTTTATATTACAGATGCTGTTAACGCGGCCGTTGAAGGCGGTGGGGGTATTTATTTTCATACCGCCACAGCTACAAAAAAAGTGGCAACCGGGAAACTCACTGTGCACGTTCAAAATGGCAGTCAGCGGGAGCAATCTATAAAACTTCAATATTCTCTATTAACAAGGGACGGGGATATTAATAGATTCTACTCCAGTTCCCGTGGACCCGGACATGCTGTTGTTGAAGCAGGAGAAACCGCTTCCCTTAGCCTTAATTTTAAAATTGAGAATCCTTTATTATGGTCTGTAGATGAGCCAAACCTCTATACACTTACAGTAGATATACTGGCAGATGATAAGCTGGTAGATACCCAGTCTTTGAAAGTAGGGCTTAGGGAAATAGCGCTTTCGGGAGAGGCATTCTTTTTAAACGGGGAGGAGCTTTTTATCAACGGGACCAACCGGCACCAGGAATATCCGTATATAGGCTATGCCTTGTCTGATGAGGCACAATATCGTGATGCATATAAAATAAAGCAGGCAGGTTTTAATTTTGTCCGGTTATCGCATTATCCACACGCAACTGCATTTTTAAAGGCTTGTGATGAACTAGGCCTCCTGGTGATGAACGCTATCCCGGGATGGCAGTTCTTTGAAGAAGGCGAGTTTGAAGAAAATGCCATAAGGGATATAAGGGAAATGGCCAAAAGGGACAGGAACCATCCAAGTGTGGTCTTTTGGGAAAATTCCCTTAACGAGTCGGGAATGACAGAGGAATTCATGGAGAGAGCTAATGAAGTTCTAAAGGCAGAGTTGCCTTATCCAGATACCTTTACAGCAGGATGGATTGACCATCCATCTTATGACCTGTTTATCCCGGCAAGACAACATGCAAAACCACCACTATACTGGAATGGTTATAATACACCAAACAGGCCCTATTAATAGCAGAATACGGGGACTGGGAATATTATGCCCACAATGCCGGGTTTAATCAAACCCTATATAGCGACCTGCAGGAGGAGGAGCGTTCCAGTCGCAAACTTCGCAGCACAGGGGAGGCGGGACTTCTACAACAGGCTCTTAACTACCAGGAAGCTTTTAACTCAAATTTGAAAGGAAAACAAACCATTGGACACGCCAATTGGTTGATTTTCGATTATAACAGGGGATATGCAAACGACCTGGAAGCCTCTGGAATATCAGATATTTTCAGGATCCCTAAATTCAGTTTTTTCTTTTACAGGAGTCAGAAATCGCCGGGTGAAGGCGAATTTAAGGAACCTATGGTGTTTATTGCCAGCTATTGGACCCCTCGCTCCACCACCTCTGTAAAGGTTTTTAGTAATACCCAGGAAGTGGCACTTTATCTAAATGGAGAACTTATAGATCAACGAACTCCTGAAATAAATGAGATCTCCTACGAATTACCACATCCCCCATTTATATTCAACCTGGATAGATATGTACCCGGTACCCTGAAAGCAGTTGGGATCATTGACGGGGAGGAAGTTGCTACCCACGTGGTGCGAACACCGCGGGCACCGGCAGGGATACAACTGGCGGTGGATTATTCACAAAAGATCATTTCTCCCAATTCTCCTGATATGTTCTTTGTCTATGCGATGATAGTAGATGAAGAAGGAACCGTGGTTCCAACAGCTAATCAGCGCATTGCTTTTTCCTTAGGTGATGATGCAAAAAATGCAAGGATCATTGGAGGAAAAGTTGTTAAGGCTGAAGCCGGGATAGCCACCATTCTCATAAGAACCGAACGTTTTTCAGGATCTTTAAATGTAAGAGCTACTGCAGAAGGGCTGGGAGAACAAACAATAGAAATTCGAAATCCCTAATTCATGAAAATATTAAGTAAAGAACTTAAAATCCTACTTCTCCTTTGCTGTGCTTTTTTTTCGGGAGTGGCATATGCGCAGGGCCAGGTACAGGAACAAAAGCAGGATGTGTATGTTGATGGCAGCGGAGTAATGCGTTGGGGGCATAATGATGAGGAGGTAAAAGGTTTTGGAGTGAATTATTCTGCTCCTTTTGCCCATGGATTTCGTGCAGCCGGCCGTTTAGATGTAGACCTAAAGAAGGCAATTGATAATGATGTGTATCATTTTTCCCGTCTGGGATTTGACCTTTACAGGATACATGTATGGGATACAGAAATTAGCGATGCTGAAGGAAATCTACTGGAGAACGAGCATCTGGAATTGTTCGACTATCTATTAAAACAGCTCAAGGACAGGGATATAAATTATATGATCACCCCCATTGCATACTGGGGCAATGGCTGGCCGGAACCAAATGAGGACACCCCGGGATTTTCCCATAAATATGGGAAAGAAGGGAGCCTCACGCATCCTGAAGCAATAAAAGCACAGGAGAATTATTTAGCGCAATTCCTGGAACACGTGAATCCTCATACCGGGATTGCTTATAAAGATGAGCCAAATATTATTGCCTTCGAGATTAGTAATGAGCCTCACCATAAAGGCTCGACTGAAGAGGTAACGAGTTTTGTTCAAAGAATGGTCACTTCTATGCGCAGTACCGGTACAAAGAAGCCAATTTTTTATAATGTAAGCCACAGCACCCATTTTATGGAGGCATATTTTAATGCCGATATACAGGGAGGAACTTTCCAATGGTATCCCACCGGACTGGGATTTCAAAAGGAGCTTGAAGGGAATTTGCTGCCCAATGTAAATGAATACAATATCCCTTTTGATAATATTATTAAGAAAAATAATGCAGCGAAGCTGGTATATGAATTTGATGCGGCCGATGTCATGAAATCCTATATCTATCCTGCAATGGCCAGAAGCTTCAGGGAAGCGGGGATTCAAATTGCGACACATTTTGCCTGGGACCCCACATATATGGCCTATGCTAATACAGAATACAACACACATTATATGAACCTGGCTTACACCCCTCAAAAGGCCCTTGCCTTAATGATAAGTGGCGAGGTTTTTCACCAGATTCCTATGTATAAGAATTATGGTACATACCCTCAAAATCTTCAGTTTGAAAACTTCAGGATAAGCTATGAGAAGGATCTAGCGGAATATAATTCATCTGAAAAGTTCTATTATACCAACTCTACTTCTTCCAATCCCTTATCATTGAAAGACCTGAAGCATATTGCAGGATATGGTATTTCTAATACTGTAAAGTATGAAGGCAGGGGAGCTTACTTCCTGGATAAGCTGGAGGAAGGCGTTTGGAGACTTGAAGTAATGCCAGATGCCATATTGGTAGACAATCCCTTTGGAAGAAATAACCTCGATAAAACGGTGGCAGTTATTAACTGGGAAGAGTGGGAGATGACAGTCAATTTACCGGGTCTTGGGAGGGATTTTTCGGTTACAACTCTTAGTGGAAAGAATGAAAAATTCACGGCTACAGCTTCTAAATTTCAAATAGGACCGGGTATATATTTACTTTCAGCAAAGGATAAAAAAATCGCATATCGTGGTAATGAGGATTGGAAGAATGGGGAACTCCACGATTTTTATGCTCCTGAAGCTACGGTGCATAAAACCTATGTTTTGCACCAGCCCGTAGAAGTGGTAATTGAAAATTCCTCTCTGGAAATAAAAGCCGAAGTTGTTTCAAAAGAACCGGTGCAAAAAGTCGAAGCCTGGTTCCAAAACGGGAATATCCATGATAGTGTTGAATTAAAGGAGATGGAAGCCTATACTTACGGGGCAGAGGTGCCTCAAAAACTGCTTGAAGAGGGATTCTTAAATTATCGCATCATTATCACCCAACAGGATGGTAGCAGGACGTTTCCCGCAGATGCTGAGGGAAATCCCGGGCAGTGGGATTTTCACGCCATGGAGCAATATCAAACCAGGATAACCGGGGAGCAGCAACCTTTGTACATTTTTACTGCAGCAAAGGATAGGGACTATATAGTGGGCGAATGGAAACGGGATAACCGGTTGGTTCCAGGCGATAGGACGGGTGAGGCAGAGTACCAGGTAAGGCTGGAGCAATTATTTGAGAAAGATGAGGAGAATAAAAATGCAGCTCCTGTTTACGATTACACTTTCCGCTATAATTTTAAGAACAAAATACAGGGAAGAGAAGCTGAACTTAAAGATTTTAAAAACTTAAAATTCAAAGCCCGATCTTTAGAAAAAGGTCCCAAGAAGATTCAAATAGCTTTAATCGATAAAAATGGAGCAGCTTTTGGTCAAATAGTTGAAATAAATTCCCAAAATCAAGAATATTCTTTAAAAATTAATGAATTTAAACCAGTAAAAACTGTAACTTTACCACGACCATATCCTACTTTCCTGCCTTATTATTTTGAACACGGCATTGAAGGGCCCTTAGAATTGGAAAATATTGAGAGTTTACAAATTTCAATAGGACCCGGGCTGGAAGAAAAAGAAAAGTTGGAGGGTCATCAAATTGGAATCACAAGTTTTAGATTGGAGAAATAGGTGTTAAAAAAATGTCTCCAAAAAAAGAGGCTGCCGGGATCTTCCCGGCAGTCTTTTTTATACCACACGGTTGCTGAATCTTTAGGAAGAAATAAAAAAGGTGCTCTCCAACTGGAAAGCACCTTTTTTTAAATTTCATTATGGACCTATTGTAATGGCCCTGGATTCTTAATTTTTATTCTGGCAGCGAAAGCGGTCCAGACTCTTTCCCCGGATATCCTAAAATAGGAGAAGCAAATATATTCCTGCTATTCCATTATAGAATACACACTGTATGAATTCCCCGGTGCTTCAATACTTACACCTCCATTGTCACCTGTTACAGGAGAGTAGCTTGTTTGATAAGTATAATCCATTATCTTTTTATTGTTCCAGCCGGTTGTAATATTTCTTCTCTTTGTATTACTGCTGTTATTAATATAAAGTATAAGCCCGGGATTAGTACCATCACCACTGCGCTTCATCACATATTCATCATTATCAACATAAAGAATCTCAACATCTCCTGTTGCAAGGGAATTATTGATAAGCATTAATTGTTTTAGATCCTCCTGGAAATTCTGGTTCTCATAATCTAAATAAAATATAGTAGGATATCCCGGGTGGGTTAGTATGAAAGCATAGGCTTTCATTTTATTTTCCACAGAGATGTTATTATGCTCATTCGGGTCTTTCTCTGTATCATGATTGGCGGTGAAAGTGACAGCTTTTTCAGGATAATTTTGCCACACCATATGTCTTTCCAATATGGTAAGATCGTCATTCCTGTCCAGAGCCTCGTCCAGTTTGTAAAAAGTAGCAAAGTCGAATACTGCTATTCCCGTCTCTTCAATATAATCCTCCAGCACATTTGGATTACCATCCCAAAGTTCGGCTACAGCGTATCCACCTACAGCGTCCATCCATTCCTTTACTACCCAAGGCTCAAACCCGAGTACATAATCAAATCTCCAGCCGTCAAATCCTACTTCGTTCTTATAATAATTGGCTACGGAATAATCTGCTTTCCATAACCAGTTTTGAACATATTCCTGGTTATGGTCAAGGTTTGTTTCCTCATAGAATAAACTGCCATCATCATACTGGCTGGTGCTGTTGGGGTAGAAATTCTCATAATTTCTATTGAATTTTCCCGAAGCATTCCCGTGTTCCTCATCAAATAACGTCCAGGTATCTTTCTCACGGTAAGGATTCCATTCAAGTCCACCGCCGGAATTGTGGTTGAGAACGATGTCTGCGATCACCTCTATGTTATTGGCATGGGCTGTGTTGATAAGGTCGCCCAGCTCTTCCCTTGTGCCAAATCTTGTTGGCAGGGTGCCGTGTTGCATATATTCACCCAGGTCAAAATAATCTGATGGGTCGTATCCCATAGAGTAACCTCCAGATTGGCCTTTTGATGCCGGCGGGATCCAAATTCGGTTTACACCTGCATCTGCCCAACCAGCTATTTTCTCGTCAATAGTGGTCCACCATTGATGCCTTGGCTCCACGTCCCAATAAAAAGCCTGCATCATTATACCGGAGCCATTATTATAATCGGCAAGGTTTAACGCTCCCGGTGCAGCAGGTGTTTCAGGAACCTCAGGGGTTTGTCCCGGGTTGTCATCATTGGGATCTACAGGATCATCACTTGAGCAGGCATTGAAACCCAGGCCCATTGAGATCATAGCTCCAAAAATTAAAAGTCTTTTCTTCATTTCTATTATATTTTAAATTAAAGAAGCTGTCCGGTGGAATTATAATGGTTTTGATATTCCCAACCATTTAAACCCGCGGACAGCTTCTATATGATCAATAGATCGTTTATTCTACAGGAATAAGAATATATCTACCCGTTAGGTCATTAAACCAGATGTCGTACGTGCCTTCCTGTGCTGGAATATCTGGACCTCCATTGGTGGCCAGACCGCTTGGGAAAGTATCAGATCCCCAATTAACATCCCAGTTGAGGTTTGCTCTAAATTTTATAGGCCCATCAGATAATTCTATGTCCTGAAGGAACCAGATGTGCTCATCAAATTGTGATTGGGTCATTTGAATATCCAGTTCAGGATTATCGTCATTTGGCCATCCTACAGAAGTTCCATCACCAACAAGACCCATAATGTCATAAGTAGCAGCACCACTGGCATCATAAGGTTCTAATGTATAGGTCATATCCTCAAGGTTGACTGTTATAGTATAATAACCGCTTGAAGGAATGGCGATTGCCGGTGGATCTGGATCTGCCTCAGTTTCTCTGTAAAGCAAAGTTCCATTTTCACCTCCATATTGTGGTGCCCACTGTCCTTTTACTTCGATCAACTTCCAGAACATATCATCTCCACCTTCAAGTCTTCCTGTGTAAGTATAGATATTAGGATTTGCAGGATCTCTGAATAAAGGATAGTTATTGCTGTTGGCTGTATTGTCCCAGCCGGTTGGGGAACCGCTTCCAACAAGAAAAAGATCCTTGAATACTTCTTCCTCTTCTACTGCAGTTTCAGGAAGAACTACTGTGATCGATCTTTCTTCAGAAGAGACATTCAAAGGATTTCCACCATCTGTACCTGCAAATGCGCGGACCCTGAAATAAAGTTGCCCCGAGTTTGGTGCATCGGTATCTGGATCATTATCCAAACCGGCATCTTCAGCAAGGCTTCTTAGTTGATTTACTGTTACTGCCAGGTTGTTATTTCCGGTAGCTCCCAGGACATCAAAGGTTTCAAAACTGGCGTCTGCCGTTCCCTGTAATTCGTAAGTTATATTTGTAGGAACATCAAAGTCTACTGTGTTCCATACAAATCTTTCAGCAACATTGGTGCCGGTAGCGGCGGTTAAAATGTAGGTTTCATTAAAAGTGTTGACAAAATTGATCCCTTCAGGATCTGGTTGTGCTATAAATACAACGTCATCGTCACTTGTACAGGAAGAGATCCCTGCAAATGCTACAAATGCCAACAATAAGATTGATAATTTTTTCATTTTAATTTTTTTAATATTAATAACCGGGGTTTTGAGTCAAATTGGTATTTACACCAAGTTCCGCAGCGGGAATAGGGAATAAATCTCTAAAAGCAGATGTAGTTGCCCCCTGGGGAACGCCTCCTTTAAATGCCCAGATTCCGTTATCTGAGAATCTATTAAATCTTATTAGGTCTGTCCTGCGATGTCCTTCCCAATAAAGTTCCCTGGCTCTTTCAGCAAGTATAAAATTAAGGGTAAGATCGGCTGCAGCTATATCACCGCTATTATCTCCATAAGCACGCTCTCTTAGCTCATTTATATAAGTTGCGGCCTGTGCAGGGCTTCCACCGCCACCTCTTACTACAGCTTCAGCATACATTAAGTAAGCATCTGCAAGACGGAACATTGGGAAATCTGTGTCTGGAAATTCGCCAGATGGGTCGCTACCCGGGGTGCCGTCAGACCTCATATTCGTAAACTTTGTCACGGCATAACCCTCTGTAAATGGAGCTATTCTTGTTACTTCCTTATTCTGTCCTTCAGTAAAGAACATAGCCCTTAAATCTTCAGACTCTGCACCATTTGGAAAGGTATCAACAAATTGCTGGGTAGTTCTAAGACCGGCCCAACCACCGTTTACTCCAAATTCTGAAGGATCCATGTCCCCGCCAATTGCTGCGTGGATGATATAAGTTGTTCCACCATAGCTTTGGGTGTTTAACCCATCATAGGTCACCGGGAAGATGATCTCATTTTGAGCTCCATTTTGGTCATTATCTGCCATGAACAGGTAACTGTAAGGAACATCTGCAATTTGATAACCGGAGTTTATGGTCTTTTGCGTGTATTCAATAACCTCTGCATATCTCGCATTACCGGTATAAACTTCAGCATTTAGATACAACTTTGAAAGGAGCATCCAAACTGCAGCCCTGTCTGCCCGGCCGTATTCATTTTGTTTTGCATCTATAATCTCATTCTCTATTGCCAGTAGTTCACTTTCAATATAAGAGAACAAATCTTCCTTTGAAGTTTGTGGAGGAAGGAAAGCTCCAGTAGGATCCTGTTCAGTCACAAAAGCTGGTCTTCCAAAAAGGTCCAGAGCGTGGTAGTAGCTAAGAGCTCTAAGGAACCTTGCCTCTGCACGGTAATCTTCAATAGTGGATCTAAGCTCTCCAGGAACTCCTCTGTCATCCAGGGAAGCAGGGTCTGTTTGCCTTAAAAATTCATTTACAAGACTCACCTGGTAAAGTAACCTGCTGTACATTGTCCTCACGAACTCATTACCTGCAGTCCAGCTTTGGTAATGAAGGTCATAAACAGTACCATCGTTCCAGCCAATAAGTGCCTCATCTGTGGTAAGTTCCTGGAGATTAAAGAATAATCTCACATAATTGGAGAAACCTTCATCCAAACCCTGAAGATCAGGATTTCCTGCCGGCCCTTGCTGCCCGCTTAAGGATAAGCCTGCATATAGTTTGGCCAAAAACTCTTCATAGGTTGCTGCATCCTGCAAGGCCGAGCCTGCAGTTGCTCTGTTATCTTCCGGGGAGAGATCCAGTGAATCCTGGCAGGACCACACCAGCATGCTTCCAAGAAACAGAATTAAAACCGGTTTAAATTTTTTATACATAATAGTAATCTTTTATTTAAAATATAAAGTTAAGTCCTAAAACCACGTTCCTGGTTCTTGGGTAGAAGTTGTTATCTATACCATTGCTTATTTCAGGATCAAGTCCTTCATAATTGGTGATCACAAAAAGGTTGGTACCTGTTAAGCTCACTCTCACAGCCACATCATCCCTGTTGTTTGGTATAAGGTATCCCAGAGATAGGTTATCCAGCCTTACAAAATCTGCTCTTTGAATGTAATAATCTGAAAAGAACTGATTATTTCTGAAATTAGATTCCAATACATTGGAGTTAAGGTTGGAATAATAAGGCTGCGGAGTTATTGTTCCTGCGCCTACAAATCCATTGGAAGACTGGGTGTTGTTATACACATAGTTATTAAAGTTTCCTCTAAATGTAAAGCTAAGGTCAAAATCTTTGTAGCTAAGGCTGTTTGTGAATCCCATATAAAAATCTGGAGTAGCTTTTTTATATGGCTGCCTGTCTGCCTCTGTTATCTGGTTATCACCGTTCACGTCTACATAGGCGCCTTCAATAGGCTGTCCCTGCTCATTATACACCTGGCGGAAAACAAAGAAGGTAGTTGGATCGTAACCTTCTTTCCAAAGCTGGATCGTATTTCCTACACCTCCGGAGATTCCTCCCTGCGGTATAAAGAAATCGGGGTTTTCACCAAGAGAAAGCTGGGTGATCTCAAGATCCTGGAAAGTTAAGTTATAGTTTACGCTCCAGTTAAAATCTTCTGTATTAACCAAAAGTCCGTTCAATCCAATCTCTACCCCGCGGCTAACGGTTTGCCCTACGTTAGTGGTAAGGAAATCTGACAGGTTTGCACCGGCCGGTACAGGCACTGTCGCAAGAAGGTCTTTTGTCTCCCTGTAATAAGCATCTACGCTACCTGTAAACCTGTTGTTAAAGAAACCGAAATCAATACCGGCATTATAGGTTTGAAGTTCTTCCCACTTAAGGTTGGCATCAAATTCTTCTGGCCTTATGGTATTCACAAATCTACGGCTACCATCAGGGTTATAACCAAATTGTACCCTGGCTCCACCCTGGCTTGGGGTGTATAATCCTAAATAACCATAATTAGGACCAATCTCCTGGTTACCGGTGACCCCGTAACCTGCACGCAATTTAAGGTCTGAGAATGTATTGCTGTTCTGCATAAAGGGTTCGTTCATTATCTTCCAACCTACAGATACCGATGGGAAATTCGCCCAGCGGTTTTCTTCAGAAAATCTTGACGAACCATCACGACGGAAACTTGCAGAAATTAAATACCTGTTGGAGATATCAAAGCTTGCTCTTGCAAAATACGATTCCAGGGCATTCCTGTTTATCGCCTCGGGAAAGGTTGTAAGTTCACTGTTTTGGGTAAATCTACTTTGGCTTTGAATATAGAACTCCTGGAAGGAATGACCGGCAGTAAGATCCAGTTTAGTGTTTATAGCATCTACCTCTGTCCTGTAATTAAAATAAAAGTCAAGTAAGGTGTTCCTGTTCATTCCCCAGTAATAATTCTCAAAAGCCACCGGCTCTCCTATTACTGCAGATGTAAGTGGTCGAAATTGTTCCCCTTCAAGTTCCGAATAATCTATACCTGCATTGAGGTTGAATCTAAGGCCATCTAAAAATGGAAGCCTGTAGTCTACATTAAGGTTAGTGATCGTCCTAAGGTTTTCGGCATTGTTATCATTTTGCTGAAGCATTGCTACAGGGTTTCTCGTGGCCTGTCTCATCTCGTCCATAGTAGTATCGCCTGTCCTGAATTCAAAGAAGCCGTCAAACGGGCTGGTAGGATCATATACGGGTTGAGTAGGGTCAAAGGAAACCGCGGCACCTATTGCGCCCTGGTCTGCAAACCTGTTACGGTCTACAATACCTTTTGCATTTAAAGTAAGTTTTAGATCATTGTCCAGCAGGTTTTGAGTAAGCACCAGGTTAACGGCATTCCTCTCATATAAATCTGTCTGTAGAACCCCTTGTTGATCTGTACGGTTAAAGTTCACCCTGTAGGTGAAATTCTCAAAACCTTCAGAAAGAGTAAGGTTATGAATAGCCCCTATTGAGGTGCGATAGATCTGGTCCTGCCAGTCTGTACTGGTATTTCCTAAAAGTGAAGGATCAGTTCCCTGTGTGTCATTAATAAGAGTACGAAATTGATCTGCATTTAAGACGTTCACCTTGTCGGTAATTTGGCCTACAGATGCTTTAAGATCATATTCAAGATTGAAACCGGAAGCAAGGCTTCCTCTTTTAGTTGTAATAAGGATAACCCCGTTGGAAGCTCTGGATCCATAAATGGAAGTAGCGGCAGCATCCTTTAGGATCACGAAATCTTCGATCTCCTCCGGGTTTATGGCATTAAGCTGGTTACGAACCCCCTGCACACCTCGCTGGTCCAATGGGATCCCATCCACCACGATAAGCGGGGAATTGTTCCCTGATAGGGAAGAACCTCCACGAATTCTTATTTCACCGCCACCACCCGGCTCACTGCTTGGGGTAATCCTAACCCCTGCAGATTTACCTGCTATAAGGGTTTCGGGAGATACAACAGCGCCACGGTTAAAGGATTCGGGGCTTATTTTTTCAACAGCTCCTGTAGCATCCTGCCTGGTGGTAGAACCATAACCTATTAAAACTACTTCTTCAAGGGTAGCTTCGCTTTCGTCCAGTTGCACATCCAAACGGGTTTGACCGGCGTAAACAATCTCTTTGGCCGCAAAACCAAGGAATGAATAAACAAGTACATCGTTTTCGTTAAGATTTGAAAGAGTGTAATTACCATCAAAATCGGTAGTTGTCCCGGTGGAGGTTCCCTGTACAATAATATTGACCCCCGGTATTGGCAAACCTGTGCCACTCTCTGTCACAGTACCACTTACGGTTGATTGGGCAAAAAAGCTCATTGGCAGCATAAACAGCAGTAACAATGTGCTTTTAAATAATGTTCTCATAAATGTATTAATTAGTTCGACTAAAATTTTTAACTTTTATATTCTCACTTCCAGATGTTAAAGGTATGTAAAATAGGAGTGCTTTCCAGACGCCATCTCCCGAAAACAGGATCGAAAACGATTTCGTGTTGAAAACTTTTGTATATTGATGCAATATGGAAATATTGTGATATTTTTACGAAAAACAGAAAATTGCATCCCTAAATTTTTAATCCCTTATGAAAAAGAAATTAACCCTGAAGCAAATTGCCCGGGAACTTGACGTATCGGTATCCACGGTGTCCAAGGCTTTAAGAGACAGTGCAGAGATAAGTGAGGATACCCGGCAAAAGATAAAAGCCTTTGCTAAACTCTATAATTACAAACCTAATAATATTGCCCTTAGCCTTAAGAATAGAAAGACAAAAACCATAGGAGTTATAATCCCCGAGATCGTTCACCATTTTTTTACCACTGTTATTAGTGGAATTGAGCAGGAGGCCAATCAAAAAGGGTATCATGTTATTATTTGTATGTCCAATAATTCCTTTGATAAAGAAGTGATTAATATGGAACTGCTGGCAAACGGGAGTACAGATGGGTTTATCCTCTCTGTGGCGAAGGAAACACAGCAAAAACAGGATTATCACCACCTTAATGAAGTTGTAAACCAGGGAATGCCTTTAGTAATGTTCGACAGGGTGATAGACGGGATCAAGTGTGATAAGGTAGTTATAGATGATATGAATGGAGCCAGGAAGGCGGTGCGGCACCTTATAGATCTGGATTGCAGGAATATTGCTCTAATTACCACAGTAGATTATGTAAGTGTGGGAAAATTACGCACCCAGGGTTATCTCCAGGCTTTAGAGGAAAATTCCATGCAAATACAGGAAGACCTTATTTTGAAGGTGGAAGATTTTGACAGCAGTGAGGAGGAAATTGCTGCTTTTCTTGAAAATAAAGATGTTGACGGGGTTTTTGCCGTCAATGAACATTTTGCAGTATATGCCATCAAAGCTCTTCAAAAAATGGGGCTAAGTGTGCCAGAGGATGCTTATGTAATTGGTTTTACCAATGGAGAACTTTCCAAACAGTTTATTCCCAGCCTCACCACGGTAAGCCAGCATGGAGCAGAGATGGGTGCACAGGCAGCAAGATTACTTATTAAAAAACTTGAAAATGAGGAAGTAGAAGATGGCCCGTATGAGACCATTGTAGTGGAAACCGAGTTGGTGGAGCGAAATTCTACAAAAAGGGTGCAAAAGACAGAAATATTAAAATTTTAGCTACCTTTACTGCTCAATTTATTGTCAGAACCTATATTTTCACTTCCGTTAATATGTTTTGACAAGACACAGTGCTTGTCGTAATAATAATTTAAACTTACGATATGCAAAAACGTACCCTCAGTTTTTGGGAGATCTGGAACATGAGTTTCGGATTCCTGGGTATACAATTTGGATTTGCTCTTCAAAACGCAAATACTTCCAGAATTTTTGAAACCTTAGGGGCAAACGTAGAGGACATTCCAATATTATGGATTGCTGCTCCCGTTACGGGTTTAGTCGTACAGCCTATTGTAGGATATTTTAGCGACAGGACCTGGACCAGGCTTGGCCGCAGGAGGCCATATTTTCTTATTGGTGCCATCCTGTCTTCCATAGCATTATTCATTATGCCTAATAGTCCCACTCTTTGGGTTGCTGCAGGTACACTGTGGATCATGGATGCCTCGATCAATATTTCAATGGAACCTTTCCGGGCTTTTGTTGGAGATAATTTACACGAGAGGCAAAGGACACTTGGCTTCGCCATGCAAAGTTTCTTTATTGGTATAGGTGCGGTAGTAGGTTCGTTGCTCCCGTATATGTTCTCCAACTGGATTGGCTTAAGCAATACAGCACCGGAGGGTATCATTCCAGATTCGGTAAAATGGTCCTTTTATGTAGGAGGGGTCGTGTTCTTTTTTGCTGTATTATGGACAGTGGTAAAATCCAGGGAATACTCACCAGAGCAGCTCGCAGCATTTGAAAAGGCACATCAAAAGGCGCATCCGGAAAGGGTGGAGGTTGTAGATAAAGAAAGTAATATAAATACCCAGTTTATTTCCGGAGTTGTAATGGCAGTGATTGGATTAGGGGTTTCTGCAATCGTGTATTTTCGGGATCTCACTAAGGAGCTTTATATTCTATTTATAGGTTTGTTGATCATTGGAGTCCTCTTTATGTTGGTTTCACAACTGCGTAAAAAGGAGGTAAGGAATGGATTTACTATTATTATAACCGATATGCTGAATATGCCTGCCACGATGAAGCAGCTAGCCTGGGTGCAGTTCTTCTCCTGGTTTGCCCTTTTTTCCATGTGGATCTATACTACGCAGGCGGTAACCGGGCATGTTTTTGGCACTCGCGATACAACATCTGAACTTTACAACGATGCTGCCGACTGGGTAACGGTTATGTTTACAGTATATAATGGGGTGGCCGCTGCTGTAGCATTTTTATTACCTGTACTTGCGCGAAGAACCAGCAACAAATTCACTCACCTGTTGGCCCTTTGCTTTGGAGGAATTGGACTTATATCCATATATTTTCTTTCCAGCAAGGTTGGCCTCCTTTTGGCAATGGTAGGGGTAGGAATTGCCTGGGCAAGTATACTCTCAATTCCGTATGCCATGCTTTCGGGATCCCTGCCCTCTGCAAAAATGGGATATTATATGGGAGTCTTTAATTTCTTTATAGTGATTCCTCAAATTGTAGCAGCTACGATCCTTGGCTTTCTGGTCAAGGAATTTTTTAATAATGAACCAATTTACGCTCTTATTATAGGTGGTTTTGCAATGATCCTTTCAGGACTCCTTACCTTAAGAGTAAAAACACAAAAACAAATTAATGTTACTGAACAGCAATAAAGGGGTGATCTTTGACCTGGACGGGGTGATCGTGGATACCGCGAAATTCCATTTCCTGGCCTGGCGAAAACTTGCCAACAACCTGGGTTTTGATATCACCGAAGCCCAGAATGAGGAACTAAAGGGGGTAAGCCGGGTGAAATCCCTGGAAAAGATTCTCGACTGGGGACAGGTAAGCCTTACTGAAGATAAATTCATGGAGCAGATGGCTCTTAAAAATGACAATTATTTGTCATATATTTCTACAATGACCTCAAGGGATATTCTCCCCGGGGTGTCAAAGATCATTGAATTTCTCATGGAAAACAATGTGCCAATTGCACTGGGTTCTGCCAGTAAAAACGCACGGTCCATCCTTGAGAAGACAGATCTTTACAGGAAATTCGATGCTGTTGTGGATGGGAATGATGTTTCAAAGGCAAAACCCAATCCCGAAGTATTTTTAATTGCAGCAGAGAAATTGAAGGTGGACCCGCAAAATTGTATCGTTTTTGAAGACTCTCAGGCGGGGGTAGAGGCAGCAAATATTGCCGGGATGTTAAGTATTGGAATAGGAGATGCTGGAGTGTTGGGAGAGGCAAATTATGTTTTTCAGGATTTCACAGGCATTGAAATAAATTTTATTAAGAACTTATTGGAAAAATAATATGAATCAAGATTATATAATACCAAACAGTTGGTCGATCATCGAAGAAGGATTTGAAAAAGACCGAGTAAAATCATCAGAAAGTTTATTCAGCATAGGAAATGGTGCCATGGGGCAACGGGCAAATTTTGAAGAGGCCTATACCGGACCCTCTTTCCAGGGTAGCTACATTGCGGGAGTCTACTATCCCGACAAGACAAAAGTGGGCTGGTGGAAGAATGGTTATCCCGAGTATTTTGCCAAAGTCTTAAATGCACCAAACTGGATAGGTATTTGGGTGGAGATCAACGGGGAGGTACTGGATCTAAATTCCTGTAAGACAGTTTCAGAGTTTCGCAGGGAGTTGAATATGAAAGAAGGCTGGTATAACAGGTCCTTCACTGCAACATTGCAAAACGGAATTGAAATAAAAGTAACATCTACCAGGTTCCTTTCCATGGAGCTGGATGAACTGGGTGCTATCAATTATGAGATAGAACTGCTTAATGGAGAAGCCAACATAACTTTTAAACCTTACCTGGACAGCGGGATCACTAATACCGATGCCAACTGGGAAGAAAAATTCTGGAAGACCCTTGATGTAAAGACAGACGGGCACCAGGGCTTTATCATTTCAAAAACCCTTAAAACCGAATTTCATGCCTGTACCTTTATGGAATCTTCATTCCTGGTGAACGGGGAGAAGGTTGAAACTCAATTTCAAAAAGAAACTACTGAAGATAAAATCATTTTCACCTATTCCCATGACCTTAAAGCCGGGGAAAAGGCCACCCTTCAAAAATTTGCCGGTTACGTGACAGATATGAACCATAAGAGGGATAGCCTCATTGAGGCTTCAAAAGCTGTTATTGCAAAGGCAACAAAGATTGGATATAAGGATCTGCTTGAAATGCAAAAGGAAGCCTGGTCCAAAATCTGGGAAATGGCAGATATAGTGATTGAGGGAGATATAAAGGCCCAGCAGGGTATAAGATTCAATATCTTTCAGCTTAATCAAACATATTCAGGTAAGGATGAGCGGCTTAATATTGGCCCTAAAGGTTTTACAGGTGAGAAGTACGGTGGTAGTACTTATTGGGATACAGAGGCCTATTGTATCCCTTTTTACATGGCTACAAAAGATCAACATGTTGCCAGGAATTTGCTAACCTACAGATACAATCATCTTAAAAAAGCCATTGAGAATGCAGAGAAACTAGGTTTTTCGAAAGGTGCAGCTTTGTATCCAATGGTTACTATGAATGGAGAGGAGAGCCATAATGAATGGGAGATCACCTTTGAAGAGATCCATCGTAACGGCGCAATGGTATTTGCCATTTATAATTATGTAAGATTCACGGGTGATTTTGATTATATCCCCGAGAAAGGACTGGAAGTGATGATCGCTATTGCAAGGTTCTGGAAACAAAGAGCAACCTTCAGCAAAGCAAAAAATAAATATGTCATCCTGGGGGTAACGGGACCAAATGAATATGAGAACAATGTAAACAATAACTGGTATACCAACTATACTGCTAAATGGTGCCTGGAGTATTGCACCGCTATGATCAAAAAAGTAAAGGAAACCTATAGGGGAGATTTTGAAAGGATCAAAGGGCATACGAATCTTGATTACAGCGAAGTTCTTAAATGGAAGGAAATTGCAGAACAAATGTATTTCCCATATTCAGATGAACATAAGGTCTACCTGCAGCAGGATGGTTTTCTTGATAAGGAGATCATTCCTGTATCACAACTGGATAAATCACACCGTCCTATAAATCAAAAATGGAGTTGGGACAGGATCCTTAGGTCCTGCTATATCAAACAGGCAGATGTGCTGCAGGGGTTCTATTTCTTTGAAGACCATTTTAGTGAAAAGGAACTGGAAAAACACTTTAATTTCTATGAGCCATTAACGGTTCATGAATCCTCTCTTTCTCCCTGTGTGCATAGTATACAGGCGGCAAAGTTGGACAGGATGGAGCAGGCCTATAATTTTTATTTACGTACCTCCAGGCTTGATCTTGATGATTATAATCACGAAGTTGAGGAAGGTTGCCATATCACCAGTATGGCGGGGACCTGGATGAGTATAGTAGAAGGCTTTGGAGGAATGAGGGTAGAAAATGACCAATTGTGTTTCTCTCCCAAGATCCCTGAACAATGGAAAGCCTATTCTTTTAAGATCAATTTCAGGAACCAGATAGTAAAAGTTCGTATGAATGGCGGCAGTACCAGTTTTTCTCTTGAAGGGGATGGGCCATTGGATATTAAGGTGCACGGCAAGGAGGTTACGATATACCCAGACGACGTGGTTACTATTTAGAACGCCATTTATAATTACCGAATAAATCAATAAAACATGCAGATAAATAAGTTTTTATGTTTGCTGGGATTTCTTTTGTCCGTTGCCGTACAGGCCCAGATCGAAAAGGTGGAACCACCCTTTTGGTGGAGCGGGATGCAACAGGAAGACCTGCAAATAATGTTCTATGGTGAAAATATAGCCGAATACGAAGTTGCTGCAGGGGATGATGTCATTGTAAAGAATGTGATCAAAACAGAAAATCCAAATTACATTTTTCTTACCCTGAACACGGGGACACTTCCGGCGGGATCTTATAATATTGATTTTAAGCGGAAGGGGAAAAAATCCTTCAGCAAAAAATATGAGCTCAGGGAGCGGCGGGCAAATTCTGCTATGCGTAAAGGATTTGATGCCAGTGATGTGATCTATCTTATCATGCCAGACAGGTTTGCCAATGGGGATCCTTCCAATGATTCCCATCCTTCAGTAACTGAAGTAGCAGACAGGAAAAAACAGGGAGGTCGGCACGGGGGTGACATTCGCGGGGTGATCAACAATCTTGATTACCTGGAGGACCTGGGAGTCACAGCCATTTGGAGTACCCCAATGCTTGAAGACAACGATCCTGCGTATTCCTATCACACGTATGCTCAAAGCGATGTTTACAGGATAGATCCAAGATATGGCAGCAATGAGGAATACCGCGAACTCGCTGCAGAAATGCACAAAAGGGACATGAAGCTCATTATGGATTATGTCACCAATCATTGGGGGGCAGAACACTGGATGATCAAGGACCTGCCAACTTATGACTGGATCAATCAATTCCCGGGTTATGAGAATTCCAATTACAGGATGACCACCCAGTATGATCCCAATGTTGCCGAAATTGACCTGAAATATTGTGTGGACGGCTGGTTCGTGAGAACCATGCCAGATCTTAATCAGCGTAATCCGCTGGTTTTGAATTATCTTATTCAAAACGCAATTTGGTGGATCGAGTATGCCGATCTTGACGGGTTTAGAGTGGACACTTATTCCTATAACGACAAAGAGGGTATTGCAAAATGGACCAAAGCGATTATGGATGAGTATCCTAATTTTAATATAGTTGGAGAGGTATGGATGCACGACCAGGCCCAGATCTCCTACTGGCAAAAGGACTCTCCTATTGGAGCAATTCAAAGCTATAATTCCTATTTGCCTTCTGTGATGGATTTTACCCTGCATGATGCCATCCTTGAAATGTTTCAGGAAGAGGAAGCCTCCTGGGATAAAGGAATGATCAAAGCTTATGAGAATTTTGTAAATGATTTTCTGTATGCCGATATTGATAATCTATTGGTATTTGCCGGTAACCATGACACCAACCGCATTAATGAACAGTTCGACGGTGACCTGGACAGTTATAAGCTGGCTACAACCCTGGTTTTAACCACCCGCGGCATCCCGCAACTTTATTATGGCGATGAAATTGGAATGCGTGGTGATAAAGGCAAAGGAGATGGCGATATAAGACGGGATTTTCCGGGTGGCTGGGAAGGTGATGAGAATAATGCCTTTAATGCTGAAGGAAGAACAAAAATGCAGGAGGATTATCACTCCTTTACCAAAACCCTTCTTAATTACAGAAAGCAAAAAGAGGTACTCCACTTCGGAAAGTTACTGCAATACCTTCCCGAAGAGAATGTTTATGTGTATTTTAGGTATAATGAGAATGAGCGGGTGATGGTGGTGATCAACAACAGTCCCAATGAAAGGTCGCTGGACCCGGGCCGTTACGCTGAGGGTATTAAAGGGTTCCCCGGTGGAACAGATATTCTTACAGGGAGAACCCATAAGCTTTCTGAACCAATTAAGATCGCAGGCAAAACGCCAATGGTAATAGAATTAAAATAGGAAAAATTTGAGAAGAATAAGATCAATACTTTCGGCTAATAACAAAATTTTGATATTTCTGGCTATCTTTTTTATGGGCCTTAATTTAAAGGCGCAGGATAGCATTCGTCCTAATATTGAGGAAAACAGGGATTCTGTAATTATTGCATCAAAGGAAGGGGTCTTTTCTTTAAGTTTTTCGGGAAAGGATAAACTGGAAACCAGCTTCTCAAATTCAAGCAGCAGCGATTCGCTGGTAGTTCATATGGGAAAAGGCGAACAGGATCTAAAGCTAAATGTCCCTGAGGTCGCCGATTCACTATCCATCTCTTCAGAAGGAATAGATATTTTTATTAATAAAGACCCGTTTGGGATTACTTATAATTTTGACCAGCTGTGGGTAGACCTCCAAACCGGGAAAAGGCATTTGCCGGGTAGCAGCATCCTTGTTTCGGGTGAAGAGGATATTGTTCCGGAGCTGGCGAGGAGTGGGGCCATTTTTACGGTTATCAAAGAGGAAAAGTATGGGGAACCGTTGAGATACCTTCAGCTGCATTACATATTTAGTTCAGCTACAGAGGAAAAGCAAAGAAACACCTGCGATGACAGTATAATTACCGGGGATCACTGCTTCCATATTGAAGTGAAATCTACTAACAGTCTGGATATCACAATTGAGCGGCAGCCCGCCCCATTCCGGGAGGCAGGTGAAGGATTAGATAGCGATGATGTGGATTTTGTAGTACATATCATCAACCGAACAGTAAAGTTTGTTTGGGTAAACGGGATAAAATATACCGGTAAGAATTATATGCACCAGGGGAACCTGGTGGTGCCACTAAGCTTCAGGGATGATAAAGTCGAACTTAAGGTCGAATGGAATTAAACCCGGGTGCAGCAACTGTGTGCACCTTTTTTTAAATAATTATTACTTATTCTATGAGAATTAAAGGAATTCAAATGGGATTATCTTTAATGGTGGTCTCACTTCTTTTTGCCTGTAAATATGAGCAACAGCCAGATGCAGAAATCAACCAAACAGAAACCGGAATGAAAAATAAAGAGGTGGTATACCAGGTCTTTACACGATTGTTTGGAAATACCAACACCACCAATAAGCCCTGGGGGACCCTGGAAGAAAATGGGGTGGGAAAATTTGAAGATTTTACAGAGAAGGCCCTTAAGGAAATAAAGGATCTTGGTGTGACCCATATTTGGTACACCGGGGTGCCGCAGCATGCTGTAATTACTGACTATACCGAATATGGAATCTCGCAGGATGATCCCGATGTGGTAAAGGGACGTGCCGGTTCTCCATATGCTGTCAAGGATTACTATAGTGTAAATCCAGACCTCGCTGTAAATCCTGCTAACAGGATGGAAGAGTTTGAAGCCCTAATTGACCGTACGCACAAAGCAGGGATGAAGGTTCTTATAGATATAGTGCCCAATCACGTGGCCAGGAAATATGAAGGTCTTAATAATCCTGAAGGTGTAGAAGATTTTGGATCAAAGGATGATACGAGCGTGACTTATAATATTAATAACAACTATTATTATAATCCTGCAGAAGCCTTTAAGGTCCCGGAATGGAGGGAGGGCTACCGCCCGCTTGGTGGGGAAGAACATCCTCTGGCCGATGGGAAATTTGAAGAAATGCCCGCCAAATGGACAGGAAATGGTGCCCGCGACTCTCAGCCCGATATGAACGATTGGTATGAGACTGTGAAAATAAACTACGGGGTAAGCCCAGACGGGAAAAAAGATTTTCCGGAATTGCCTGCAGGTTTCGAAAATGAGGATTATGAAACTCATTTCGAATTTTGGAAGAATAAAACTGTACCCGATTCATGGACTAAATTTAGTGATATTGCTTTGTATTGGATAGAAAAAGGGGTTGATGGCTTTAGATTTGATATGGCTGAAATGGTTCCCGTTGAATTCTGGTCTTATATGAATTCTGCTATTAAGATGAGAAATCCGGACGCTTTCTTATTAGCTGAAGTTTACCAGCCACACCTGTACAGGGATTATATCAAAAAAGGGAAAATGGACTACCTGTACGATAAGGTACAGTTATATGATACGATCAAGAATGTGATGCAGGGACACGGCAGTACAGATAATATCCCTCCAATTCAGGAAGATTTGAAGGATATTGAACATCATATGCTGCATTTTCTCGAGAATCATGATGAGCAGAGAATAGCCAGTCCGGAATTTGCAGGTAGTGCTGCAAAGGGGAAACCTGCCATGGTGGTTTCGGCTACTATTAGCTCTGCCCCAACCCTTGTATACTTTGGGCAGGAAGTTGGGGAACCCGGCGCAGAGGATGCAGGATTTGGAAAGCCTTCAAGGACTTCTATTTTTGATTATATCGGGGTTCCCGCACACCAACGCTGGATGAATGATAAAAAGTTTGATGGCGGCCAATCTACCGCTGCAGAAAAGGAATTGAGAGACTTCTATAAGAGGCTGCTTAACTTTACAATTTCCAGCTCTGCCCTCACAGGTGAGTACCGGGATCTTCATCAATACAACCGGGAAAATACACAAGACTATAACGATAAGGTTTTATCCTACGCCCGTTGGAGTGAAACCGAAAAATTGATCATAGTAACCAATTTTGATGCTGAAGCTAACCAGGAATTTCAACTGCAGGTCCCTGCTGAAGTGATATCTACCTGGGATCTGGATGACGGGATCTATGAGATGGAGGACAAACTTTATGAGATTTTTAGTTCAAAACTCACCGTCACCAACGGGAAGGCTAATATCAATATAAAACTAGAGCCCCTGGAATCCTTTATCCTGCAATTAAAATAAAACACATGAAATCCATAGCTTTATCTTTTTTATTCCTGCTTAGTATAAGCTGCAATACACTTACATCTAGCGACCAGACAGAGGAAACACCTGTCTTGGCCGAAAATGAGACGCCATTTGTGTGGGAGGGTGCCAATATTTATTTCCTGCTTACAGACAGGTTCAATAATGCCGATCCATCCAATGATGTAAATTTTGGAAGGAACCTGGAAACAGGGGTCTTACGTGGGTTCGAAGGGGGAGATTTTAAAGGTATAACTCACAAAATAAATGAGGGTTACTTCAACGATCTTGGTGTGAATGCTATTTGGATGACGCCGGTGGTAGAACAAATCCATGGAGCAACAGATGAAGGCACTGGCCGTACCTATGGGTACCATGGATACTGGACCAAGGACTGGACAGCCATAGATCCTAATTTTGGAACCAGAGAGGACCTTCAGGACCTGGTTACTGCAGCTCACGAAAATGGGATCCGTATCCTTCTGGATGCGGTGATCAACCATACCGGTCCCGTGACAGAGGAAGATCCCCAGTGGCCAGATGAGTGGGTGCGCAATGAGACCCCCTGTACTTATAAGAATTATGAAACAACCGTTACCTGTACCCTGGTAGAAAATCTGCCAGACATAAGGACAGAGAGCAATGAAGAAGTAGCATTACCTCCACAACTTGTTCAAAAATGGAAGGAAGAGGGAAGATATGAACAGGAGGTGGCAGAGCTGGATGAATTCTTTGAACGTACAGGCCATCCAAGGGCTCCAAGGTTTTATATCATGAAATGGCTTACAGATTATATCACAGATTTTGGAATAGATGGTTACAGGGTAGACACAGTAAAACATACCGAGGAATATGTGTGGCAGGAATTCAAGGAGCTGGCAGATCATTCTTTTGCTGAATACAAAAGGAATAATCCCGAAAAGGTACTGGATGATAATGAATTCTATCTTGTAGGTGAAGTTTACAATTATGGAATAAGCGGGGGCCAGAATTTTGATTTTGGGGACCGCAAGGTGAATTATTTTGACAATGCCTTTAACAGCCTGATAAACTTTGAGTTTAAATGGAATGCGCAACAGCAGGAACCGGAAGCCCTTTTCCAAAAATATGATGGTTTACTGAACACAGAACTAAAAGATTATGGTACCGTAAATTATTTGTCTTCCCATGATGACGGGCAGCCATTTGACAGGGAGCGGGAGAAGCCATATGAAACAGCAAGCTTACTTTTGTTAAGCCCCGGGACCTCGCAAATTTATTATGGAGATGAAAGCGCAAGATCCTTAACAATTGATGGAACAGTGGGGGACGCCACCCTTAGGTCTATGATGAATTGGGAAGATTTGGAAAAAGATAAAGAAACAGAAGAGATCCTTGAACATTGGCAAAAACTGGGGCAGTTCCGCGCTGCACACCCTGCTGTGGGAGCCGGAAGGCACGAGGTAATATCCCGGGAGCCTCATTATTTTGTTCGCCGCTATGAGCAGCGAGATCATAAGGATGTTGTAATCATAGGCCTTAAAGTTCCAGCCGGAGATAAGAACATAATGGTGGGTAATATATTTGAAGAAGGTCATCAATTAAAAGATGCATACTCAGGAGAGACAGGAGAGGTAAAAGATGGCTTGATTCGGCTTAATTCCCCATATGAATATGTCTTATTGGAAAGCAACTAAAGGCCAAATAAGTATAATTAGTAATTAATTTGATATCGTGTCAATAAATTGAATCACAGCAATTTATGATTTAAAATGATAATGGTCATTAAAAACCATATTTTATTAAAAAGATAATCTTTTTACAAATTCATTAAAAAAGAGCCCTATAAAAAGGGCTTTTTTTATGAGTTATTAACCGAAAACGATTGAGTGTCAAGGTAAATTAGGTTTTAAGGTAAAAATCAAATAATTTTACAGGAATGCAGAAAGAAATTAAAAAAATAGGTGTATTAACATCAGGAGGTGATGCACCGGGAATGAATGCTGCTATAAGGGCAGTTGTAAGAAGTTGTGCATACCACGGGGTGGGGTGTGCAGGGATATTTAGAGGATACCAGGGGCTTATTGAGAATGATATAGAGGACCTCGATGCCCGCTCGGTTCGAAATATTATTAGCCGTGGAGGGACTTTCCTTAAATCTGCCCGCTCAAATGAATTCAAAACTCCTGAAGGAAGAAAGAAAGCTTATGATAATCTCAAGGCTGCCGGCGTGGATGCTCTCATAGTTATAGGGGGAGACGGTACTTTCACCGGGGGATTACTATTTGAAAAGGAACATGATTTTCCTGTAGTGGGAATCCCAGCAACTATTGATAATGATATAAGCGGGACAGATTTTACCATTGGTTATGATACTGCTCTTAATACTGTAGTGGAAGCTATAGATAAAATTAGGGATACCGCCAGTTCCCATAACAGGTTGTTCCTTGTAGAGGTAATGGGGAGGGATGCAGGAGCTATTGCTCTTAACAGCGGTATAGGCGCAGGGGCAGAGGAGATCCTTATCCCTGAGGAAGATGAAGGTATAGACAGGCTTATTTCTTCTCTTAAAAAGAGTGAGAAATCGGGTAAAACATCCAGCATCATTGTAGTGGCAGAGGGTGACAAGAGTGGAAAGAACATCTTTGAACTCGCAGAGTTTATAGATTCCACTTTGGGGGGTTATGACATAAGAGTTTCAGTATTGGGACATATACAGCGAGGGGGTTCCCCAAGTTGCTTTGACAGGGTGCTTGCCAGTAAATTAGGTGTTGGGGCCGTAGATGCAGTGCTGGATGGAAAGAGAAATATAATGATAGGAATACATCACCAAAAGGTGATCACGGTTTCTCTGGAAACCGGCATCAAAGGTGAGGATAAATTTGACAGAGATCTAAGAAGGGTGGCAGACATCACTTCAATTTAAAAATTAAAATCAATTACAATGAGTACAAAAATTGGAATAAACGGCTTTGGTCGTATTGGAAGAATAGCTTTTAGAATAGCTGTAGAGAATAAGGATGTAGAAGTAGTAGCTGTTAATGACCTGCTGGAAGTAGATCATCTTGCCTATCTTTTAAAGTATGACTCTGTTCACGGGAATTTCAAAGGAACTGTAGATGTAAAGGATGGTCACCTGGTGATCAACGGTAAAACCGTGAGAGTGACTGCTGAAAAGAACCCGGAAGATCTTAAATGGGATGAAGTTGGTGCTGAAGTGGTTCTTGACTGTACCGGTATTTTCACCAATATGGAAGGTGGCCAAAAGCATATTACTGCAGGAGCCAAAAAAGTTGTTATTTCAGCTCCATCCAAAGATGTACCTATGTTTGTAATGGGGGTTAATCATAAAGATGTGAAGCCAGATCAAAATATAGTTTCAAATGCATCCTGCACAACCAACTGTCTTGCACCATTGGCAAAGATCGTTGATGATGAATTTGGACTGGTTGAAGGGTTGATGACGACCATTCACGCCACAACTGCTACACAATTAACCGTTGATGGTCCATCCAAAAAAGATTTCAGGGGTGGTAGAAGTGCCCTTATCAATATAATTCCATCCTCTACCGGTGCTGCCAAAGCAGTAGGTAAGGTGATCCCAAAGCTGGACGGTAAACTTACCGGTATGGCGTTTAGAGTTCCAACCGCCGATGTTTCTGTAGTAGACCTTACGGTGCGTACAGAGAAAGCTGCTTCTTATGACCAGATCAAAGCTGCATTTAAAAAGGCTTCTGAAGGGGAATATAAGGGAGTCGTTTCTTATACTGAAGAAATGGTTGTATCCCAGGATTTCGTATCAAATGCGTACACCTGTAATTTTGATGCCGAGGCAGGTATTGCTTTAAATGATAATTTCTTTAAATTGGTCGCGTGGTACGACAATGAGTATGGGTATTCAGCAAAATTGCTTGAACTGGCCGCTCACGTTGCAAAAGTATAATTGCCGGGACCATTAAATAATCAAAAAGGCTGCTTTAAGAATAGGTAGAACTGCGGTTGAAGCAGCCTTTTTTACTCTTTAAAGTACATATAATGATATTAATTGCCGATGGTGGTTCAACGAAATGTGACTGGATACTTTTAAATAATTCAGGTGAACAACTTTTAAAGACCAGGACAAAAGGTCTTAATCCGGCTGTTTTTCCAGAGTTAATGCTGGAGCAGCGAATAGAAGAAAACCCCGACCTGCAGGAGGTTAAGGATAAGGTAGAAAGAATTCATTTTTTTGGTGCCGGTGCAGGAACCGATACTCCCCGTAAGATATTAAGGGATATTATCGCCAACTTTTTTACCAATTCCATAGAAGTAATAGTTAAAGAAGACATGGTTGCAGCTGCCTATGCTGCGACTACAGAGCCCGGCATCGTATGTATTCTGGGTACAGGCTCCAATAGTTGTTTTTTCGATGGAACGAATATACAAATGGCTGTAGATTCACTCGGTTATATTCTTATGGATGAAGCCAGTGGAAACTATTTTGGAAAGCGTCTCATAAGGGATTATTACTATAAAAGAATGCCCCCGGAACTTGCTGAAAAATTTGAAACGACTTATGATCTTCGTGCAGATGAGATCAAAAGAAACCTTTATAAGAAAGAAAATCCCAATACATACCTGGCTTCTTTTGCTGAATTTATTTTCACCAATGAGCGCAATGGGTATTTCTATAAATTGGTGCACGAAGGGATCAATGATTTTATGCAATCAAGGGTTCTTTGCTTCAAAGAAGCCCAGAATGTGCCAATTCATTTCATAGGCAGCATAGCCTATTTTAGTGCCGATATTATTCGAGCAGTGGCACAACCTTACCGTCTTGAGATTGGAAATATAATTCGACGGCCAATAGATGCCCTAATTGAGCACTACAGAAAAAATGTATTGCCTAATTATTAAAAATAGTATACTTTTTTTATAAAAGAAACAATTTAGAAAACCCGCTGCATGAACTGCAGCGGGTTTTCATTTTTAAAGTGGTTGAAGTTCTTAGATTAATAAATTCACAAAAATTTAGGATACTATTTAGTTTATCCTTTATCCGTTTCCTTTTTAATTTATTAATTTTAAGAAAATCCTTAATTCATGCTGGTAAAAGTTTATGGAAGTGCTGTATTTGGTGTAGAGGCGACCACCATCACGGTAGAAGTAAATATGTCTCCCGGGATCGCCTTTAATTTAGTTGGACTCCCAGATAATGCCATTAAAGAGAGCAGTTATCGTATCGCGGCAGCTTTACAGAACAATGGCTATAAATTTCCCGGTAAGAAGATCACAATAAACATGGCTCCGGCCGATCTTAGGAAAGAGGGTTCTGCCTATGATCTTACTCTCGCGATAGGAATTCTTGCCGGTTCCGGTCAAATAAAGGAAGCTGCCATAGATGAATATATAATAATGGGGGAACTCTCCCTCGATGGAAGTTTGCAACCAATTAAAGGGGCTCTACCCATTGCCATCAAGGCCAGGGAAGAGGGTTTCAAAGGTTTTATTCTGCCTAAGCAAAATGTAAAAGAGGCAGCAATTGTTAGCGACCTGGAAGTTTATGGGGTAGAGAATATCCTGGAGGTCATTGAGTTTTTTGACAAAGGGAAGCCTTTGGAAAGAACCGTGATAAATACCAGGGAAGAGTTCTACAACAGTCTGGAACACCTGGAGCACGATTTCGCCGATGTTAAAGGGCAGGAGTCAATTAAGCGCTGTATGGAAATAGCAGCGGCAGGAGGCCATAATATTATTCTTATTGGCCCACCGGGAGCAGGTAAGACCATGTTGGCCAAAAGGCTTCCTAGTATTCTTCCTCCCATGACTCTCCACGAAGCGCTCGAAACTACAAAGATACATTCAGTAGTAGGGAAGGTAAAGGAAAATGTGGGGCTTATGTCCCAGCGGCCTTTCCGCAGTCCTCATCATACGATATCCGATGTGGCTTTAGTAGGGGGAGGGGCCTATCCTCAGCCGGGAGAGATCTCCCTTTCTCACAACGGGGTTTTGTTCCTGGATGAGTTGCCGGAGTTTAAGCGCGGGGTGCTGGAAGTAATGAGACAACCGCTGGAAGACCGTGAAGTTACCATCTCCAGGGCCAAATTTACAGTTACGTACCCTTCCAGTTTCATGCTTGTGGCAAGTATGAATCCAAGTCCAAGCGGATATTTTAATGATCCCGATTCGCCAAGGACTTCCTCCCCGGCAGAGATGCAACGGTATTTAAGTAAAATAAGCGGACCTCTCTTAGACCGCATAGATATTCATATCGAGGTAACGCCGGTTCCTTTTGAGAAATTGAGTGAAGAGCGTAAAGGTGAAAGCAGTGTGCAAATAAGGGAGAGAGTTACCAGGGCAAGGCAAAGGCAAACGGAACGTTTTCGGGAATATGAAAATGTGCATTATAATGCACAAATGAGCGTAAAGCATATCGCTTTTTTTTGTGAATTAGATGAATCTTCAAGACAACTATTGAAAACCGCGATGGAGCGCTTAAATCTTTCAGCCAGGGCATATGACCGCATTCTTAAAGTTTCCCGCACAATAGCCGATCTGGAAGGGAAGGAGAAAATTGAAGGAGCCCATATAAGCGAGGCTATCCAGTATAGAAGTCTGGATAGGGAAGGCTGGTTAGGTTAAATCTTTCTAACATCTTAAATGCTTCAGTCCTATTTTTATACATTTGATACCATTCCAAAAAAAATATCTATTTTCCCCGAAGGGATCGGGCAATTAAAATCCATCGTTGAATAGAAGTGAACTGGATATGCCCAATTAAAAAGACAAATCCTACATATGAGAAATATCCTCCTGGCCATTATGGCGTTATTAATTATTGGTTGTAAAGGTGAAAACCGTTTAAAAGCTGAAGAAAATGAAGCAAAACTCGATAGTTTGGAAAATTCCAGGACCACAGAAGTGGTGGATGAAATAGAAGGGGTTCAGCTTACTCTGGATCAAGCCAATAAACTTGTTGAGCTGCCTTTGAAGTGCATCAACGTTCAATATCCCAATAAACTGGGACAAACCCTTGGTAGTGAGAAAGACCTGCAATCTCCAAAGGAGCTACATCCTGCTTTTTATGGTTGCTTTGACTGGCATTCTTCTGTGCATGCACACTGGTCCCTGGTGAGACTGCTAAAGAAATTTCCGAAGCTCGATAAAGCAGAAGAGATCAGGGAAACCTTGAAGGCCTCACTTTCCAAGGAAAATATACAAGGGGAACTTGCTTATTTCAGAAAAGAACATAACCGGGATTATGAGCGTACTTATGGCTGGGCCTGGTTACTTAAATTATCCCAGGAACTTAATAGCTGGGACTCCAACCTTGGGAAAGAATTGAGCGGGAATCTGCAGCCGCTTACAGATCTTATTGTAGAAAGATATACCGAATTCCTTCCAAAACTGGTTTACCCTATTAGGGTTGGGGAGCATACCAATACGGCTTTTGCACTTAGCTTTGCCTATGATTATGCTGTTGCAAGCGAAAACGAGGAGTTTTTGAAGCTAATTGATAAACGTTCGAAGGAATTCTACCTATCAGATAACAGCTGTCCCATAATATGGGAGCCGAGTGGCTTTGATTTTCTTTCTCCTTGTTTACAACAGGTTGACCTAATGAGGAAGATCCTTCCCAAAGCGGCATTCTCGCTATGGATAGATGATTTCATGCCTCAATTAAAAGACCCGTCATTCGAAATGGTACCTGGAGAGGTGAGCGATCGTAAAGATGGAAAGCTGGTTCATTTGGACGGCCTTAACTTTAGCCGCGCCTGGGTCTTTTACGGGCTGGCAAATCAATATCCAAAAGATTATGCTCATCTCAAAAGAGCGGCCAATGAACATGTTTCCCATTCCTTTCCTAATCTTGTTGGGGATAGTTATGAAGGAGGGCATTGGCTGGGCAGTTTTGCCTTATATGCACTGGAGGAATCTGGCTCCCAAAAGTGAAAAACTGGTTAAAAAATATTGGGCCGGGGGTTCTTATCTCGGCAGCGTTTATAGGGCCCGGTACAGTGACGGTATGCACTCTGGCGGGTGTGAATTTTGGATATGCCCTGCTTTGGGCACTGCTTCTTTCAGTGATCGCCTGTATAATATTACAGGAAATGGCTGCCAGGCTGGGAATAATTTCTCAAAAGGGATTAAGTGAATGCATAAGGCAGGAATTAAAAAATCCGCTTGGGAGGACACTTGCCCTTATTCTTATATTCTCTGCTATCGTTATAGGAAATGCTGCATATGAGGCAGGTAATATAACAGGGGCGGTCCTGGGAATAACAGCAATTGTAGAGCCCAGCTCGCTTGAAATAGGCTCCTTTTCCCTTAATCTGTACAGCTTGCTGGTTGGTTTGGTAGCCTTCACTTTGCTGGCAGTGGGTAGTTATAAAATCCTGGAACGGGTGTTTATAGGCCTGGTAGCATTTATGAGTATTTCATTTCTTATCACTGCAGTCCTTGTAAAACCAAATTTTGGAGAAATTATGAGTGGATTGTTCCTCCCTTCAACCGGGGCTGCGGGAATGCTAACAGTCATAGCGATCGTAGGAACCACTGTAGTACCTTATAATCTCTTTTTGCACGCATCCCTCGTTGGTGAAAAATGGAAGCAGCCGGGGGACCTTAAAATCGCCAGGAAAGAATTGTTCTTCGCGATAGCCCTGGGAGGATTGGTATCCATGGCAATAGTGATCGTGGCTGCTGCTTCCTCACTTTCACAAGTTGAAACTGCGGCCGATCTTGCTGTGGGCCTGGAGCCGCTTTTTGGAACTTATGCAACCTGGTTCATCGCCCTGGGTTTAATGGCTGCAGGTATTACCTCGTCTATTACCGCACCGCTGGCAGCTGCATATGTTGTAAAAGGATGCCTTGGATGGAAGGAAGGGATGAATTCCCTGAAATTTAAAAGCGTGTGGGCAGGTATACTTATCCTGGGGGTGATCTTTTCCTCCCTGCAAATTAAACCGGTAGAGATCATCAAATTTGCACAGGTTGCAAACGGCCTGCTTTTGCCGGTGATCGCAATTTTCTTATTTTGGATAGTCAATAAGGCTTCGATAATGGGAGAGAGCCGTAATACCACCTTACAGAATGTGCTGGGACTTGTTATCATTAGTATTAGTATATTACTGGGAGCAAGATCTATTTATACAGTATGGGAGCAGCTGTAGGATAAAATACTCTTTTATGGAAGAAGATTATATACATATCAATTGCGATCTTGGGGAAGGGGGCGATAATGATGAACAGCTCATGCCCTTGATATCAGCTTGCAATATTGCTTGTGGCGGGCATGCAGGAACCCTGGAGACAATGACGACCACTGTTAATCTCGCGCTCGAAAACGGGGTTGAAATAGGGGCCCATCCTTCATATCCCGATAAGGAGAATTTTGGGAGAGGCACAATGGATATATCTGCTGAAGATCTCGAGACAAGTTTAGTGGCACAAATTCTTTCTCTGAAACAAATCGTGGAAGCTGCCGGTGGAAAATTATCCCATGTGAAGCCTCACGGCGCTCTTTATAACGATGCCGCAAAGGATAAAAATATAGCTGAAATTGTCATCAATTCAGTGCTTAAATTTGATGAGGTCCTGCCTCTTTTTACACCCCAAAATTCGGTTTTATTTGAGCTTGCAAAAGGCAAAATCCCGGTGAAAACCGAAGCTTTTGGTGACCGGAATTATGAGGAAAATTACCAGCTGGTTTCAAGGCAAAAAAAGGAGGCTTTAATAACCGAAAAAGAAGCGGTTTTCAGGCATCTTTTATCTATGTTCCGGGAGGGGAAAATAAGCTGTATGACAGGTCGAAAAATATCGTGTGAAGCAGATACTTTTTGCCTCCACAGCGATACTCCTAATGCGCTGGAAATTCTGCAATATTTGCACATAAAATTCAGGGAAAAAAATATACGAATCCTCAATACATGATGCTATCAAATTATACTATTAAACCAATGGGGGAGAAGGCAATTCTCCTCGAATTTGAGGCAGAAATTAGTGAGAAGATGCTGGAAAAAGTCCTTTCTTTAAAAAATGTACTTGAAAATTTTTTTATTAAAGAAAGGGTTGAGGTAATAAATACATACCACTCGTTATTAATAATTTACCCTTTTACTATAGAGGATGTCTATGAGAAGATTTCAGCATTAAAAGAACTGCTTGACAGGGCGAATATAGGAAAAAAACATGAGAGTGATCTTTTCCATATTCCTGTATGTTATGACCCTTCTTTTGGTTGGGATCTGGAGTTTATTTCAGAGGCTAAAGGTTTACCTTTTGAGGAAATTATTAACCTCCATTTACAGCCAATTTACACTGTTTATTTTGTAGGTTTTTTACCCGGATTTTTATACCTGGGAGGGCTTGAAAAAGCCCTTCAATTTTCACGCAAAAAAGAGCCTCGTTTGGAGGTGCCAAAAGGAGCTGTTGGAATAGGAGAAAATCAAACCGGAATTTACCCAAAAACCAGTCCCGGGGGATGGCAAATTTTGGGCAGGGCCCCGGTTGAAATTTTTGATAAAAATGAGAATCCACCCTGTGAAATTTCAGCCGGAGACAAGATCAAATTTTACCCCATCGATTTGCAGGAATATGAGGTGGTCCGGGAGCAGATTTCCGCTGGAAAATTTCAGCTAAAAAAAGAAATATATGAGGGGCAGGATTGAGGTATTACAACCGGGTCTGTTTTCTACAATTCAGGATACCGGAAGATTTGGATTTGCAAAATTTGGGGTGCCGGGAAGTGGTGCGATGGATTCCTATGCGGCAACAATGGCCAACTTAATTTTAAATAATAATCCCGATGCCGCTGTACTTGAAATGACCCAGATGGGGCCAAAACTTAAATTCTCGGCACCGGTTAAAATTGTGATAACTGGTGCAAATCTTTCGCCGCGAATAAATAACGATAATATTAAAAACAATAAGATTATTTCAATTGCTGCCGGTGATGTTTTAAGTTTTGGAAAAAGAATACTTGGAGCAAGAGCCTATCTTGGAATAGCGGGCGGTTTTAGAACAGAAGTAATTCTCCAAAGCAGGAGCTGGTATAAAGACCTTACGGCATACAGCAGGCTTGAAAAGGGAATACTACTGGATTATAATGCAGGGGATCAAAAAGTAGTTGTTACTGCCTCCTCTGTTAAAACCAACTTCGATTATTTAACACAGAATGACCTTGAAGTAAACCCCGGGCCTGAATTCCATAAATTATCAAGTGAGGAGAAAAATGGCATCTTCAGCAAAAAATTTCATGTGAGCAGGAATAATAACAGGATGGGAATACAGCTTGAGGAAATCATCCCGAATAATTTACAGCCTATCATCACCGGGCCGGTAGTTGCCGGTACAGTGCAATTTACCCCAGGCGGCAGGCTCATCATACTAATGCGTGATTGCCAAACAACAGGGGGTTATCCCAGGATACTTCAGTTGAAAGAGTCTTCTATTAACCTGCTGGCGCAGAAAGTTCAAGGGGATGAAATAAGCTTTTTTAAGCCTGTTGCTATGGATAGGAAATGAGGTTAACATTTTGACATAAAAAAGTGCCGTTACTGTGTCTCAATGGATAATAAGAGCCCTACCTAATATTATCCCCAACACAATTAACGACACATTTTAACCCCAAAACACTTTAGTAAACTAAAATGACAATGTAAAGATACAGGAGGATCACACAGGATTCAAGGGGATTTTTCCCCTATTTGATTATAATTATGGTTAAAACGTATATCTTTCCTATTATAATTTTTAGCCGGTAAATGCTGATAGTAAGTGATCTTACCGCAGATATTGGAAATTTATCCCTGCATGAATGATAGAATATCTAATTGAAAATTTTCTTTTAATTTACATCCTGGAATTTGCGGCGGCCGTGGCAGGAGTATGTTTTTTAAGGATGGTGCAGGATGCTTCAAGAGCAGAACGCCTCCTCGTTGGATATCTTTGGCTGGTAGTACTTGTGGAAATGGTGGGGCTTTACCCCTTAATGAATTATTTCACAGATTTTAGAGCCTTTCCTTTTGTAAAGGGGACCTTGTTTGAGAGAAATTACTGGTGGTACAATGTTTATGCACTCTTTAAATTTCCAATTTTAATATATTATTTTTTGTTGAAGCTGGAATCCAAACGTCTAAAAACTGTTTCTAAAATCCTGGTGTTGTTTTTACTTACAGGGGCCTTTCTCGATCTATTCATTTCTCAAAAATTCTTTACCTCCTATTTAGCTTTTCTAACCATTTGTGGGACACTCATTTTAGGAATTGTTATTCTATTGTTCTATTATGAAATGCTGAAAAGCAGCAGGGTTTTGGAATTCTACCGGTTACCCTCGTTTTATTTTTCAGCAGGGATCTTATTATGGCACCTTACAGTTACGCCACTGTTCATCTACAATAAGTACTTCAGTTTGAAAAGTCCGGAATTCCTGGAATTGCATCGTACCATCTTAAAACTGTCTAACATCATACTTTATTCATTGTATATTACGGGTTGGATTATTGGTATAAGGAACAGGAAAATAAAAGATCCGGAAATAGAGAAGAGTTTTACCGAAAACAAAAAAGTGTCCTCCAGCAGTAAATATTAAGAGCCCTACCTAATAATATTTCCATTTGAAACGACACTTTTGTCTCCAAAACACTTTATGTTACTAAAATGATAAATCAAAGATACTGTGAAGAGAAAGTTTGCAAAAGGGGCTTTTTCCCCTTTTTGTAAAAAAGTTGAAAAATACTTATTGAGTCTTAATACTATCTCATAAAAGCTTCTGCCAAAAAGCTAAAATTATGTATACTTGTTATTAATTAGCTTTAAGTATGCTGGCAAGGGAAGAATTCTTATTAATAATCTATTTCATCGTGGTGATCTTCGTGCTCACAACCTTTGGGATCCTGTTTTTTGTGACTTTTCAAAGGAGAAAGAATAAGATGCTATATGAAAAGTTTGAGGCAGAGAAGCGCTATGAGCAGGAGATAGCACAATCCAGGATCGAGATACAGGAGCAAACACTTAAAAATGTTGGCTGGGAATTACACGATAATATTGGCCAGTTGCTTTCTGTGGCCAATATGCAGCTCAATATGCTTGCCCGCACCACGAAAGACGAGATGCAAACCTCTGTAACAGATATTAAGGAGATCGTGGCAAATTCACTTCAGGAAGTGAGATCGCTCTCAAAATCACTTAATAATGAAGTGGTGGATTATGCAGGGCTGGAAGAATCTGTACGAAATGAACTTACACGCTTTGAAAGATTGAATATTCTTGCAACTTCCATTGAAACTACCGGGGAAGCATATTTTATACCTTCCAAGGATGCCATTATTATCTTCAGGATATTACAGGAGTTCTTTTCCAATGCCATAAAACATTCCCGGGCAGATCATTTAAATGTGAAATTTGATTACACTCCTGCCGAGGTACTAATTGTGGTTAATGATAACGGGGTTGGATTTGATGTGCAGGAAGCTCAGAAAAGTTCAGGTCTTATCAATATGGAAAGCCGGGCGAAGCTTATAGGGGCACAGTTTGAGTTAAAATCTTCTCCAGAGGCAGGAACTTCCTTATCTTTACGATACCAACCAAAGCCAGATTAAAAAATGAGTAAGACCATCATTATAGTTGATGACCATACGTTATTTGCCAAATCCCTGGTTGGTCTCATTAATTCCTTTGACGATTTTGAAGTTGTGGAGGTTATGAAGAACGGGCAGGAACTTGTAAACCATTTTAAGGATAAAAAACCAGCACCTGAAATTATTCTTTTGGATATAAGAATGCCTGTTATGAATGGCATTGAAACCATGGCCTGGCTTAAAGATCATTGTCCCGACCAAAAGGTCCTGGCCCTGACAATGGAACACGATGAGGAAACAATAATAAAAATGATAAGGCTTGGATGCCGCGGTTACCTTCTCAAGGATATAGATCCAGATGAATTTCTTCATGCTCTTACCACTGTTTATAAGGAGGGCTACTATAATAATGAAGAAACCAGGGAGGCTATGTCCCACCAAATGAGGCATAAGAATATCGAGGAGCTTTCTCCGCGGGAAAAGGAATTCCTTCACCTTGCCTGCAGTGAACGCACCTATAAAGAGGTGGCAGAGGTGATGCACCTCAGCCCAAAGACCATAGATGGTTATCGGGAAAACCTTTTTAATAAACTGGAGGTGAAAAGCAGGGTTGGCCTGGTTTTATTTGCAGTGAAGAATAGAATGGTCACCCTCTAAGAAACTTGATTTTCCTCTCCTCATTACTAAACCATTGAATAAAATTTGGTCCTCATAAAAGGATTCAGGGGCATAGGCCTGTTGCGGGCTTTAACTTATTTTAACCCTATTCCCTTTAAATTAATGCTTTAACACAGTATCTTCGCTAACTAAAATTTAATGAATAAGTGATAGATTCAGCTAAAATAGAATTAAGGAATTTAAGGTTAAAAGATTATCAGGAACTCAAGATCTCTATGATCAAAAGCTATAAAACAATGGCCGATGAGTATTGGAGCAAAGCCGAGATCAAGACTTTAATCAACAAGTTTCCCGATGGACAATTCTGTATTGAAATTGACGGTAAAATTGCCGGCTGTGCTTTATCTATCATTGTAGACTATGATAAATTTGATGCAAATCACAAGTATGAGGATATAATTGGAGGAGAAAATTTCTCAACCCATACCAAGATTGGAGATGTTCTATATGGAATAGATGTTTTCATTCACCCGGATTATCGTGGAATGCGTCTTGGAAGGAGATTATATGAGGCTCGTAAGGAACTGTGTGAGCAATTGAATTTAAAATCCATAATCTTTGGTGGCCGTATTCCAAACTACGCACAATATGCCGAGGAGCTTACGCCTAAAAAATATATAGAGAAGGTTAAGCTTAAGGAGATCCATGATCCTGTACTTTCTTTCCAACTATCCAATGATTTTCACGTAAAGAAAGTTATAAAGGGATACTTGCCCGGGGATGATGACAGCCTTGAGTATGCTACTCTTATGGAGTGGAATAATATTTATTACACAAAGGAAAAAAAGCTCATTGACACCAAGAAAACAGTTGTAAGGCTGGGGCTTGTACAATGGCAAATGCGGCTTTTTAAGGATTATGATGCCCTGGTTTCCCAAATTGAATTTTTTGTTGATGCCGTAAGTGATTACCAAAGCGATTTTATTCTTTTCCCTGAACTTTTCAATGCCCCGTTGATGGCCCAGTTCAACCATATGAATGAAGCCGAGGCAATTAGAGGGCTTTCTTCTTATACTGAAAGATTACTTGAAACCTTTAGGGAATTTGCGATCAATTATAATATCAATATCATCACCGGTAGTATGCCCCAGGTGCAGGGCGAACATATGCATAATGTGGGTTATTTATGCCGAAGGGATGGTAGTTATGAGAAATATGAAAAGCTACACATTACTCCGGCTGAAGAATCGGCGTGGGGAATGAAGGGAGGTTCTGTCCTGCAGACTTATGATACAGATTGCGGGAAAGTTGGCGTTCTTATATGCTATGATGTTGAATTCCCGGAACTTCCGCGATTACTTGCAGAGGAGGGAATGAACATACTTTTTGTGCCTTTCATGACAGATACTCAAAACGGGTATTCCAGGGTTAAGATCTGTGCTCAATCCAGGGCGGTGGAAAATGAATGTTACGTGGCTATTGCGGGCTCTGTTGGGAATTTACCGAAGGTGAACAACATGGATATCCAGTATGCCCAAAGTGCAGTTTTCACGCCGTCTGATTTTTCTTTTCCCGTCAACGGTATTAAAGCTGAAGCAACACCCAATACGGAGAGTACTTTACTGGTAGATGTGGACCTTGATCTTCTGAAAGAACTTCATGCATTTGGAAGTGTAAGAAACCTCAAGGATCGTAGGAAAGACCTTTATTCCCTGAAGCGGAAGAAATAGTTTCAGAGACATTTCAGATAGAAAGAAATTGTAAGGGAAATCAATCATTTTTTTTATTTACGAGGGGGAATTACTACAAGGAAGGATAGTTCTTTCTTACCAGATTCATTCTCAGGAGATAACAATGTTAAATTTTAAATTTTCTGCGTCAAAACTTTGCAGGAATAATTTTTTATTTACTTTTACAACGTGATTTTAATAGCTCAAATAATAAGGCCCATTTTCCGCCGCCGGATCTTCATCCGCAGGTAGGGATATTCTACTTCCGCAATTCGCCTTAATTTTTATTTGAACTTTTTATCTTGAAACACATTACCCACATATTTAATAAATTATATTTCAGTATTCTTACTGATATATCTCCAATGCGCAGGCATTACCGTCGCACGTAAGTGCGCTACTATTCTATGAACTTAGGTGAGTCCGGTTCTTCTCTCAAAACATAAAATTTCTTTTTTAACCTTAATTTTTCTTAGCTGATGAAAATTGTCATTGCTAACAAAACACACGCAGCTTATGCTGATGTTATTTGCGACACTATTGAAGAATCTGCGAAAGTTCGCGGCACAGGGATCGCACGCCGTACCCCGGAATATATCCTCACCAAAATGGAGAACGGAAACGCGATCATTGCCCTGGAAGGGGAGAAGTTTGCTGGGTTCTGCTACATCGAGGTGTGGAGCCATGAAAAGTTTGTAGCCAATTCCGGTTTGATCGTACATCCCGATTACAGGAACAGAGGCCTGGCAAAAGAGATCAAAAAAGCTGTTTTTGAACATTCCAGGAAAAAATATCCCAACTCTAAAATATTCGGGATCACTACCGGGCTTGCAGTTATGAAAATTAATTATGAGCTGGGTTATCAGCCTGTAACTTTTTCAGAACTTACAGATGATGAAAGCTTCTGGAAAGGATGTCAAACCTGTAAGAATTTCGATATCCTAACCCGTACAGAGCGTAAAATGTGCCTTTGTACAGGAATGTTATATGATCCTGTGAAGAAGGAGAAACCCAGGGAGGAAATAAAACAAAAGCCAAAATTCAATGAAAAGGCTTTTACCAGGTTAAAAGGAATTAAAAATTCACTTTTTTATAAAAAGGAAAAATCAGCTACTGAGAAATAACCTTTTATAAAACAGTAAAAAAATTTAAAATGGAAAAATTAGTAATAGCATACAGTGGTGGGCTGGATACTTCCTACTGCGCCAAATATTTATCTAAGGAACAAGGTTTTGAAGTGCACGCGGTGAGTGTGAACACCGGCGGATTCACAAAAGAAGAGATTCAAAAGATAGGTGATAACGCCAGAAAAATAGGGGCTACTTCCTATAAGAATATCGATGCGGTTTTATCATTTTATAACAAAGTTGTCAAATATTTGATCTTTGGAAATGTCCTCAAAAATAACACTTATCCCCTCTCTGTAAGTGCTGAAAGGATCATCCAGGCAATTGAGATCGTGAATTATGCCAGAGAAATTGGTGCGGGCTATATTGCCCACGGCAGTACCGGAGCAGGGAACGACCAGGTGCGATTTGATATGATCTTCCAGACCCTGGCACCAGAAATCGAGATAATAACCCCCATCAGGGACAAAAAGCTTATAAGGCAGGAGGAGATTGAATATTTGGAGGCAAACGGAGTGGAGATGAATTGGGAGAAGGCGAAATATTCTGTCAATAAAGGGCTTTGGGGTACCAGTGTGGGAGGAGCAGAAACGCTTACTTCAGAAAAACCATTACCCGATGCAGCTTACCCTTCCCAACTTCAGGAAAAGGAACCAAAGCAAATTAGCCTTGGATTCACTAAAGGGGAATTGACAGCTGTGAATGGAGAAGAGCATTCACCCGAAAATAATATTGAGATCCTGGAGGAAATAGCTTGCAAATATGCAATTGGAAGGGATATTCACGTGGGGGATACTATTATTGGGATCAAGGGAAGGGTAGGTTTTGAGGCCGCTGCAGCTTTAATAACTATTAAAGCTCACCATTTGCTGGAAAAGCATACCTTAAGTAAGTGGCAGTTACAGCATAAGGATTATCTGGCCAACTGGTACGGCACCCATCTTCACGAGGGACAATACCTGGACCCTGTGATGAGGGATATGGAAGCCTTTCTGGAAAATTCCCAGGAGCAGGTAACCGGGACTGTTTATGTAAGTCTTCATCCTTTCAGATTTGTACTCGACGGGATTTCTTCCCCCAATGACCTTATGAATACCGGATTTGGAAAATATGGGGAAGAGAATAATGCCTGGACAGCCAGTGATGCCAAAGGATTTATAAAGATCCTTTCCAATGCCGGGAAGATCTATCAACACGTAAAACAAAACCAATGATAAAAGCAGGAATAATCGGCGGGGCAGGCTATACTGCAGGAGAATTGATAAGGATTCTGTTAAGACATCCAGAGGTAGAGCTGAATTTTCTCTACAGCACGTCCCAGGCAGGAAAACCGGTAGCGGGTATCCACCAGGACCTCCTGGGAGAAACAGAGCTAGTTTTTGACAGCGAGGTGAATCCTGATGCAGATGTAGTTTTTCTTTGCCTGGGCCATGGAAATTCGGTTAAGTTTTTAAAGGAAAATAAATTTTCAGAGAAAACCAGGATCATTGATCTAAGTACTGATTATAGAATTTCAGGTTCCCATTCCTTTGTATACGGTCTGCCGGAAGTAAACAGGAAAAAGATCCAGGAGGCCTCGCATATTGCCAATCCCGGTTGTTTTGCCACTGCGATTAGTCTGGCCCTGCTTCCCTTGGCTGCTAATGGGCTTATAAAGGATGAGCTGCACGTTAATGCAGTTACCGGGGCAACAGGAGCAGGTACTTCGCTTTCTGATACCACACATTTTACCTGGAGAGATAATAACTTCTCTGCATACAAGGCTTTTGAACATCAACACCTGGCAGAGATAAAACAGAGTTTCAATCAGCTGCAACCAGATTTTTCAGCTGAACTTAATTTTATCCCTAACAGAGGTAATTTTTCCAGGGGAATCCATGCTACTTCTTACACTGGTTATGGCGCCAGTATTAAAGAAGCAACAAAACTTTATAAAGATTTTTATAAGGATGCGGCTTTCACCTTTGTGGTGGAGGAGGAACTGCATTTAAAACAGGTGGTAAACACCAACAAGTGTTTGTTAAGATTGCAGAAGTTCAATAATAAATTATTGATCACCAGTACCCTCGATAACCTCCTGAAAGGTGCTTCGGGACAGGCAGTGCAAAATATGAATCTTATGTTTGGGCTGGAGGAGGATATGGGCTTAAAACTTAAGGCCAGTTATTTTTAACAATAGACAAGTTCGGAGTTTTGATTGCAAACTATATTTAAAGGAACAAGCTAAAAAACCAAAGATGAAAATAGCAATAATAGGAACCGGAAATTTGGGACAATCCATAGCAAAAGGCCTGGTAACAAGCAACTCCTTTACTTCCCTGTATCTCACCAGGCGTAAAACAGCAGAAATTGAATCTTTTAAAGATAATCCTAATATAAGAGTAACCGCTAACAACATTGCAGCAGTTAATGGATCTGAGATCCTGATACTGGCGGTGCAGCCTACCCAACTGGAGAATATCCTGGAGGAAATAAAACCTCACCTCACAGCAAAACACGTGATAATCTCTACGGTAACCGGATTTTCCATTGACAGGATACAGGCTATTGTGGGAGAGGATAAATATATCCTAAGGGCGATGCCCAATACCGCAATAGCTGTAGGGAAATCAATGACCTGCCTGTGCAGCAATACAAATGGGCAGAACCAAATTCCAGTTGCTGAAGCTATTTTTAAAAAGCTGGGCAGCACGATCATAATCCCTGAAAACAAAATGCAGGCAGCCACAGTGATATGCGCCAGTGGGATCGCCTTTTGGATGCGTCTTATACGCGCCACCACCCAGGGGGCCATACAACTCGGGTTCGATGCAAAGGATGCACACGAGCTTTCTATGCAAACCTGCCTGGGAGCGGCAAGTTTGCTTTTAGATTCAGGAAAACATCCCGAGGAGGAAATAGATAAGGTTACCACGCCTATGGGGTGCACCATAGAAGGACTTAATGAAATGGAGCACAATGGCCTAAGCTCTTCCCTTATCAAGGGAATCAAGGCATCTTTTAACAAAATTAATACAATCACCAATACCTAATTATGGAGCTATTTGACGTATATCCATTGTATGATATCACCCCCGTAAAAGGAGAGGGGCCGTATGTTTACGATGCAGAAGGAAAGAAATACCTGGATCTCTATGGAGGTCATGCAGTAATATCTATTGGGCATTCCCATCCTCTTTATATAGATGGCCTCCGCAATCAGGCTGGAAAACTTGGATTTTACTCCAATTCAGTTAAAAATCCGCTGCAGGAAGAGCTGGCTCAAAAGCTGGAAGAAGTTTCCGGGTGCCTGGATTATCAATTATTCCTGTGTAACAGTGGCGCAGAGGCCAATGAAAATGCCCTGAAACTTGCTTCCTTTCATACCGGTAAAAGCAGGGTGCTTTATTTTGAAAAAGCATTTCATGGAAGAACATCCGGGGTGGTGGCGGTGACAGATAATGAATCAATAAAAGCCCCGTTTAATAAAGGGCACCAGGTTACCAAACTTGCTTTTGATGATCTTGCAGGGTTGGAAGAAGAACTGAAAAAAGAAGATGTCGCAGCAGTGATCCTGGAAGTGATACAGGGCGTGGGAGGCCTTGATGAAGCTTCTAGCCAGTTTTATAAGTCGGCTTCAAAATTATGTAAGAAATACGCTGCGGTTTTTATAGCAGATGAGGTACAATCGGGCTATGGAAGGACCGGGAATTTCTTTGCCTTTCAGAAGCACGGAATAAGACCCGATATAATTTCCATAGCGAAAGGAATGGGGAATGGCTTCCCAGTAGGTGGGATCCTCATTGATAAAAATATTGAGGCGAAACACGGACTGTTGGGTACCACCTTTGGCGGGAATCACCTTTCCTGTGCTGCAGGACTTGCCGTGCTGGAGGTAATGGAAAAGGAGCAATTAATGGGCAATGCCGGTTCCATTTTTAATTATGTGCAGGATAAAGTTTCCAGGATCAAAGAAATAAAAAATCTGAAAGGACGCGGATTGATGTTGGGACTGGAATTTGACTTTGAAGTAGCAGGTCTTCGAAAGGATTTGTTATTTAAACATCACATCTTCACCGGTGCTGCCTCCAACAAAAAATTACTCCGGATCCTGCCACCGCTGAATATTAAAAAAGAACATTTTGACAACTTTTTTGAGGCATTGGAGGTTGAACTGGAAAAATTGGTTCATTCAGAAAGAGGATGAACTGTTCAAATTAAGGAATCACTAAAAAAGGAAAAATGAAGAATTACATAAATATATCAGATATTGAAGACCTTCAGGAAATAATAACCGAGGCCCTTCAGCTAAAAAAAGAAAATTCTGCAGCCGGAACCGGGAAAGGTAAAACTTTGGGGTTACTTTTCTTTAATCCCAGTTTACGAACCCGGCTTAGTACAGAGAAGGCTGCGAAATTACTTGGAATGGAGGTGATGATAATGAATGCCGATAAAGACGGCTGGGCCCTGGAATTTGAGGACGGGGCTGTGATGGATTCCAATAAAGCTGAACACATAAAAGAGGCTGCTGCGGTTCTTTCCCAATATTGTGATATTATTGGTGTGCGGGCTTTTCCCGGTCTGCAGGACAGGGAAAAGGATGAGCAGGATGTGGTGATCAATAGCTTCTTAAAATATGCTGAAGTACCGGTAATAAACCTGGAAAGCGCTACAGGGCATCCCCTGCAGGCCCTTACAGATGCTATAACCGTAACCGAATTAAAGAAGATAAAAAGACCAAAGGTGGTTTTAACCTGGGCTCCACATCCAAGAGCACTCCCGCAATCTGTTCCCAATTCTTTTGTGGAGGTAATGCAAAAAATGGAAGTTGATCTTGTGATCACAAATCCCGAAGGTTATGACCTTGCTCCTGAGATTACCGGCAAAACTCCTGTAATCCATAAACAGGAGGAAGCCCTCAAAAATGCCGATTTCGTTTATGTGAAGAACTGGAGCAGCTATGAGAAATACGGGCAGATACTTAGTAAGGACAACTCCTGGACCTTTAATAACGAAAAACTGGAAAGGACTAATAATGCGAAGGTGATGCATTGCCTCCCGGTAAGAAGGAATGTGGTCATAGCAGATGAGGTTCTCGACGGCCCAAATTCTATCGTGATCCAACAGGCAGGCAACAGGACCTTTGCGGCACAGGTGGTTTTGAAGAAGTTGCTTGAGAAGTAGAGGGTTGAAAAGAATCAAGAGCCAAGAGACAAGAAACAAGACAAAATAAAAAAGAATCCGGAATCTAGTCTGGAAACTAGACAACATAAAAATGATTAAATTCCGTGAAACTCTTTTTTAAAACTCCCTTTAAACTCTGTGTTTAAGCAGAATATTAGCCTCGAAGAAATTAAGATCAATCTTGCCAACTACCAAACAATTAACGACAAACGGTAAACAGCAAACGCTTAACCCACTAAACGACTAAAGAATAACACCATGTTGAAAATTGTAAAAATAGGAGGGAAGCTCATTGAGGATGAGGATAAATTCCAAAGCTTTTTAACTGATTTCGCAGCTTTGAAAGGGCCGCGGATCCTGGTGCATGGAGGCGGGAATTTCGCGACAGATATGGCTCAAAAACTGGGATATCCCATTCAAATGATAGACGGCCGCAGGATCACAGATGAAAACACGTTGAGAATTATAATTATGACCTATGGCGGACTCATCAATAAGAATATCGTAGCAAAATTACAGGCAAAGGGTAATAACGCGATTGGACTTTGCGGGGCAGACGGGCAGAGTATTATTTCCAAAAGAAGGGTGGTTAAGGATATTGACTTTGGTTTTGTGGGAGACATTGAAGAGATCAATACCGGCTTCATCGCTTCGCTGCTGGAGCAGAATATTGTTCCTGTATTTTCGGCGATTTCCAGTACCAGGGAAGGGGAACTGCTTAATACCAACGGAGACTCTGTAGCTGCTGAAATTGCCAAAGCTATGAGCCTTCACTATGACACTTCCCTTTATTACTGTTTTGAGAAAAAAGGAGTGCTCGCCAATGCTCAGGATGACGGGTCGGTTATAGAAGAAATGGACAGGAAGAAATACGAGGAATTACTGGAAAAAAAAGTGATAACTGAAGGAATATTGCCAAAGCTCCACAATTGTTTCCAGGCCCTGGAACAGGGAGTTTCTAAAATCTTCCTGGGAGATTTTCAATTACTGCAGCCCGGGGTTAAGCATACAAAAATTACAAACTAATGGAATTGCACCAACTTCAAAAGGAAGCTATTGAACTGCTTAAAAAGCTCATTGAGACCCCTTCATTTTCGAGGGAGGAGGAACACACCGCTGTTTTACTGGAAAACTGGTTAAGAAATCATCAAATCCCTTTTGAAAGGCACCTGAACAATATTTGGGTGGTGAATAAGTATTTTGATGAATCCAAACCTACGCTCCTGCTCAATTCTCACCATGATACCGTGAAACCGAATTCCGCTTATACAAATGATCCCTTTGAAGCCATGGTTGAGGAGGGGAAATTATTTGGCCTTGGAAGTAATGATGCCGGCGGTTGCCTGGTGTCCCTGTTGGCCACCTTTACTTATTTTTATGAAGCCGAAGGTCTTGAATACAATCTTCTGTTCGCAGGAACGGCAGAAGAGGAGATCAACGGGGCCAACGGAATTGCCTGTCTGCTCCCAAAGATCCCGAAGATCGATGTCGCGATAGTAGGTGAGCCTACATTAATGAAACTTGCCATTGCTGAAAAAGGCCTGATTGTATTTGATGCAGTTGTCAGGGGAACGCCGTCTCACGCCGCTCATCCCAATGATGATAATGCGATCTATAAGACTGCCAAAGTATTAGAATGGTTTGAAAATTTCAGTTTTGATAAAACATCAGAGGTCCTGGGGCCTGTAAAACTTACTGTAACACAAATTCAGGCCGGTTCACAGCATAATGTAGTTCCTGCCAACGTAGATTTGGTTATCGACGTTCGCGTAAATGACCGATACTCCAATGCCGAAATCGAGAAGATCCTGCAGGAAAAGGCTCCTGTAGATGAGATCAAAGCCCGCTCCCTTCGCCTCAATTCCTCATCAATAGCACAGGACCATCCGCTGGTGGAGGCAGGGGTTGCCCTGGGAATGGAAACCTATGGGTCTCCAACGCTTTCAGATCAGGCGATGTTAAGCTGTCCATCTTTAAAACTGGGACCGGGAGATTCTACCAGGTCACATTCTGCCAACGAATTTATCTATATTAAGGAAATAGAAGAGGGAATTGCCGGGTATATAAAATTGCTTGAAAAAGCCCTTCAGAAACAAAAATAAATGCTGCACATATGAAACTCTGGGATAAAGGAATATCGATCGATAAAAAAATAGAAAAATTCACCGTTGGAAATGATCGGGAACTGGATATGTTCCTGGCAAAATATGACCTGCTGGCTTCTAAAGCCCACGCTAAAATGCTTGGGAAAGTCGGCATCCTCTCTGCGGTAGAAGTAGATGATATGCTCAGGGAACTAGAAAAACTGGAGACGCAATTAGAGAAAGGAACATTTGTTATTGAGGAAGATTTTGAAGATGTACACTCCAAGATAGAATATGAACTTACGAAAGCACTGGGAGATACGGGGAAGAAGATACATACAGCGCGCTCAAGGAACGATCAGGTTTTGGTGGCAATGCAGCTTTACTTTAAGGAGAACCTGCAGGACATTTACGGAAAAACCGATACTCTCATCGATGTCCTGCTGGAACTCGCCGGGGAACACCGGGAAAAAGTACTGCCGGGCTATACTCATTTACAGGTGGCAATGCCCTCATCTTTCGGGTTATGGTTTTCGGCCTATGCTGAATTACTTATTGACGATCTATACCTGCTCAATGCCGGGCTACAGATCGTGGATCAAAATCCGTTGGGATCTGCCGCGGGATATGGTTCTTCCTTTCCTATCGACCGGGAATTTACCACTGCTGAACTTGGGTTTTCTACCTTAAAATATAATGTTGTCGCGGCGCAAATGAGCCGGGGAAAATGTGAGCGAACGGTGACTTCCAACATAGGATCCCTTGCCAATACCCTTTCCAGGTTCGCGATGGATATTTGCCTGTATATGAGTCAGAACTTTGACTTTATAAGTTTTCCCGATGAGCTTACTACAGGTTCCAGTATTATGCCCCACAAGAAAAACCCTGATGTTTTTGAACTTATTCGGGGGAAATGTAACAAGCTGCAGGCAATAGCCAATGAAATGGTGCTTATCACCAATAACCTGCCCAGCGGTTATCACAGGGACTTTCAGCTTATTAAGGAAAACAGCATTTACGCGGTTGAAAATATCAAGGAGATCCTGGATATCTTCATCCATTCCATTAAATTGATCGAGGTAAAAGAGGTAGATCTAAAGGATGAGAAATATAAATACCTGTTCACGGTAGACAGCATCAATGACCTTGTGATGCAGGGAAGCTCTTTCAGGGAAGCTTATAAGGAAATAGGGGAGCAGGTGCAGGCAGGCAGGTATGAACCGGGAACATCAATAGAACATACGCATACCGGGAGTAAAGATAACCTCGCCCTGGAGAAGATAAGAGAGAAAAAGGATTCCGCAGGGAAATCCTAATAATTTTATTTTCAGATCATTAAAAAAAGCCGTTCCCGTAACGGTTTTTTTTATGTGCAGGATTTGAAGCTGACGTATAAATTTTATAGGTTTTCTGAAACTTCTCTGTTTGGGGGATATACTGTGCGTTAAAACCGATTCATTTTTGTTCAGATTCTAGATTCCAGCAGCGCAGCGGTCCAGACTCTTTTTTATTCTCTGCTTCTGTGCAATTTCAGCGATCGTAATACCTTTAGGTTTAACTGTTTGATTTACAATAGATTAAGGTTTAGTCGGGAAGTTTGAGGATAATCTATGCTGCTTCTGCCGCGAGAGGTACAAATCTCAGCAGGTTAATTTAGAAAAAAATTAAAGAGAAGGTACCCAAGGATGTATAACAAATATAGTAAGCTCATAACCCAAAGCGATTCCCAACCCGCTTCCCAGGCAATGTTACACGCCATTGGACTCACAAAGGAAGACTTTAAGAAGCCTTTTATTGGAATTGCAAGTACGGGTTATGAAGGCAATCCCTGTAATATGCACCTTAACGACCTGGCAAAGCTGGTGAAGGAAGGCTGCAACAGCAATGAACTTGTAGGCCTCATTTTTAATACGATTGGGGTAAGTGACGGGATCTCCATGGGCACACCCGGGATGAGATACTCCCTCCCGTCGAGGGATATAATTGCAGATTCTATTGAAACTGTGATCCACGCAATGTCCTACGACGGATTGGTTACGGTAGTGGGCTGTGATAAGAATATGCCCGGAGCTCTTATGGCAATGTTGCGTATCAACCGGCCGTCAATCCTGGTATATGGCGGTACTATAGCTTCCGGTTGTCATAAGGGAAAAAAACTGGATGTGGTATCGGTTTTTGAAGCCTGGGGCGCAAAGGTTTCCGGAGGTATAAGTGAGGAAGACTATAACAGTACAATAGAAAAGGCCTGTCCCGGTGCAGGGGCCTGTGGGGGATGTATACCGCCAATACCATGGCTTCAGCTATAGAAGCTCTGGGAATGGCACTGCCTTACAACTCCTCCAACCCGGCAATCGGTGAGGAAAAGCAGGCTGAAAGTATTGAGGCCGGAAAAGCCGTGAGGCTGCTTATCGAGAAAGATATTAAACCCAGGGACATTGTTACCAGGGAAGCTATAGAAAACGCAGTAAAGCTGTTAACAGTGCTTGGAGGTTCCACAAATGCAGTGCTTCATTTTCTGGCTATTGCCAGGGCTGCCGGGGTTGATTTTGACCTTCGGGATTTTGAAAAGATCTGCGAGGCCACTCCTTTCCTGGCCGACCTTAAGCCCAGCGGAAAATATGCGATGGAAGATGTTCATAAGATTGGCGGAATTCCGGCAGTTTTAAAATATATGCTGAAAAATGGAATGCTACACGGGGATTGCCTTACAGTAACAGGAAAGACCCTGGCTGAAAATCTGGCGGAGGTCCCGGATCTGGCTGAAGGTCAGCAGGTGATAAAAACCCTTGAGGAACCAATAAAGAAGTCGGGTCACATAAGGATCCTGTACGGAAATCTGGCTGAAGGTGGTTCTGTAGCCAAGATCACCGGGAAGGAGGGTCTTCATTTTACCGGGAGTGCAAAGGTGTTTAACGGTGAGTATGAAGCAAATGACGGCATTGCAGCGGGGAAAGTTAAAAAAGGAGATGTAGTGGTCATAAGATATGAAGGGCCGAAAGGAGGTCCGGGAATGCCCGAAATGCTCAAGCCTACTTCTGCCATTATGGGGGCGCAGCTGGGAAAGGATGTAGCCCTGATTACAGATGGGAGATTTTCCGGGGGAACCCATGGGTTTGTCGTGGGACATATCACTCCCGAAGCTCAGGAAGGAGGTCTTCTGGCCTTACTCGAAGACGGAGATACCATCACAATAGATGCTGAAAAAAATACGATCTCAGTGGCTCTGGAAGACACTGAGATTGAAGAGCGAAAAACCAAATGGACGGCTCCCGCTCTCAAATTTGAGAGGGGCGTTCTTTACAAATATGCAAAAACTGTCTCTTCAGCCTCCCGGGGTTGTGTGACCGATGAATTTTAAAAACAGAGGAATATGAAAGTGAAAACTGCAGATTTTGGACAGGTTTCCGTAACTGAAACTATGACGGTTTCGGGGGCTGAGGCTATTATAAAATGTTTGCTGGAAGAAGGTGTGGATACTGTTTACGGTTATCCAGGAGGAGCCATTATGCCGGTGTACGATGAATTATTTAAATATCAGGATAAACTCCGTCATATCCTCACCCGGCACGAGCAGGGAGCAGCCCATGCCGCCCAGGGGTATGCAAGGGTTTCCGGGAAGGTAGGAGTGGCTATTGCTACTTCCGGTCCGGGAGCGACCAATCTTTTAACCGGGATTGCAGATGCTCACCTGGATTCTACCCCTGTGGTTTTCATTACAGGACAGGTAGGTTCACATTTGTTGGGAAGCGATGCTTTTCAGGAAATAGATATTGTGGGTATTTCAACCCCGGTAACTAAGTGGAACACCCAGATCACAAAGGCCGAGGATATTCCAGAGGTACTTGCAAAGGCCTTTTTCATTGCCAGGAGTGGCCGTCCCGGTCCGGTATTGATCGATATTACCAAAGATGCGCAATTTGCCTCGCTTGAATTCAGCTATAAAAAGTGCAGGGCTATAAGGAGTTATACTCCTGTGCCAGAGATCAACCTTCTGCAGGTGGAACGTGCGGCTGAGGCAATTAATAATGCAAAAAAACCGATGATCGTTTTCGGCCAGGGGGTGATCCTTGGAGGTGCAGAGGCGCTACTGAAGGAGGTAGTGGAAAAAGCGGGGATCCCGGCAGCATGGACCATCCTGGGGCTATCGGCACTGGACAGTGACCATCCTTTAAATGTAGGAATGGTGGGAATGCACGGGAATTACGCTCCCAATATGCTCACAAATGAATGTGATGTATTGATAGCTATAGGAATGCGTTTTGATGATCGGGTAACGGGAAATATTAACACCTATGCAAAACAGGCAAAAATCTTACACTTTGAAATAGACCCTGCCGAGATCAATAAAAATGTTACTGCCGATATCCCTGTTCTGGGCAACGTGAACCAAACCCTTAAGCTGTTACTGGAATTCCTGAAACCCAACAGTCACGATGGGTGGCATAAGAAATTCAAGGAATTATATGAGATCGAATATACCCGCATTATTAAAAATGACCTTACCGCTCTAAAAGGAGAGGTGAAGATGGCAGAGGTGATTGATGAGATAAATACCTGCTCAGGTGGGAATGCAATAATAGTATCAGATGTTGGCCAGCATCAAATGGTGGCCTGTCGCTATGCAAAATTTAAGAGCAGCAGGAGTAATGTCACTTCCGGCGGACTGGGAACCATGGGGTTTGCCCTGCCGGCGGCGATAGGGGCCAAAATGGGCTGCCCGGGTCGTGATGTAGTCGCAGTTATTGGAGATGGTGGCTTCCAGATGAACGTACAGGAATTGGGAACTATCTTTCAAACCGGGATCCCGGTGAAGATCGTGATCCTCAACAATAGCTTTTTGGGAATGGTTAGGCAATGGCAGCAAATGTTCTTTGAGAAGCGATACGCTTCAACAGAGATGGTCAACCCCGATTTTGTGAGCATTGCTGAAGGTTACCATATCAAAGCCAGGAAAGTTACAAAGAGAAGTGAACTGCAGGAAGCTGTGAAGGAAATGATGGAATCTAAGGAAGCCTACTTCCTGGAGGTAAAAGTGGAGCAGGAAGAGAATGTGTTCCCAATGATCCCTACAGGAGCATCGGTTTCAGAAATAAGACTGGAATAATGGAAAAGCAAAATTTTACAGTCTCTGTTTATACAGAGAACAATATAGGCCTGTTGAGCAGGATCGCAGCGATCTTTTTGAAAAGGCATATTAATATTGAAAGTATCACTGCCTCCAAAAGTGAGGTGAATGAAGTGATGAGGTTCATAATTGTTGTGGAAGTAACCGAAGAGCAGGTGAGGAAGATCGTGGGCCAGATAGAGAAACAAATTGAGGTTATCAAAGCATTTTATCATACAGATGAGGAGCTTATATACCAGGAGACAGCGCTTTATAAAGTAAGGTCTTCAGATTTTGTAGATGACTTTAATATCCAGGATTTTATCAAGGAGACGAATGCAAGAATAGTAACAGTTACCCCGGACTTTTTTGTTATAGAAAAGACCGGTAAGCGAAGGGAAACAGAAGGCCTGTATGAAAAACTGAAACCTTACGGACTTATGCAGTTCGTACGATCTGGAACAATAGCGGTTTCCAAAAAGGAGATGCCAATTTCGGAAATATTGGAAAAATTTAATACATCAAATATAGCATCATGAGTAACTATTTTAACAGCCTTACATTAAGAGAACAACTGGCACAGCTGGGAACTTGCCGGTTAATGGCAAGTGAGGAATTTAGCGAAGAAACAGCAGCTTTAACAGGTAAGAAAATAGTCATTGTAGGCTGCGGGGCCCAGGGTCTTAACCAGGGACTGAATATGAGGGACAGCGGTCTGGATATTTCCTATGCCTTAAGGGAAGGAGCAATCAAAGAAAAAAGACAGTCCTGGAAAAATGCTACCGATAATAATTTCCAGGTTGGAACCTATGAGGAGCTAATTCCCGACGCTGATTTGGTAATCAATCTTACCCCGGATAAGCAACATACTGGTGTAATAAAGGCCATACAACCATACATTAAGAAGAATGCGGTGCTTTCCTATTCCCACGGGTTTAATATCGTGGAGGAGGGGATGCAAATACGCCCGGATATCACTGTTATTATGGTGGCGCCAAAATGCCCCGGAACAGAAGTGCGGGAGGAATATAAACGCGGTTTTGGGGTACCTACCCTTATCGCGGTGCATCCGGAGAATGATCCCAATGGAATTGGGCTGGAATGGGCGAAGGCTTATGCTTATGCCACCGGCGGGCACAAGGCAGGAGTCCTGGAATCCTCTTTTGTAGCTGAAGTGAAATCGGACCTTATGGGAGAGCAGACAATCCTGTGCGGAGTGTTACAAACCGGATCAATTTTGAGCTTTGATAAAATGGTTGCTGAAGGGGTGGAACCTTCTTATGCAGCTAAACTTATTCAGTATGGATGGGAAACTATTACCGAGGCCCTGAAGCATGGTGGGATCACCAATATGATGGACCGGCTTTCCAACCCTTCCAAGGTAAGGGCCAACAGGATTTCAGAAGAATTAAAGGAGATCCTGCGGCCACTTTTCCAGAAGCATATGGATGATATTATTTCAGGCGCATTCAGTGCCCGTATGATGGAGGATTGGGAAAATGATGATAAGGAGTTGTTGGAATGGCGAGCAGCTACAGAGAATACGGCTTTCGAAAAAACCGAAGCAACTTCAGAAAAAATAACCGAACAGGAGTATTTTGATAAAGGGGTGCTGCTGGTGGCTTTTGTGAAATCCGGCGTGGAACTGGCTTTTGAGACCATGGTAGAGGCGGGGATCATAGAGGAATCTGCCTATTATGAGTCACTACACGAAGCACCACTTATTGCCAACACCATTGCCAGGAAGAAATTATACGAGATGAACAGGATCATTTCAGATACTGCAGAGTATGGCTGTTACCTGTTTGATCACTCCTGTAAGCCGCTTATCAAGGATTATGTGAACAGCCTGGAGCCGGAGGTAATCGGTAGGTCCTATAGCAGCAGTAATGGCGGCACCGATAATCAGGAACTTATTTGGGTGAATGAAGCTATAAGGAAACACCCGGTGGAAATTGTTGGCGCTTCTCTTAGAAAGGCTATGACAGCTATGAAAAAAATCGCAGCCTGATGGAAACTACCGAAACCGAAACCCGGACATATACACCACAATTAGAGGCGGTAAAGGAAGCCGCAAGACGAATCTCAAAAGTTTCGGTTTTGACGCCCCTAAGCCACTCCCTTACCTATAGCAGGAAATATGAGGCAAATGTATCGCTTAAAAGGGAAGACCTGCAACAGGTGCGCTCTTATAAGATACGAGGAGCTTACAACAAGATCGCCAGCCTTTCAAAGTCACAGTTGGAGAAAGGGGTAATTTGTGCCAGTGCCGGAAATCACGCCCAGGGTTTTGCTTTTGCCTGTAATAATTTTGGAGTGAAGGGGACGGTTTTCATGCCTGAAACCACTCCGCGGCAAAAGGTGGAACAAACTAAAATGTTTGGGGGTGAATGGATAACCGTAGTCTTAAAAGGAGATTCCTTTGATGATTCTTATAAGGAGGCGGTAAAAATTGGAAGGGAAGAATCCAAAGTGTTTATCCATCCTTTTGACGATGAAAAAGTAATTGAAGGCCAGGCTACTATGGGCCTTGAGATCCTGGAGCAGGCAGATGCGCCTGTAGATTATGTTTTTGCACCTTTAGGAGGAGGCGGCCTGCTTGCAGGTTTGTCTTCCATGTTCAGGCAATTATCTCCCAACACACGTATAATAGGGGTGGAGCCGGAAGGGGCGGCTTCTATGACCTATTCTCTTAGTGAAGGCCGGGTTACAGAGTTGCAGGAGATAGAAAGGTTTGTGGATGGCGCTGCAGTACAAAAAGTAGGCTTTCGCAATTTCGATCTTTGCAGGCAAAACCTGGATGCGGTGGTAACTATTCCTGAAGGGAAAATATGCCAGACCATCCTGGACCTTTATAATCACGACGCAATCGTGGCAGAACCCGCCGGAGCCATGGCACTCTCTGCTCTTGATCTTTATGCTGAAGAGATCAAAGGAAAAAATGTGGTTTGCATCCTTAGCGGAGGGAACAACGACATAACCCGCACAGCTGAAATAAAAGAACGGGCATTATTATATTCAGGCCTTAAGCATTATTTCATCGTGCGCTTCCCCCAAAGGGCAGGAGCCTTGAAGCAATTTGTAGCTTCGGTCCTGGGGCCGGGGGATGATATTACGCATTTTGAGTATTCAAAGAAACACCACAGGCAGAATGGCCCTGCAGTGGTAGGCATAGAATTAAATGATCCCGCCGACTTTGAGCCCCTGGTGCAAAGAATGAAAGAACAAAATTTCTATGGGCAGTACTTGAATGATAATCCGGATCTTTTTCAGTTTCTCGTATAGCCCCCCAGCCCCCAAAGGGGGAGCAAAGAAAAAGACCGCTGCGCTGCTGGAATATAGATGTTAGACTGCTTCGTTTTCTCTCCTCTCTAACTTTTTGTCTTGTCTCTTGATTCTTGTCTCTTGATTCTTTTTTCGCCACGAATGCACGAATATTTTTATATAATTCTTGACGGTGGAAATGTCTCCCCCACGTCATCCTGAACTTGTTTCAGGATCTAATGGGCTTTGGTGTAGCCCTTCTCACGAATCCCTCGCCTTGAATCCCGACCTTCCCTTAAGGCAAACCCGTCTATCGTAACGCGCCTTTTCTCTCTTCTCTCTTTTCTACCCGTCTTGTCTCTTGATTCTTTTTCCCGCCACGAATGCACGAATATTTTTTTATCCTTTTCTCGAAGACAGCACTCCGTTTCCTTGTCCTGTAGGGACTATCTATGGGTAGAAAAAAATAAATGGTGGACGTCCTGTGCCTTTAGGTACAGAATATGAACCGGTTATTTATATGCCGTACCTAAAGGCACGGGGGTTTTATTTCTAATTCAATTCTACCCATATGTGGTCCCTAACGGGACAAACACCTTTAACCCAGAATCCTCGATATTTAGAACCTCTCTCGACCCCCGTCACTAAATCCCAACTCCGCCTCACGCATCGCATCTCTTGAATGCCCTCTCTTCTCTCTTTTCTACCCGTCTTGTCTCTTGATTCTTGTCTCTTGATTCTTTTTCCCGCCACGAATGCACGAATATTTTTTTATCCTTTTCTCGAAGATATCACTCCGTTTCCTTGTCCTGTAGGGACTATCTATAGGTAGAAAAAAATAAATGGTGGACGTCCTGTGCCTTTAGGTACAGAATATGAACCGGTTATTTATATGCCGTACCTAAAGGCACGGGGGTTTTATTTCTAATTCAATTCTACCCATATGTGGTCCCTAACGGGACAAACACCTTTAACCCAGAATCCTCGATATTTAGAACCTCTCTCGACCCCCGTCACTAAATCCCCACTCCGCCTCACGCATCGCATCTCTTGAATGCCCTCTCTTCTCTCTTCTCTCTTTTCTACCCGTCTTGTCTCTTGATTATTTTCTCTTGATTCTAAAAGAAAACCTCCCCGAGGAGCTCAGAGAGGTTGAAAAAGGCTGAAAACAAACTAAATGATAGTCATTTGGCCCAGGCTAAGGTTTTCATTGTTAAGCCTCATATTTCCGGCTTCTATAATATAACCTTCCAGGAAATCGCCTACTTTTTCTGTGGAGTAATAGTTGTTTTTATTAAGATCCTGAGTGCAAACATTCATATGCAAACTCTCCTCAACAGCATCTCTTACCGCTTTTGCTTCTTTATGCAAATTAAAATGCTCCAAAAGCATTGCTGCAGAAAGAATGGAAGCCACAGGATTGGCGATACCTTTTCCTGTTGCCTGTGGATAAGAACCGTGGATAGGTTCAAACAGTGCGCTTTTTTCACCTACTGAAGCCGATGCCAGTAAGCCAATACTTCCGCCAATTACACTTGCCTCGTCTGATAAAATGTCACCGAACATATTTTCAGTAAGGATCACATCAAACTGTTTTGGATCCAGGATCATTTGCATCGCAGCATTGTCCACGAAAAGAAAATCCAGGGAAACATCGGTATATTCGCTTGAAATGTCTGCCACCGTCTTTCTCCATAACCTGGAGGTCTCGAGAACATTCGCCTTGTCAACCAGTGTTACTCTTTTTCTTCTTTTTTGCGCAGCCTTAAAGGCCAGATGGGTTAATCTTTCGATTTCTTCTACGCTATAGGTACAAACATCGGTTGCGCTTTTCCCATCTTCACTGGTACTCTTTTCACCAAAATATATTCCGCCGGTGAGTTCCCTGTAGATCACTAAGTCTGCACCCTCTATACGCTCCGGCCGCAGGGGCGAGTGGTCCAGGAGTTTTGTATAGGCTTTCACGGGACGAATATTGGCAAAGAGACCCAGCCCTTTTCTAAGATTAAGAAGTCCCTGCTCCGGCCTTACTTTGGCATTCGGGTCATTGTCATATTTCGGGTGACCTATAGCCCCGAAAAGAACGGCATCTGCTCCCGCGCAGAGTTCAAGGGTTTCTGGTGGCAGGGGATCTCCCGTTGCATCTATGGCAGCAGCTCCCACTATGGCTTCCTCGAATTGAAAATCATGGTCAAACCTTTCGGCAACCGCTTTTAATACTTTTACTGCTTGTTTTGTTATCTCAGGGCCTATTCCATCTCCCGGTAACACTGCTATTTTCAACTTCATAAGGCTAATTGTTTTTGTTCGTATTCTTTTATTGCCTGCAATTTGCTTAAAAGGAAATCAATTTCATCAAGACCATTGATCATACAGATCTTCTTGTATGGGTCTATTTCAAATCTTTCAGATTCCTGCGTAGCTGTGAGGCTAATTTTTTGTTTTCCAAGGTCTATCAATATTTCTGTGGAAGGTTCTTCCTGAATATGCGTAAATAGTTCTGCCAGAAATCCGGCTGATACCTGTACCGGAAGTATTCCGTTGTTAAGGGCATTTGCTTTAAAAATATCTGCAAAATAGCTGGAGACTACCACCTTGAATCCATAAGCTTTCAAAGCCCAGGCGGCATGTTCCCTGCTGGAACCACATCCAAAATTATCTCCCGCTACCAGGATTGAACCTTTATATTGCGAATTATTCAGACTGAAGCCCGGGTTGAGGCATCCTTCTTTATCAAACCTCCAGTCCCGGAATAAATTCTCACCAAAGCCCGCCTTATCTGTAGCTTTCAGGAAACGCGCAGGAATGATCTGGTCTGTATCGATATTTTCGATCTCCAAAGGCACAGCGGTATCCTGAAGTTGTATAAACTTTTCCATTTAATTGAGGTTTTTGGTGAAATCGGTTATTTTCCCGGCAATGGCCGTGGCGGCAGCTGTTAACGGGCTGGCGAGGATAGTACGTGCTCCCTGTCCCTGCCGGCCTTCAAAATTCCTGTTGCTGGTAGAAACACAATATTCTCCCGCCGGGATCTTGTCATCATTCATCGCAAGGCAGGCAGAACATCCCGGTTGCCGTAAGGTAAAACCGGCATCTTCAAAAATTTGCTGTAGGCCCTCTGCCTTGATCTGTTCTGCTACCTTTCTAGAACCCGGGACGATAAGGGCATTAACGTTGGCCGCTTTTTGCTTTCCCTTGATATAGGCAGCTGCCGTCCTAAAGTCTTCAATCCTGGAGTTTGTACAGGAGCCAATAAAGATCCAGTTCACCTGCTTTTCCAGCAAAGATTCCCCGGGAATAAAGCCCATATATTCCAGTGCCTTTGCAGCACTTTTGCCTCCATTGAGTGGCACATTTCCGGTTAATTTTATTCCCATTCCGGGGTTTGTCCCATAGGTGATCATAGGTTCAATATCTTCAGCATCAAGGAAGAATTCTTTATCAAATTCAGCTCCTGCATCCGTTTTAAGAGTTTTCCACTTTTTCTTCAGCCTTTCAAATTGTTCTCCTTTTGGTGCAAATTCCCGGCCTTTCACGTATTCAAAAGTAGTCTCATCTGGCGCGATCAATCCGCCACGGGCTCCCATCTCAATACTCATATTGCAAACGGTCATTCTGCCTTCCATGGACATTTCCTCAAATACATTTCCTGCATATTCGCAGAAGTACCCGGTGCCGGAATTTGTGCCCAACTGACTTATAATGTAAAGGATCACATCCTTGGGAAGAACTCCCGGCTTCAATTTTCCGTTTACATTCACCCGCAGTTTTTTCGGTTTCTCGACCAGCACGCACTGGCTTGCAAAAACCTGGGCTACCTGGCTGGTTCCAATTCCGAAGGCAATTGTTCCAAAAGCACCGTGGGTGGAGGTGTGGCTGTCCCCACAAACAATTGTCATTCCCGGTTGGGTGATCCCCAGCTCGGGAGCCATTACGTGAACGATCCCATTGAAAGGATGGCCCAGCCCATACAGGTTTATGTTATTTTCTTCACAGTTTTGAGTGAGTTCCTTAAGCTGTTTTCTTGAGAGCAGGTCTTTCACAGGCAAATGCTGGTCCAGGGTGGGGGTATTATGATCTGCTGTGGCAACCGTTTTTTCTGGCCGGAAAACGGGAATTTTACGCTCCCGCAGCTCATTAAAAGCCTGGGGGCTGGTCACCTCGTGGATCAAATGTTTATCAATGTACAAAACATCCGGCCCGTTGGGAATTGATTCCACCACATGGGCGTCCCATATCTTGTCAAATAAGGTCTTTTTCATCAGGCTATAGCTCTATTCTTGAATGATATGGACATGATCTCATGCAGGTCTGTATCTGCCACCTCTTTTCTATGGTCGGCGTAATTCAGGAATTCTGCATAGACGATATCAAGCTGAAGCTTGGTCAATTCATAGCCCATTTTTTTGGCTTTATATGCCAGGGCAGCCCTGCCGCTTCGTGCAGTTAATATAATAGCCGACTCTGTTACCCCCACATCTGCCGGGTCTATGATCTCATAGGTTTCCCTGTTCTTGATGACACCGTCCTGGTGGATACCTGAGCTGTGGGCAAAGGCATTGGCCCCTACTATGGCCTTATTAGGCTGTACAAACATTCCCATCTCACGAGAGACAAGATTACTTAGGGCGTATAACAACTTAGGCTGTATATTGGTATGCAAATTTAAAGTAGGATGCTGTCTAAGGATCATCACAACCTCCTCCAGAGCGGTATTTCCTGCACGTTCTCCAATCCCGTTAATGGTACATTCAATTTGCCTCGCGCCGTTCATTATTCCCGCAATGGCATTGGCTGTAGCCAGTCCCAGGTCATTGTGACAATGGCACGAAATAGTCACCTTGTCAATGTTCTTTACATGTTCCTTTAGATATTTGATCTTCTTTCCATATTCCTCGGGAAGGCAGTAACCGGTAGTATCGGGAATATTTAATACAGTTGCGCCGGCTTCAACGGCTGCCGTGCATACCCGGGCAAGATATTCATTATCTGTCCTGCCGGCATCTTCAGCATAGAATTCCACATCATCAACAAAATTCTTAGCATATGAAACAGCCTCCCTGGCCCGTACGATGATCTCCTCACGGGTAGAATTGAACTTGTATTTTATATGAGAGTCTGAGGTGCCAATGCCGGTATGAATACGCGGCCTTTTCGCAAATTTAAGTGCTTCAGCAGCTACTTCTATATCTTTTTTTACAGCACGGGTGAGTCCGCAAACAGATGCATTTTTTACCAGTTTGGAAATTTCCTGTACAGATTTGAAATCGCCGGGGCTGGAAACAGGAAAACCTGCCTCTATAACATCAACTCCCAGGGAGTCGAGTTCTTCAGCAATCTTTAATTTTTGAACGGTGTTTAATTTGCAGCCGGGGACCTGCTCGCCATCCCGTAATGTCGTGTCAAATATTTCTACCTTTCCATTACTCATATCACGTTTTTTTTACTTTATCTTTAACTAAAGTAACATTCCCACCTGCACTCTAACCTCTTTAAGAGATGATGGTTACGATAATGGATTAAAAGAATGCGGCTTCAATTGCATTGAATATCAACAAGTTAACCCTGCTCCTGTTACGATGACCAATGATCTAACTGAAAATTTATTCAGCCTTATAAAATCCCTTACCCCGTCAGAAAAGAGACAATTCTCTTTGTATGTTGGCAGGATTGGGGTAAATGCAGAGAGTAAATTCCTTAATCTCTTCAGGGTAATTTCTGCTCAAAAAGTTTATAACGAGAAGTTGATCCTGGAGAAGACCAACATTAGCAAACAGCAATTGTCCAATGTCAAAGGGCATCTTTACAAACAGTTGCTCATAAGCCTTAAGCTTAATCCTGTACATCAAAGTATACCTATTAATATAAGGGAGCAATTGGATTTCGCTTCCATACTTTACAGGAAGGGTTTGTATAAGCAGAGCCTTAAATTGCTCGATAAGGTCAAGGCTACCGCGTTATATTACGAGGAAAAAAATATTGCCTACGAGATCCTTGAATGGGAAAAAATTATAGAATCCCAGTATATCACCCGAAGCATTCACAACCGGGCTGAAAGTCTTATAAAGCAAACCGAAGAACTAAATGAACTGAACCAGATAGCAGGAAAACTATCCAATCTATCCCTGCAACTTTATAGCATTTTTTTAAAAATGGGTTATGCCAGGACAGAGGAAGAAGCGCGCTCTATAAAAGAATATTACCGGGAGAGCCTTCCCGCTTATGAATTTTCAAAGCTGGGCTTCCGGGAGAAATTATGGCTGTATAAGGCTTCTTTATGGTATAGCTTTTTAATCCAGGATTTCTTATCGTGTTACAGGTATTCCTCCAAATGGATCGCATTGTTTGATGAATACCCCCACATGGTTGCAGTTCATCCTGTATCTTATGTGAAAGGAAATCATTACCTCCTGGAGAGCTTGTTCTATCTTAACCATACCCGGGTTTTTGAAACCACACTTCAAAACTTTGAAAACAAATTAAAGGATCCCAAGATCCCTGATGATGATAATATCGCGGCGCTCGCCTTTCTGTATGTATATTCCAATAAACTGAACTTAAGATTTATGAAGGGGGATTTTGCCAATGGAGAAGCTTTGGTGGAGAAGATCCTGAAGAAAATTAAAAAGTTTGGAAGCAGGATAGATCACCATCACGTAATGGTATTTTACTATAAGATAGCTTCCCTTTATTTTGGGGATGAGGATTATGTGAAGTGTATTACTTTCCTGAAGAAGATCATAAATAATAAATCCCTGGAGATGAGGGAGGATCTTATGTGTTTTGCAAGAATTCTTAATTTGGTAGCCCATTATGAAGCAGGAAAGGACTATCATCTTGACAGTCTTATTCGATCTACTTATAAGTTCCTTATCAAGATGAATGACCTGCATGAGGTGCAAAAGGAAATGATCAAGTTCCTGCGGAATTTACCCGAGATCTCGCCTTTGGAGTTAAAAGATGAATTCAGAAAACTCCACAGCACCTTAAAACAGTACGAAGATCATCCTTATGAAAAAAGGGCTTTTCTTTATCTGGATATTCTTTCCTGGCTGGAAAGCAATATAGAGAACCGGCCGGTAGCTGAGATCGTTGCAGAGAAGGCGAGGCTTGTGGCCAGGTAAAATTGGCTGTTTTGTTTAATTGCGGTATCTGAATGCTCTCATTTTCCAGTAGCCCATCTTGAAATAACTAAAAGCTGCAATGGCGGCAATTAAATTAGAAATTGGAAAAGCCCACCATATGCCTTCGTAGCTCAGGGAGGTATTGTAGGAGAGGACGTAGGCCAGGGGAAATCTCACGATCCAGAGGCTTAATATGGAAATAAGCATGGAGGCTTTCGTAAATCCTGCTCCGTTGAAAACCCCGTTTGTCACCTGCTGCACACCAAGCAACCCAAAACTGGGAGCCATGATTTTTATAAAAAGTGCGCCATCCTGAATAACTTCAGGATCATTGGGAATGAAAAACGCGGTAAGGGGTTCAGCAAAGATAAACAGTAATAGGCCCATTCCTGTTAATCCGAAGAATGCCACCTTATTACTCAAATTAGCCACTTTCTCTGCCCGTTTGATCTTCCTGGCCCCAATATTTTGCCCCACCAGGGAAGTGGTGGCGATGGCCAGTCCCAGAGCAGGGATCACAATAAAACTCAGGATGCGGGCACCAATCCCGTATGCCGCCACAATGTCACTGCCGAAGCTGGTTACCAGGATTACCATCATGGTCATTCCAAGAGCTCTTGTAGATTGTTCTATACTTGCGGGGAAACCAATATTGAAAGTGCGTTTTAAGTTTTCCATATTGATCCTCATGGAGTTGACATTGATCTTTATTCCGCTTTTTCCGCGGAATAAGATTACAAGACCTATTAAAGCAGATAAACCCTGAGTAACCACACTGGCCACTGCGGCACCTGCCACTCCAAATCCCGGTACGGGACCATATCCGTAGATGAAGAGGGGGTCGAGGATAAGGTTTAGGAATACCGTGAACAGGATCACATACACCGGCAGCATCACATTGCCGATACCCCGCATTAAGGACTGAAAAATGAAAAACAGAAAGAGAAATACAAAGCCGAGGGAGGACACCTTAAAGTAAGCAACAGAGTCATCGTAGATTTCCGGTCCCGCACCAATAATTCGCATAAGTGGCCCTGCGGAATAAAAACTGATAAGTGCCAATATTGCCGAAATGATCAGGATCAAAAAGACGCTTTGTGAAGAGCTGAAGTCCACCATTTTTTGATTCTCGGCGCCCTTGTATTGTGCTACCATCACAGTTCCTGCCAGGGTGAGGCCCGAGCCCAGGGAAAGCACCAGGAAAAGTAAGGGAAAGCTCAAACTTACCGCCGCCACCGCGTTGGCCCCAAGACGTCCCAACCAAAAAGTATCGATTAATTGATACGTTGTTTGGAGGATATTGGCAAAAATAATGGGAAGCGCCAGGCTTATAAGGGAGTTTAATATCTTGCCTTCTGTGTATTTATTCTTTAACGGAGCCTTCATTACCGGCAAATTTAAAGGATTAAAAAGCCGGGAGTTCCTAAAGTTTGCTTAATAAAATTTGAAATTAATGAAGTTGTGTGTATCATTCAAAGCATTCAGGTTTATGTCACCCTTAACTTGTTTTAGGATCGAATGGGTTGGATTTTGGGGAGCAGTCGAGAAGGTGGGTCTCACCAAGAACGCTAGATGCTGAAACAAGTTCAGCATGACGCGGCGAGTTGATGTATGAAAATTAAAGCGTCCTGGCTTATGTTCCCCTGAGACCTGGGGTAAAAAATTTACCTAGCGTGAGGTGATGACGTATGAATATCATCAATGAATATAATATTCTTCTTTGCAGAATTTCTCCCGGCCTACGAAAGGTTATCGTAAAATTTGAAATGAGAGGGGCGTTAAGAATTTTAGGCTGTTTGAGCGGAACGGATTAATCTCGCATGAATTTATCTGCCCGCGAGTTCCTAAAATTTAGCCACCGAATGAAAAATTTAGAGAAGCTTTCGTAAGCCTAGACTTTTTTGGTTCTTTTTTGGGCGATGCAAAAAAGAACAAGCGGTCCTATGAAATGCCAATAAACTCGCCTGGAAAATGTAAGAAAAATAGAATACGTCAATGGTAACTTGTTTCAGGGTCTAATAGATTAAAACCTTGGGAGTAGTCGAGATGTTCTGTATACATTAGGAGCGCTAGATGCTGAAACAAGTTCATTATGACGTGTCGAGAGTAGGTTCGGAACTAAAGAACTATAATTTATAAACATGCATCCCAAACCGGATCCTCCGGTGGGGGTGCAACCACTTCAATTGCCTCCTTGCTAACCGGATGTGTAAAAGACAACCTCCTTGCATGCAAATGTATACTCGCATCTTTATTGCTTCTGTCAAATCCGTATTTAAGATCCCCTTTTATAGGACAACCGATAGCTGAAAGCTGACTGCGAATTTGGTGGTGCCTGCCGGTATGCAGGTCTATCTCCAGCAGGTAGTAATTGTGCAGCTTTTTAAGGATCCGGTAATCCAGCAGGGCCTTTTTGCTCTCCGGCACTTCCTTTATATGAGCGTAGGATTTGTTTTGTTTTGGATTTCTTTTCAAATAGTGCGTGAGGGAACCTTCAGTATTTGGAGGAGGGTTCTTTACAACAGCCCAATAGGTTTTCTTAGCTTCTTTATCTTTAAAGAGTTTGTTTAACCTCGGTAGGGCTTTAGATGTCCGGGAAAATAGAACGATCCCGCTGGTGGGACGGTCTAAACGATGCACCACACCCAGGTAGACATTCCCCGGTTTATTATATTTTTCCTTTATATATTCCTTGACAACCTCGCTTAAAGGTTCATCTCCAGTCTTATCCCCCTGTACAATATCCCCCGGCCGCTTGTTCACTATGATCACGTGATTATCCTCATACAGTACCTGAAGATTTTGGGGGGTGGAGATAGTTTTGTCGGGTTTCAAATTTTTAATTTTTGTCTGGAAAGGAAGAAAAAAGAAAAGAGAGAAGAGAGAAGAGACAAGACAAATGAGAGATTTAGTCTAAAGTCTAATATCTCATATCTCATATCTCAATACTCAATTCTAATACTGCTCCTCATCGCTAGGGAAATTTTTGCTCTTCACGTCATCCCTGTAATTTTCAAAAGCTTTGGTCATTTCTGAATATAGGTCAAGGTAGCGTCTTAAAAACCTCGGATTGAACTCATGTGTCATTCCAATCATATCGTGCACCACCAGCACCTGGCCGTCAACTCCGTTTCCGGCGCCTATTCCAATTACGGGAATTGTTAGACTTTCTGCCACTTCTTTGGCTAATTTGGCGGGTACTTTTTCTAGGACCAGGGCAAAACAACCTGCACGTTCCAGCATTAGAGCATCGCTTTTTAATTTTTCAGCTTCGGCATCTTCTTTGGCTCTTACAGTGTAAGTTCCGAATTTATAAATAGACTGTGGGGTAAGTCCCAAATGTCCCATTACCGGGATCCCGGCATTAAGGATACGCTTTACAGAATCCTTGATCTCTTTTCCGCCTTCAAGCTTCACCGCATGTCCGCCGCTTTCTTTCATTATCCTAATGGCAGATCTTAATGCTTCTTTCGGGTCGCTTTGATAACTTCCAAACGGAAGGTCCACTACAACCAATGCCCTGTGAACTGCGCGAATTACACTGGCAGCGTGATAGATCATCTGGTCCAGGGTAATAGGCAAGGTGGTCTCGTGCCCGGCCATTACGTTACTGGCAGAGTCACCTACAAGGATAACATCTATTCCAGCCCCGTCTACGATCTTTGCCATGGAAAAATCATATGCAGTAAGCATGGCGATCTTTTCCCCGTTTGCTTTCATTTCTACAAGGGACTTGGTGGTAACTCTTTTGTATTCTTTTTTAGCGACAGACATTAAGATAAATTTTAGTGGAGTAAAAGTAGTAAATTAGTCAGCTACATTCAAACCTTGCACTTATGAAGAAGTTTTTAAGTTTTCTCTTTCTGGTTACCTGTTTCACCTCTTTTGCTCAAACGGCTGAGGAAACAGCGGTTAAAGATGTCGTCACCGGCTTTTTTGAGGCTTTCCACCGCCAGGATTCTGTTGCCTTGCGATCCTATGCGCATCCTTCAGTTAAAATGCAATCCCTGGGAAATAACGCCGAAGGGAAGTTGAACTTGTCAACAAACACCTACGGGGAATTCCTTGAGCGTATAACCTCTATTCCTTCATCCACCAAATTTGAGGAAAACCTTCATGGTTTTGATGTTAGGGTAAATGGGCCTTTGGCTACGGTGATCACACCTTATTCCTTCCTGGTGAACGGAAATTTAAGTCATTGCGGTGTAAATTCCTTTACTATGGTTAAGGAGACTGAAGAGTGGAAAATTGTCCATATCATCGATACCAGGGGCAGGGAAGGCTGTGAAGGTTATTTGAATAAGTCTTAAGCTGAAATTTAAAGAATAAGGGCTCTATATTTAATTTTCTAAAGCAGCTGCGGAAGAAGCAACAACAGCACCACCCCGTTATTCATAGCGTGCAGGGCAATTGGCCAGAGGAGGCTTCGGTTTTCAATTTTTACCTTTCCGAAGAAAATACCGGCGATGATCCGTGGGAAGATCAGCAGAAAAAGAACGAAATTCAGTTCAAACCCTTCCACATAATTATAAATATGTATCATCCCGAAGAGGACTGAGGTTATAATCCATATAAGAATCTGATATTTTTTCAACCAGGAGCATAATTTCCATTGCCAGGGAAGCGGAATTAATTCCCGCAACACCACGAAAGAAAAAATAAGAAAGACCAGCAAAAATCCGAATTTTACTGTCCAGTAAACATCAACGGGAATAAAGCTGGTAACCAGCACAACCAGCCAGCAGGAAAAAAAGAAAATGAGCTCATTAGTTGTTGGCCTTATAAGCGTCCTGAACATACCTTCCTCCAGCACCGGCGCAATGATCACCGCCAGGAGGAAGAACTGCAGCGGGTTCTCGAGAAGCAACCGGTTGATGTCATTTTGCTGATATTCGGAAATACTGAAATGAGGAAAAAGCACCTGCAATAGTCCCAGTGCAATAAAGAACATAAAGTAATAAGCCAGCATCCAACCGTAGTTGCGAAGCAGGTTTATGATCTTATGTTTCAGCAAACGAATTTATTTTTTAATTCAGCGGGATTTCCTGCCAAAGATAAGTGATAAATCCTAGCAGTCGCTTAAGCTTACTTTCACTGCCAGGCCGCCCTCAGATGTTTCCTTGTATTTGGAATTCATATCTTTTGCGGTATCCCACATGGTTTCAATTACCTTGTCCAGGGGAACTTTAGCCTTTGAAGCATCGCTTTCCATAGCGATCTCTGCCGCATTGATAGCTTTTATAGCACCCATAGCGTTTCTTTCTATACAAGGGATCTGCACCAATCCTGCGATAGGATCACAGGTAAGGCCAAGGTGGTGTTCCATTGCAATTTCGCTGGCCATAAGTACCTGCTCCGGGGTGCCGCCCATAACCTCTGTAAGAGCCCCTGCAGCCATTGCTGAGGAAACCCCTATTTCTGCCTGGCAACCGCCCATGGCAGCAGAGATCGTTGCACCTTTTTTGAATAAACTTCCAATTTCACCTGCAACCAGCATAAACCTCTTAATGTCCTCAAATGTGGCATTATGATTCTCGATCACGAGGTAATACATCAATACAGCAGGAACTGTTCCTGCACTACCATTGGTAGGAGCCGTAACCACTCTTCCCAGGGAGGCATTCACCTCATTCACACTAATGGCAAAGGTACTTACCCATTTTAGGATCTGGCGGAATTTTACTTCAGTCTTGCGAATTGTCTCCAGCCATTCTTCAGGAGAGTCATAAGTAGCCTCTCCAATTAGGCGGTCATGCATATCCGGAGCCCGGCGATGCACATTGAGTCCACCGGGAAGAGTGCCCTGGGTATGACAGCCGGTGTACATAGACTCCAGCATAACCTGCCAAACCTGCCGTAAACCTTCATCGATCTCCTCATCACTGCGGAGGGAGCGCTCATTTTCCAAAACAATTTCAGAAATTGGCTTATTCTGTTCTTTGCAATATGCCTGTAGCTCTATGGCTTTTTCTATAGGAAACGGAAAGCCCTGGAAGCTTTCCATCTTTTTTTTCGCATTCTTCCGTTCTTCCTTCACTACAAATCCGCCACCGATGGAATAGAAAGAGGAGGAGGTTGTTTTCCCGTTGGAGAGAGTGGAGCGAAAGATCATCCCGTTAGGATGAAAATCCAGGAACTTGCGGTTGAATTTTATATCGGTTTCGGGGTTAAAGGGAATAGTCCTTTCCCCGTTAAGGTTTAGACGGTGAAAAGTGTTTATGTTGTTGATCTCAGGATCTATTTGTTCAATATCCATCAACACAGGATCGTGACCACAAAGGCCAAGAATGACAGCCACATCTGTAGCGTGTCCTTTTCCTGTGAGGGATAGCGAGCCGTAAAGATCTATGTGAATGCTTTGCACATCATCAAAGGTCCTTTTTTGTTTAAGCTCTCCAATCCATCGCTGGGCGGCACGCCACGGCCCCAAAGTATGGGAACTCGAAGGGCCCACACCAACCTTAAGCATATCAAAAACACTAATACATTCTATTTTTTGCATTTCTCTCCTGTAATTGAGGGGCAAAAATAAGGATTTGGGAATTGTTTAGGGATATTTTCCGGAAATGTTATTTACAAAAAAGAAGGCATTTTTGAGTTGTCGGTTGTCGGTTGTCGGTTATCGGTTGTCGGTTGTAAAAGTTGTAGGTTGTAGGTTGTAGGTTTTAGGTTGGAAAAATGTGAAGAGTGCAAAATAGAGAGTAAAAAGTATATACGCACCACCAAATTCATAAGGGGTAAACTTGTATTACATCTGTAGCTCCCCCTTCGGGGGCCGGGGGGCTGTATTCTGCCATCATGTCATATCAAATCCGCTGGCATAGTGATTGACTATTAGAGGTTGTAAAACAGCAAACAATAATAAAAATCAACGTATAAAGTTATGAGTAAAATAATTGGAATTGACTTAGGTACTACCAACTCGTGCGTTGCAGTAATGGAAGGTAACGAGCCAACGGTGATCCCTAATGCCGAAGGTAAGAGAACAACCCCTTCTGTAATTGCATTTGTAGAAGGTGGTGAGATAAAAGTAGGAGACCCTGCAAAGCGCCAGGCGGTAACAAACCCAACCAAGACCATTTCATCTATAAAGAGATTTATGGGGAACAAATATTCTGAATCTTCAAAAGAAGCAGGAAGGGTTCCTTATAAAGTTCAAAAAGGAGACAATGATACTGCAAGGGTAGATGTAGACGGAAGAATGTATACCCCGCAGGAACTTTCAGCAATGATCCTTCAGAAAATGAAGAAGACTGCTGAGGATTATTTAGGACAGGATGTAACCGAAGCGGTTATTACTGTACCAGCTTATTTTAACGATTCCCAGCGACAGGCTACAAAAGAAGCCGGAGAGATCGCAGGACTTAAAGTAAGAAGAATTATAAACGAGCCAACCGCAGCAGCACTTGCATACGGACTTGATAAAAAATCACAGGACCAGAAGATCGCAGTTTATGACCTTGGTGGTGGTACCTTTGATATCTCTATCCTGGAATTAGGAGATGGGGTTTTTGAAGTGTTGTCTACAAATGGTGATACCCACCTGGGTGGTGATGACTTTGATGAAGTGATCATTGACTGGCTGGCAGATGATTTCCAGAAAGCAGAAGAAATAGATCTTAGAAAAGATCCTATGGCTTTACAGCGTCTTAAAGAAGCTGCAGAGAAAGCAAAAATTGAATTGTCTTCTTCTTCTCAAACAGAAATTAACTTACCATATGTAACTGCGACTGCATCAGGGCCTAAACACCTTGTGCAAACCTTGACAAGATCAAAGTTTGAGCAATTGGCAGATGAGCTGGTAAAACGTTCTATGGCTCCGGTAAAGAAAGCATTGGATGATGCAGGTCTTACCAAGAGTGATATTGACGAAGTAATATTAGTAGGTGGTTCTACCCGTATTCCTAAGATCCAGGAAGAAGTGGAAGCTTTCTTCGGAAAGAAACCATCTAAAGGTGTGAACCCGGATGAGGTTGTTGCAATTGGAGCAGCTATCCAGGGTGGTGTATTAACAGGAGATGTAAAAGATGTATTGTTACTTGACGTAACACCTCTTTCTCTTGGTATTGAAACAATGGGTGGTGTGAACACTAAGCTTATTGAATCTAACACTACGATCCCAACTAAAAAATCACAGACTTTCTCCACTGCGGCCGATAATCAGCCTTCTGTAGAGATCCACGTGTTACAGGGAGAGCGTCCAATGGCAGCCGATAATAAAACTATTGGTAGATTCCACCTTGACGGAATTCCCCCGGCACCAAGAGGAACACCTCAGATCGAAGTGACTTTTGATATTGATGCCAATGGTATCATCAAGGTAAGCGCCACAGATAAAGCTACCGGTAAATCTCAGGATATTAGAATTGAAGCTTCTTCAGGTCTTACTGAAGAAGAGATCCAAAAGATGAAGCAGGAAGCTGAAGCAAATGCTGAAAGCGATAAGAAGGCAAAAGAAAAAGTAGATAAGCTGAATGAAGCTGATGGAATGATCTTCCAGACAGAAAAACAACTGAAAGAGTTTGGTGACAAACTTTCGGATGATAAGAAGAAGCCAATCGAAGATGCTTTGGAAGAACTGAAGAAGGCATATGAAACCAAAGAAGTTGAAACCATTCAGCCTGCATTAGATAAAATCAACGAAGCCTGGAAAGTAGCATCTGAAGAGATGTACAAAGCACAGGCAGAAGCCCAGGGCGGAGCAGCCGGAGGACCACAAGGTGGACCCGGAGCCGGAGCTCAGGACGGTCAGCCGGGCGCAGGAGGAGACTCCAAGCAGGGTGACGATGTTGAAGATGTAGATTTTGAAGAGGTGAAATAACACATAATTCTAGATACTTTCCATAATTGGGAAGGACTTATAAAAAAAGAAGCGCAATCATTAATTTGGTTGCGTTTTTTTATTTTTATAAGTCTGAATAGCAAAACTTTATGAGTCGCTGTTCCTGATAAAAGATAAAACTATACTCAGAACTGAGATTTTTGCTTTGGAAAAAATATCATTAAAGAAATGTTAAAAAATTGCCTTCCTTTAGGAATCTATTAATATTAGCAAATATCAAATTCACGCATTAGCACCCTACTGTAAAATGCATTTTTTCTAATCTTTAAAAATAAAAAATGAAAATTTTACAATCCCCCCCCTCCATTATTAAACCCCTAGTGTTATCAATTTTTTTGGTTTTTTGTAGTTGCCAAAAGGAGGAATTACAACAAACAACTCAAGGAAAAAACTCTCCTGAAGTTGTTGTAACATCAGTGAAAATTTCCACCGTACGAGAGAATAATTTAATTTCAGATTTATTGGATAAGTTCTTAATAGAGCCTATACCAGTAGAAAGCAAAAGAGCTATTAAAAATCCGGATTTTCAAATTGTAGGAGATGAGACACGTTTTGTGAAAATTCAAGACTATCAATCCTATACTTTTCCGATTACTTTTAAAAATCAGGGAAAAGCAATTTACAACCTTGTTTTGAGTTCAAAAAATGGAGGGGAGTTTCAACCTTTTATTGTCCAATATAATTTAAAATTTCCCGAATTACTTTCCATAAACCAAGGCGGAAAGGTGTCTTTAAAAAATAAAGTAAAATATTATCCTGTTCACAATATGAATATGGGTAACTTTTTCGATACCTACCTTAATGCCAGAAGTGTTACTTGTTATGCTCGGGCGGCTCCTCAGGTCCAGAGGATTATCCTGAAGATACTAATTACAATCCTGGTTATCCTCAAAGCCCGGGAGATTCAGATGGCACTTATGATTGGGATGAACCAAATCCTCTGGGAGGTGGAGGAGATGGAAGCGGTTCCCCAGGGGATAATAATGAAACGGTAGATGGAGAAGAGATCATGACGGCTCCAATGATGCGCTTTGGTGCAATAGTACAAATTTCAGAGATTTTAGAATTAACTTCAGATTCACCGGAAAGAGAGTGGTTGCTATACGAGGCTACAGATGATCAATTAGTAGAGTTAAACAATTATTTAAATAGTATTAACTCCATTTCAGATAAAAATTTTGGCAAGGAAGCAATTGATGCCTGGATGGCCGCCGGGGAAGTGGATTTTGAGGAACAGATAATTTACACTACCAACATGAAAGAATGTGTAAAAGATATAATTAAGAAAATGTTGAATGATCAGGAATATATAGATTTAGGAGAAATGCCAGCTTTTGTAAAGGAGGAATTAAACCTCACCGGATATATTTTAAAAATTTTTAATCAGTCAGATAAATATAATTTAATTTTTGACGTCAAAAATTTACCTCCTAATGATGATGGTCAAAGAGTTAATGCCAATACTGATCCAAAACGTGATCCAAATGACCAAATAATAATTAATTTTACCATTACCCTTGATTCCGATTATATTAGTAATTCTACCGACTTGTCTGTTGCTCGTACTATCATCCACGAAAGCTTACATGCCTATACTTCTTATATTTATCAAGAAGAAATGTTTAGTAACCTTTCCAACTCCTTGAGGACTTTACTTTCAGCAAATAATAATGATCCAAATACAGCTCAACATATCCTTATGACCCAACAGTTTGTGAGTGCTATTTCGAATTCTTTGGAATCTTGGGATAACAGCAGTTTGGTAAATCACGAATATTATAATTATTTAAGTTGGTCAGGAGCTATGTTGGGCACTACTGCTTTTGACGATTTAGATCAAAACACACAACAGGCTATAGAAGACGCCAACATAGCTGAAGGCTCGGCACTTTCTCCAGCCACAGGACAAGCTCAAGGAACCAATAACTGTAATTAATGAAAACTAAATCGCTTATATTATTGATGATACTGGGCAGCTTTATTACTTGTAAATCTCAGGTGAGCAATCGGAATGTTCAGGAAAGAAAGGAGACTCAAGCTATTTTAAATTCCTATTTCGACGGATTCGAGAACAGAGGTATTCATTTTAATAATAAAATCTTACAAAATTATGAAGGTAAGCATTGGTCCCATTTAATTAACCCTTTCCATTTGAGCCTGATTCAAAATTTTAATATCAAAAATGAATCTGATGTTGTGCATTTTGAGAACTTGTTTAAGGAAGAAATTGAATTTCTACAAAAAAGTTCCCGGAGTTTTAGAATTGAAAAATGGACAGAAATATTAGATAAAAAGAATATAGTTGATTCTGGCACCTCAATGTTATCCTTGTCGAGCCCAGCATTTGATAGATCTTTGAACTACGCGATTTTTTATTTGTCAAGTAATGAGGGAGGTTCTTTGATAATATTTAAAAAAGAGGGGAATAAATGGGTTTATTTTGCCTCAGGGATGGTGTGGATATCATAAGTTTTAACCATATCTGGGAAAAAAAGTTATCTCCCCAAAATTTATTACGATCAACGAATCTTGAAAGTAATCTGGAGAGATGTCCAAAGCACAGGCCAAGCAAGGCGGGCAGCCGGGAGCAGGCGGGCCACAAGGTGGACCGGGAGCCGGAGCCCAGGACGGTCAGCCGGGCGCAGGAGGAGACTCTAAGCAAGGCGACGATGTTGAGGATGTAGATTTTGAAGAGGTGAAGTAAGCTAATCGCTTATCCCGACGTAAGGAGGGATCTCTTTAAAACTTAAATAAAATGAAGCGCAATCCAGAAATGGGTTGCGCTTTTTTGTTGTTCAAAAAATCTTATCTTAAAAGCAGTTGGTAGCGTACGCACTTATTTAGAAATGCAAGAACAATTCTTCCCCGCCTGAAGCCTTCCGTCTAGATTGGCTCATAATTTTGTTAATTAGGATAATCTTAGGTGCCAATCAATCCACCTTCCCTTGAAAAAAGGGAAGGAGCTTTTAAAAGTTAAAATTTAATTTAGTACCGAATGGTCATTCGACATCCCATTAAATATTTTATTAGCGTGAGGTGATGATGTAAAAGAACCATCAATTTGAGTTAATTTTTCTTTAGAAGGTCTTTTCCGGCCTACGAAAGTTTATCGTAAAATTTGAAATGAGAGTGGCGTTAAGAATTTTAGGCTGTTTGAGCGAAACGGATTAATCTCGCTTTAATTCATTTGCCCGCGAGTTCCTAAAATTTAGCCACCGAATGAAAAATTTAGATAAACTTTCGTAAGCCTAGACTTTTTTGTTTCTTTTTTGGGCGATGCAAAAAAGAAAAGGCGGTCTTATGAAAGAGGGATAAAATTGCCACCTTTTTAAGAAGTTACGGGAGAAATAAACTTTGATAATATCTGTCAATCGTAGATTTTTTTCTATATCGATACCAGAAGGAAAAATGTATTTTGAGGTGCTAGGGAGTTAATATTCTTGATGGTTAAAGGAAAACTTTTATACTGTCTACATCAAAAACACATAATACAAATACACCAAATTAAACACCACCAGCAATCCAAAACAAATCATACTAAAGATCCTGTAGGATCTGCCCGGCCGGTGCTCCTCCGGCATCTGTTTTCCCGTTACCAGTTTATAATTAAACCAGGCAAGAAAGGGTGCGGAGAGAAATGAGAGTCCTGCGGCAAAATCTACCAGAAGAGTGAAGGAACCCGAGAACAAAAACAGCAGGGACAATGATAAAATCGGGATTATGAAAATAGATATTTTGTACACCTTCCATTTGTCCTGCTTTGAATATTCCGCTTCTTTTTGAGGTTTTTTAAGTTCAGAAATCACACGCGGATAAGCATCTGTTACGGTTAAGACTGTGCTGAACATGGTAATAAAAGCCGCAACAGATATGAGGGGTTTGCTCCAGTTTCCAAGGGTCTGTCCGTAGAGGTTAATGAGCTGGGAGGAAAATTCAACACTGTTGGAAGAAAAAGAAGTTCCGCTGCCAAACATCACCAGGACTCCTAGTAAAAAAAAGAGCAAACCAATAAACGCGGCAGAGAGGTATCCTACGTTAAAGTCGGCAAAAGCTCCTTTGACAGAGATCTCCTGTTTATTTTGAAAGGCTTTTTCTTTGGTCCAGATGGAATGCCATACAGAAGCGTCAAGGGGAATGGGCATCCAGCCCATAAAAGCGATTATAAATCCCAGGCTGGCAGTGGTCCATAGGGAAGGAGTTTCATGGGTGATAACTTTTTCTGTAGTGCCGGCACCAAATGCCATTAGCACAGCTGCAAGAGTTGCGAGGGTTAACAGGGAAACGATCACCTTCATACTTTTATACAGCCCCGGGTATTTCCCTATAAGCAATAGGGCAATGCAGGAGCCAAGAATTATAAGGCTCCAGAGAAAAGGTGTTAGCCCCAGATTAAATAAACGTTCTGCCAGGCCGGCTGTTACAATTGTGACAGCTGCCTGGATAATGAACATACTACCAAGCGTGATAAGAATATAGACCCGGTAAGGGAATTTGCCCATTTTCCTGTATCCTGTGATAAGGTGATCCCCTGTTCCCGCGGCAAACCGGGGACCGAATTCCAGGAAGGGGTATTTGGAAACACAGGCGATCACCAGGACCAAAATAAGAACATACCCATAATCTGCTCCGGCCCGGGTTGCCTGCACCAGGTGGGAAACACCAATTGCCGCACCTGCAAGTAGAAATCCGGGTCCAATACTTTTTAGTATCGATACCGGCTTTTCCTTTAGAACAGATTTTCTCATAAGGGAGGCTTATTCAGAAGAAATAGTTTTGGCGATCTTCTCCAGGATTTCTGTATTCACCTCGTGCCCCCCATCGAAGGAAATTATCTCCAGGCGGTCTCCAAATAATTCTTTTGCCCTGGCATGTTCTGTTTTAAGCCGCTCTTCGTTCAAATATTCATCCCGGGTGCCGTAGATCAAAGTAACCCTGGTGTCGGTTAAAAATTCGAAATCTTCAGGTTCCAGTTCCTTCGGAAGTCCGCCGGAGTGGAGGATAAGGTGGGAGCATTCCACCTTATTTCGGGCAACCCATCTTGTGGCGGCCGATACTCCCTGGGAGTAGCCAAACAGGATAAGCTTTGGTGCGTTTTGAAGAGCCTCAGCCGTGTAGACTTCTTCGAGATAATTAAGTACATTCTCAATTTCAGGCTCTGTATTCTCTTTTGTGAGCCAGGAGGCCCCTACGTGACGATATTCATTGTTGAGATAATATTTTGACTGTGCCTGCGGGGCGATGATGTAATTATCCTCAGGATCCAGGTTTTTAAAATATTTAAGGAAATATCGGCTAAGGTATCCTATCCCGTGCAGGACCACCCACACGTTTTTCGTTGTAGCTGTAAGATCATTAAGAGTACTGTAGGTATTACTTATCTCGTAAGAAACCTTTTTTTCGGCTGGATTCATATTTTTTCTAATTAAAACGGAAAGTATAAAATATTGATTTGAAATACTCAGATTATTAATGTCAATTTGAAAAACAAAACAGTTTCTTTATAATGAGTATCCAGATATTCAATATAAATATCTGAAAAACAGCATATTGAAATAGTATTTTTTAATTTTTAAGGGATTTCCCCTATTGAAGTCGGGATTAAAATAAGATTAAATTTATTACCGAATTTTATAAAATTCTTCACATAAGACCCGATGTCCTTCCCTACCCGGACTTCTAAATGGGTGCATGCAGGAGTACGCCCAGTGATCACCTCCCATATGATAATTATGCTTATTCTTTAATGCAACCGCTGCATAAAGATATAAGTGCATCCTAACTATTGTATTGTATTAATTTAATCATGAAAAATTTTATAAAGTATTTTACTGCTATTGCAGGTTTCTTGCTGCTGTTTACCTATTGCAGCAAAGATGACGTTAATCCTCTCAAGGAGGAAAAGGCCAGCATTTCTTTTAGTGCGATCTTAAATGATATGGTTGCCAACAGGACAGCCACGAAACAGGAAGTAAGTGAATTACCCACTTGTACAGATGATGAGCCTTCCTATGTAGAAATTATTTTATTACAGAATGAGACAGAGGTCGTGGGGGCTTCAGGGGATCCATTTCGTATTGATCTGGTTTCGGGCCAGATCTTTACTGAAGAAGCTCCCGAACTGGAACTGGATCCCGGGACCTATATCTTAGCTCACTTCGCGGTTTATAATGCCGGTGGAGAATTAATTTGGCTGGCACCCAGAGGGGGAGCTCTGGCAGGTTTTGTTGCATCTCCTTTACCTCTGACTATAGATCTCAATGCCGGGGTTAAAAAATATGTGGATGTTTCGGTGTTATGTTACGACGATCGAGATGTCAACGAATATGGATATTTATTTTTCGATCTAAATCCAACCCAGGCTGTTACATTCTGCTTCTTTGCAAATTATTGTAATGATATAGGCAGGCATTTCCCGGCAGCTTTCTCAGTTGATATTTGGCTGGGAACAGATAATAGTGGTTCTGTCCTGTATTCCGGTTTAGAAAATGTTGTTTCTACTGAAGGTGAAGATCCCTCTGCCAGTCCGTTATGTGTAGCACTGCCGGACCTTCCGGAATTTGAAGATGACGAAGATTATATCTATTTCGAGATCAATTTGCTGGACTGGGAAGGAGTTTATGGAGATGTCACCAATACGGTTATCCAGGGAACCCTTAACAGGAATGACATTCATGGCAATTTTGATGGTGAGGATAATGTAGATTATGAGCACCTAAGATTTGGTTGTGATGGTGATGATGTCGATCCGGGAAACGGAGAAGATGGTGATGCAGACGGGGATGGAATTAGTGACGAAGAAGATAATTGCCCTAATGTAGCAAACCCGGAGCAGGAAGATACAGACGGTGATGGAGTAGGCGATGCCTGCGATAATTGTCCTGAAGTAGCGAATCCGGATCAGGCAGATGCTGATGGCGATGGCATTGGAGACGCGTGTGATGATGGAGAGGTTGAAGATGCTGATGGTGATGGTATTGCTGATGGTGTAGACAATTGTCCTAATGTAGCCAATCCCGATCAGGAAGATACAGATGGGGACGGTGTAGGCGATGCCTGTGATAATTGTCCTGAAGTAGCAAACCCGGATCAAGCTGACTCTGATGGGGATGGTATAGGCGATGCCTGTGAAGACGATGAGATTGAAGATGCTGATGGTGACGGAATTGCAGATGATGTAGACAATTGTCCCAATGTAGCCAATCCCGACCAGGAAGATACAGATGGTGATGGTGTAGGCGATGCCTGCGATAACTGTCCTGAAGTAGCCAACCCCGATCAGGCAGATTCTGATGGTGATGGTATAGGCGATGCCTGCGAAGAAGGTGAAATAGAGGATGCAGATGGTGATGGTATTGCAGATGATGTAGACAATTGTCCCAATGTTGCCAATCCCGACCAGGAAGATACTGATGGTGACGGTGTAGGTGACGCCTGCGATAATTGTCCTGAAGTAGCTAATCCTGATCAAGCAGATTCTGATGGTGATGGCATAGGCGATGCTTGTGAAACTACCGGAACTCCTGGAGAGGGTGGTGGACCACTGACTAACGGGGAAAACCATACAGGAAATATTGCTTTGGGCACTCTAGATACCTGGACTTTAAAGGCGGATGAAGGTGATTTTATCCACGTTTCAATAGTTAGGACCTCGGGAGACCTTACTCCAGAGATCCGACTAATTTCTCCTACAGGTGATGTGGTCAGCCATGCTTGGACTTCTGGTGGTGAGACCGCCCAATTCGTTGTGAATAATGCTCCTGTAAGCGGAAACTACCGTCTAATTGTGGGAGATGCCCACACTAATGGTAGTGGTGATTATGTGCTGCGTTTAGTTCATTCCCCAGAAGATTTCGTAATACCTATGGCTGATGAGGGTGGCGCTCTTATTAATGGGGCGAACCAACAGGGTTCCATTCCTCTAGGAGATCTTGACCAATGGAGCTTTTCAGCAAATGAGGGCGATTTCATACATGTTACAATAGTGAGGACTTCGGAAAACTTAACTCCAGAGATCCGTCTTATCTCCCCTACGGGTGATGTGGTCAGCCATGCTTGGACTTCTGGCGGTGAGACCGCTCAACTCGTTGTGAATAATGCCCCGTTAAGCGGAACGTACCGTGTAATAGTAGGAGACGCCCACATCAATGGCAGTGGGGATTATGTGCTTCGTTTAGCTCATGCACCGGAGGATTTTGTGGTTCCAGCGGGTGATGACGGAGGTATTCTTACTAATGGGGCTAACCACTCAGGCTCGATTGCTCTGGGGGATCTCGACCAGTGGAGTTTTTCTGCTAATGCGGGTAATTTCATTCAGGTTACCATAGCGAGAACTTCAGGGGAACTTACTCCAGAAATTCGTTTGATTTCTCCAACAGGTGATGTGGTCAGTCATGCATGGACTTCTGGCGGAGAGTCCACCCAACTTGTATTGAATAATGCCCCTTTAAGCGGAAATTATCGCCTAATTGTTGGCGATGCTCATATAAATCATTCAGGGGAATATGTGCTTACCATAACTTGGTAAGGTGGGTTCTCGACTTTAACTATAGGATCCGCGGCTGGAGTCTAAATGCCACTGGAAACTTAGGTCTCATCTGAGAGTTTGAGTATAAATTAATTACCCAATCAAAGACAAAGGAGTCGCTGAAAAACGGCTCCTTTTTCTGTTAGAAAAACTTTAGTAAGACTTACTGAATGCTTTCGTATTTTTACAAAGTAAACAACTTAAGTGGAATGGAGAAACACGAAATCCTTGCAAAATGCAATGAAATGTCTAAAAATACCTTGATGGACACTCTCAATATAGAATTTACAGATATAGGTGACGATTATGTAGTGGCAAAAATGCCGGTGACTTCCAAAGTTCATCAGCCGGACGGGGTGCTTCACGGGGGAGCTACTGTTGCCCTGGCAGAAAGCGTGGGAAGTGTGGCTTCTCATATTTTCCTGGATTCTTCAGAATATTTTATCCGCGGCATTGAGATCTCTGCAAATCATTTAAAAAGTATTTCTGAAGGTGATGTCTACGCCAAAGCCAGTTTCCTGCATAAAGGGCGTACCACCCAGCTATGGAACATCAGGATCACAGATGTGGAAGATAATCTTATTTCTGTGGTTAAACTTACAACCATCGCTCTCCCAAAGAAAAAGTAATGACAGATCCTAAAGAATTTTTTAGCACCCTTAAAGATCAAATGGAGAGGAATTTTCCCTTTGTAGCTTATAAAGATCCGGCTTCAAGATCGGGAAGCACCAAAGCATTGTTGCAAGATTACCTGGATGTTTATAAAACTACTGATTTCTCCCGAAGTGGATTCCTGTTTGCCCCATTTGATGACCGGCAGGAAGCGGTTTTAATTCCGCAGGAAAAGTCGAAGTTCCTGGAAACGGTTTTTTCCGAAACTGAAGAATTGCAGTTATCACCCGGAGTGGATTATTCAAATTCCAGTGCGGTGAAAGAAAAGGAGAGGCACATTGATCTTGTGCAGAAAGGAATAGACGCTATAAATGACGGGGAATTCCAAAAAGTCGTTTTATCGCGAAAAGAGGTTTTGGAAACCGGCAGCCTGGATGCTCTCGAACTCTTTCAACGCCTGCTGAAGAAATATCCAAACGCCTATGTTTACCTTTTTCATCACCCTGTGGTTGGTACCTGGCTGGGTGCTACTCCTGAAGTTTTGCTGGAGGTGGAGAGGAACAGGTTTAGAACCATGGCCCTGGCAGGTACGCAGCAGTTCAACGGAAGTATGGAGGTGGGATGGGGTCCAAAGGAAAAAAAAGAGCAGCAGTTTGTAACCGATGCTGTTGTGGAAAGCCTTCAGAAAAATGGCAGAAATATTCAGCTAAAAGGGCCGTATACCAGCAGAGCCGGGAATCTTTTACATTTAAGAACAGATATTACGGGAGAGATTGGAAATGTAAATGCGGAAGATGCTACCGGAAATGAAAAAGATCTTTCAGAAAAGGAAAAAAATAGCCTTACCAGCCTGATCACGGCCATTCATCCCACCCCTGCAATTTGCGGACTTCCAAAAGAACCTGCAAAAAAGTTCATCATTGAGAAAGAGAATTATGACAGGGAATTCTATACCGGGTTTCTAGGAGAGATCAATATGAAGCAGGAGATAAAGCGCAGCGGGAACAGGCGGAATACTGAAAACCTGGCTTATGCCGCGCAGGTCACAAAAACTTCCCTCTATGTGAATCTAAGATGTATGAAACTTACGCAAAACACCACAGAAATTTTTGTGGGTGGAGGCATCACTGCAGAAAGTGTACCTGTAGCAGAGTGGGAGGAAACCCTTAATAAAGCGGGTACCATGAAAGCAGTAATTTCAAAGATGCCGGGTATAAATTAAAAACCGGAAGTATTAATTGCAACCTCCGGTTAAACTCTTTTTAATAATTTCCGGCGCTCAGGAACGAAAGTCCAAAAATTATAAATAGCAGAACATAAAACCCCGTAACTACCAGGATCCATAACAAGGTAGCTTTGGCCCAGCTGGATTTATTGATGTTATTCCCACTTCCAAAAGCCCATACCAGGAGCATAATGAGACCTACAAGAGGAATAGCTGTTAAGAATAAGGTCCAAAACCATTCACTGGTGCGTACCGGTGAAGAATCCTGGGCCGGATAAAAATTTCCTGAATTGGCAGGCGACGTGGCTTCCATTTAACTTAATTTTTTTAGTTAGATAAAATGAAAGTAAATAATCCTTTTTAAAAAACCAAAAAAAATGTTAAAATGACCCTAACTGATTAAAGAGGGACGGCTGTGAGAGATTTTCTGCTTCACAATGAATTTATGCCAAGGTGAAAATTTGTAAATTTGGTGCTCTATGAAGTACTCAAAAATACCTGTTGCACAATCTATAGTCTCGCTTTGTGTAGCCAAAAATATAAAACACGTTGTGATCTCCCCGGGATCACGGAACGCACCTCTAACAATAGGATTTACCCATCATCCTGAGATAACGCCTTACAGCATCGTTGATGAACGTTGTGCAGCCTTCATGGCACTGGGTATGGCGCAGCAGTTACAGGAACCGGTAGCGGTAGTTTGCACCTCAGGATCTGCCTTACTTAATTATTACCCGGCCATTGCAGAGGCATTCTACAGCGATATTCCGCTGGTGGTGATTTCAGCCGACAGGCCTATTGAGAGGATAGACATTGGGGACGGGCAAACCATCAAGCAAAAGAATGTTTTTGAGAACCATATCCTATATTCAGCCAACCTGCATTCAGAAGTAGTACTGGAGACTGAGGCTACAGATAAGAAACTTCAGCAAAAACAATTTGAGTCCCAGCGGCATAATGAGCGGGAGATCAACCTGGCGTTGAACAAGGCACTGGAGGATAAAGGGCCGGTACATATCAATGTCCCCTTTTATGAGCCCCTTTATGATATGGTAGATGATCTTAAGGTAAAACCCCTGCAGATCTATCCCGATATTAAACAGCGAATTTATTCTGAAAAAGAGCTTACCCCTTATGCTGAGCTTTGGAGCAAAGCAAAGCGTAAAATGATAATCGTGGGAGTAGCCCAGCCCAATGCCGTGGAGCAGCGGTTCCTGGAAAAGCTGGCCGGGGATAATTCTGTTCTTGTTTTTACTGAAACTACCTCCAATCTCCAGCATCCTGAATTTTTCACCAGAATTGATACCCTTATTGGTCCCATAGAACGATCTGGTGATGCTGAAGAGCAGTTTCGCGCCTTACAACCAGATATTTTATTGACTTTTGGAGGGATGATCGTTTCCAAGAAAATAAAATCCTTTTTGCGAAATTATCAGCCGGAACAGCACTGGCACGTGGATCCAAAAAAGGCCTATAATACCTTCTTTTGTCTCAACAAACATTTTGAGACCTCTGTAAATTCATTTTTTCAGAATTTTCTTGATCTTACAACGCCGGTTGAAAGCGATTATGCCGAAAAATGGAAAGGCGTGAGAAAAGAGCGGCAGCAGCGGCATGAATTATATATGGAGGAGATCCCGTATTCAGATCTACGTGCGATGCAATCAATAGTACCCAAAGTGCCTAAAAATTACAACGTGCAGCTAGGAAACAGTTCCACGGTGAGGTACGCCCAGTTATTCCGGTGGGACGCTACTCATAAAATGTTTTGCAACCGCGGGACCAGCGGGATTGATGGCAGTGTTTCCACAGCAGTAGGGGCGGCAATTATAAGTGAAGAACCCACCCTGCTTATTTGCGGGGACCTTAGTTTCTTCTATGACAGCAACGGATTGTGGAATAATTATTTACCCAAAAACTTCAGGATCATTGTACTCAATAATGAAGGTGGCGGGATCTTCAGGATCTTACCAGGGAATAAGAATACAGAGAATTTTGATACCTATTTTGAGACTGTACATAATCTAAATGCAGCATCTATCTGCCAGATGTATGGGCTGGAATATCAGAGCGCAAAGAACACCAGCGAAACAGAGAAGGCATTGAAGGATTTCTTCGATGCTTCAGAAAAACCAAAGCTCCTGGAGATCTTTACACCTAGAAAACTGAATGATGAAGTACTGCTGGAATATTTCAGCTTTATGAAATCCTAGTAGCAGAAGTAGCCGGTTTAAGTTATATTCCTTATATTTATATGAATAATCTAAAATCCATAGAACATGGCTACAAAAACAGACGAAAAAGTTGGAAAGTACATTGATGATTACAAAACCAAGATAGGGGATGACCTGGATGTTGGTTTGCTTCGAAAAGTAACTGAAGCCTGTGGTCCAAGTATCTTTAACAGTGATGCCGAAACTGTTGCAAGCTCAAGTGAGACTGAAATGGCTACAGTGAAAAACAATTTCCTCATAAAAAAATTGGGTCTTAAAGATGACGATAAACTCGATGCCGGCCTTGAAGCTGTTATTGAGCGATATGGGAAATCCAACAGGACCAAATACAGGGCAGTTCTTTACTACCTGCTAACCAAACATTTTAAAAAAGAGAACATCTTTAATTAAACATAGAGCATTACTTTTAAAATCCTTTTTTCAGCAATGAAAAGAGGATTTTTTTATGAAGAAAAGTCATTTGAAATAAAAGTATCTTTGCAATTTAAATTAAGAATTATGCTTAGAGTAGGAGAATACCACACAATGAAGATCAACCGGGATACAGAACCCGGCCTTTTTCTTGAAAATGAGGAAGGTGACGAGGTGTTACTACCCAATAAATATAAACCTGAAGCCTTTGAGATAGGAGATGAAATTAAGGTGTTCGTTTATCTCGATCACCAGGAACGGCCTGTGGCCACAACCCTGGATCCATACGTAAAGCTGGATGAGTTCGCATATTTAAAATGTGTGGAAGTTAGTGATATTGGAGCCTTTCTTGACTGGGGGCTTGAGAAACATCTTTTTGTTCCTTACAGGGAAATGGCTTCTAAAATGCGCAAGGGCAGCTGGTATCTTATATTTTGCTACCTGGATGAAGAAACCGGAAGATTAGTTGCCTCCAGTAAAACAAATGCGTTTTTGGACAACAGGGAACTCACTGTAGAACCTTTTGAGGAGGTAGATCTTATAGTTGCAAATCCTACAGATCTTGGGGTAAATGTAATTGTGAATGAGATCCACCAGGGATTGATATTTAAAGATGATCTTTTCCAGGATGTACAAGTTGGTGACAGACTAAAAGGATGGGTAAAGAAGACAAGGCCAGATGGAAAAATAGATATAACCTTGCAACGTCCCGGTTACAGAAGTATTGAACCCAATGCCCAGGATATTTTGAATGAGTTATCATTAAAAAATGGTTTCCTTCCCCTTACAGATAAGTCAACGCCGGAAGAGATCCAGACAAAATTGCAAATGAGCAAAAAAAGCTTTAAAAAAGCTATTGGGACCCTTTACAAGCAGAGACAAATTGAAATTAAAGAGGACGGGATCTATTTAGTGCCTAATCAATAGTAATAATATCCACGATTGTAGGGCGAATATACCCGGCTACGAAGAAATGGGTTGTGAAAGCTGTTTAAGTATGTGGCGCCTGTAGTTTCTGCAGCATTACGATAAACTGAATTTCGGGTACCCCGGGTTTGTAGTTCGGGGCTAAAGGATTGGTTAAAGAACCTGGTCCCCATTTGGAAATCATTGTTCCTGGTGGTAAGATTGCTGCCGGGCGCCTGTGGTACCTGTACAGGGGGTGCAAGTTCGACGGTACGTCTTTTCATTTGTTTTTCTTCTGCCATTAATGCAGCTATGTCTACCTCTTTCCTATCTGAAGAGGTATCAAAATTTACCTCACGTATCCTGAATCTCCCTGTATTGGGAATTTCAGGGCCCAGGATAGTTAGGGATGGACGTATTTCAAGTCTTTCAATGATAAAATCGGGTGTATCTCTTACAGCAGGGATCTCCTGTGCCTTTCCTAACCAGGAAGTAAATAAAAAAATAATAAATAAGCCCGCAACTCTCATCAAACTTTGATTTTTACAAAGATAATCAAGAATTGTGCAAAAAACAGAATTTGAACTTTTAGAAACCTTCTGTTGAAGAAGAAGTTAATGGAAGAGCAGGAATGGCGGGACGGGGAATCGATAGAAAATATATGCAAAACTTTATTTCCTTTCCCTACCTTTTGTAAAGTAGTGGCTGCTTTGGGCAGGGGAATTCATATTAAAAATGTTATTTTTACCTTAAAAAAAAGTATATGCATAATATAGAGTGGCAAACAGCCAAAAAATATCAGGATATAACCTATAAGAAATCTAATGGGGTTGCAAGAATTGCATTTAACAGGCCCGACGTTAGGAATGCCTTTAGACCCCAAACCACCAGCGAATTATATGATGCTTTCTACGATGCTCAAGAAGATACTTCTATCGGGGTAGTATTATTGTCTGCTGAAGGTCCTTCCTCCAAAGATGGGATCTATTCATTTTGCAGCGGCGGCGATCAAAAGGCAAGAGGTCACCAGGGATATGTGGGAGAAGACGGAATGCACCGGCTAAATATCCTTGAAGTGCAGCGACTCATAAGATTTATGCCTAAGGCGGTTATTGCTGTGGTGCCTGGATGGGCAGTAGGAGGAGGGCATAGCCTTCATGTGGTTTGTGACCTTACCCTTGCCAGTGAGGAACATGCGATCTTTAAGCAAACAGATGCAGATGTTACCAGCTTTGACGGTGGATACGGTTCTGCCTACCTGGCTAAAATGGTGGGGCAAAAAAAGGCGAGGGAGATATTCTTTTTAGGAAGAAATTATTCTGCACAGGAGGCTTTTGAAATGGGGATGGTGAATGCTGTTGTTCCTCACGAAAAGCTGGAAGAGACTGCATACGAATGGGCACAGGAGATCCTTGCAAAATCCCCGACCTCCATTAAAATGCTGAAGTTTGCCATGAATCTTACAGATGATGGAATGGTAGGGCAGCAGGTATTTGCTGGGGAAGCCACCAGGCTTGCCTATATGACAGATGAGGCTAAAGAAGGCCGGGATGCATTTTTGGAAAAAAGAAAGCCCAATTTTGAAAAGAAATGGCTTCCATAATGGAAAATTTCTCCAACCCTGAGATTGATCTAACCAGCCTTCCTAACTATGAGGAGGTTAGCTTCCATGGTATTTCCGGGAACTATTTATTCAAAGCAGTTTTTCAAACCGGGATCTTTATGTTATTTGTTTTTGCGGCTTGGGGAGCGATGTTCTACTACAATGTGAACCCATATACTCTATGGATATCCCTGGTAGTCATTTTGTTATATTTTTTATTCAGGTTCTGGAATACTTATAAAATGCAGCAAAACTACGGTTACGCACTGCGGGAAAAAGATATACTTTACCGCCGGGGATTCTTTGTGAATACTACTACTGTTGTGCCCTTTAACAGGATACAGCACGTATCCATTTCCAGGGATGTCTTTGATAAATTTCTTGATATCGCTTCTATCCAGGTTTTCACAGCGGGAGGAAGTGGAAGTGATCTAAGTATTCCCGGCCTGGAACCGGTCCGGGCCCGCGAATTGAAAGAAGCCCTTTCTGTAAAGATCACAGAGGATGAGTCCTGAAGCTTTTAGCCTCCCGCAGCGGCAATCCATAAAAGGGGTAGTACTCATTTTCCTTACTACGCTTTACAGGTTCCTTCGCGGATTCTGGGTTCTGGGAGTTTATTTCCTGTTAAGTAATCCTTCTTCAACAACCGTGCTTTATGTGGTGCTTGGAATAATTGCTGTTGCAGTATTAACACTGGGATACAGCTGGTTTTATTACAGGAGATTCCTTTTTCATATCGATTATCAAAGAGATGAATTTGTTCTTCAAAAGGGGGTGTTCTCTACAGAGGATATTTCCATCTCTTTTGATAAGATCCAGCAGGTTCATTTAAAAAGGTCCCTGGTTCAAAGGCTTATCAATGTCTACAGCGTAATAATAGAAACAGCAGGGAGTAAAGAAGATGAGGTTAGCATAAAGGCTGTAAGCAGGGAAAAAGCCAGGGAACTTACAGATATCCTGATGAAGGCGAAAAAAGATGCAGTGGAACCGGTTTTTAATGACCTGGAGGTAGAGGAGCGGCCTGAAGATGCAAAGCCAAAAACAAAATTATGGACCCATAAACTGGATATACTTACCCTTCTTAAAATTGGAATAAGCAGCAATTACGGAAGAGGGTTTGCTCTCGTTCTTGCCTTTTTTGCCACAATTTATAATGAATTAAATACCTTCTTCAAGGATTATGAAGAAGAGTTTAGCGAATATTATGACCAGGTGCCGGACTTTACCCAATCCTTCAGCCTTATGATCATCTTATTCGGCATCCTTCTAATTATTAGTATTCTTATAACTGTACTGGAAGTTTTCATAAAGTATTTTGGACTTAAACTGGTGCAAACACGGGAGAGCCTGGACCTGGAGATGGGGCTTAAAACCAATACCAGGGTATCCCTGCAGCCTAGAAGAGTGCAGCTAATGCAGGTGGTAACCAATCCCATTCAAAAAGCCTTCAATTTATATGAGGCCAGAATTGCTCTTGCCAGCAGTGAAAATGTACTTCAAAAAAAGAAAATAAAAATTCCTGGTTTAGCAAGGGATACCGTTGGCAGGGTGAAATCTTTCCTATATGGAGCAAGAGAGACCGGCCTGGAGAAAGTCATTCGGCCTCACCGGTTAATGCTGCTTCGGCGAATTTTTATAGTGTTAATTCCTGTGGGAATAAGTTATTTGATACTATGGTGGTTTCCTTATACCACTCAGGGATTCTGGGTTAGTATGGCCGTTCTTTATTTACTGCTGGCGCTTCCGTATCAAATCCTTCGGTATAAGTCTTTAAAATTGATCTTTGAGGATGATTTCCTAATAAAAAAGCAGGGAGTGTGGACAAGCAGGGAAGAAGTCTTTGAAGCATTTAAAATGCAGGCGGTAACCGTAAAGCAACCCTTTTGGTATAAAAGAAGGAACCTGTATAACCTGGTTTTTCATACAGCCGGAGGCGATGTCACTTTTAAGGCAGTAAACAGGGAGGTGATTCCTTATATTAATTACCTGTTGTATAAAGTGGAATCCAGTGACAGGAAATGGATGTAAAAACCTTTTATGATCTTGTATCTGCAGACCCGGCGAAAGCAGCGATCTCTGCTGCAAGTTCTTTCCATACCTCTTCCTGTAGAAAATGTTTGGAAGGAAGCGTTTTAAAGAATTTAAGGTCTGCATACTTTTTTATTTCCTCGCCATATTCTTTTAAAGAAAGAGCAGGATCATCCTCGCCCCATATTACCTGGACCGGATAAGGGGTATCCTTCACCGCCTTTATGCATAGCCGGCGGAATTCCTCTGAATCTTCAAAATTTCTCATGATCTTCAAAAAGGCTTTTCCATCATCTTCCCTTTTAAGAAGGTCTACATAGGCTTTTATTTCTTCTTCCCTTATCCCATCGTCATTATTGACTCCCAGGGTAGAGAACATGAGCGGCCAGGTGGTATGAGTAAGCAATTTTAATTCTGCTTCTCCAAGGATCTTTTTCTCAAAGGGCCGCATTGGTAATGGCTTTTTGAAGTTCACAACATCTACCCAGGTATTTAAAATTGTGAGGGAGAGGATCTTTTCCATATTAGTTGCAGCCAGTGCAAAGCCAATAGGACCACCTATGTCATGGACCACAAGATGAAATTTTTCTACATTGAGTTGAGCCAGGGCCTTTTTTAAAAATCTGGAAAAATTTGAGAAAGTATATTCAAAATCCTCCGGCCGGGCAGAGAGTCCCAGTCCGGGAAGGTCTATTGCGATGCCTCTGTAATTTTTTGCTGCAAGTTCGGTTAGAACCTTTCTGTAAAGAAAGGAAGAGGTGGGTACCCCGTGAATACAGACTATAGCTTCTCCCTTGCCATAATCCAGTGCAAAGGTTTTAATACCATCTACACTTAAATAAGTTCCGGAATTCTCATGGACCTGTATTATTTTTTTAATTTTCTCCTGCGTCTTCATCATTTGTAATTAATCTGCTCTTCAAGATAAAACGAAAAGTGACAGGTTGCAATTTTGAAATAATAAAGTAAGATTAAAGTTTAGTAAGATTGTAAGGCAAGTCCTAATTCACCCCCCCCCCTCAGAATAAAATACCTTCAGATTATATTAAACAGAAAAAAGCCGCAGGTAAACCCACGGCTTTTTTTATGTTGGAGATAAAAATTTTATCTCAGTTTTTGATATTTCTGCGGATTTGCTTCATTCATAATTTCATAAACCTTCTCGAAAATATCTTCAGCTGAAGGTTTTGAGAAATAATCTCCATCTGTTCCATAAGCCGGCCTGTGCGGTTTTGCAGCCAGAGTTTGGGGTTTACTGTCCAGATGTATGTAGGCATTCTGCTCTTCCAGGATCTGTTGCAGGATAAATGCTGAAGCGCCTCCCGGCACGTCTTCATCTATTACAAGAAGCCTGTTAGTTTTGGCCACACTCTTCACGATATCCTTATTCAGGTCAAAGGGCAGGAGGGACTGTATGTCAATTACCTCTGCACTAATGCCTATTTCCTCCAGCTCTGCGGCAGCTTCTTCCACCAGTCTCAAGGTAGAACCGTAGGATACGAGGGTAATATCTGTTCCTTCTTTTATAGTTTCCACAACACCCAGCGGGGTACGGAATTCTCCAAAGTTATTTGGGAGTTTTTCTTTTAGCCTGTAGCCATTAAGGCATTCTACAATCAATGCCGGTTCATCTGCTTCCAGTAGGGTATTGTAAAAACCGGCAGCCTTCGTCATATTTCTTGGTACCAGGATATGCATGCCTCTTAACAAATGTACAAGAGCACCCATTGGCGAACCACTATGCCAAATACCTTCCAGCCTGTGCCCCCGTGTTCTTACTATAAGAGGAGCTTTTTGTCTTCCTTTAGTTCTATATTGAAGGGTGGCAAGGTCATCACTCATTATTTGAAGAGCATAAAGTACGTAATCCAGGTACTGTATCTCTGCAATGGGTCGCAGTCCTCGCATAGCCATTCCAAGCCCCTGTCCAAGGATAGTGGCTTCCCGTATACCTGCATCGGCTACCCGTAATTTGCCATATTTCTCCTGCATTCCTTCCAGTCCCTGATTTACATCACCAATTTCACCGGAATCTTCTCCGAAAATAAGGGTTTCAGGTTTTGTGCTGAATATTTTATCAAAATTGTCTCTCATGACAATCCTTCCATCCACTTCCGCAGCATCCTCATCATAGGTAGGTTTTACCTCATCAACATTTACGGCCTTCCACTGGGACTCGCTGTAAAGGTTACTGCTGTATTCTGGCTGGGATTGTTTCGTGTAATTTTCAATCCAGTTTGCCAATTGACCTTTAGCTTCACTTTCTTTACCTATAAGGTATCTAAGAGATTTTCTTGCAGCTACGAGAAGGTCTTTTTTCAAAGGGTCTTTAAGGGAAGAAACTTCCTTGTGAAAGGCCAGAATTGCTTCTTTATTGGAACTCTCTTTTGCAGCATTTTGAAGCAGCGGTAATAATTCCTTCTGCTTGTTCTTCATAGGATCTGCATATGCAGTCCAGGCAGCTTTTTTCCCGTCCCTTACTTCTTTTTTAATACCGTTTTCAAGTTCTTCCAGTTCTTCGGTATTAGCAAAATCATTCTCAAGGATCCATTCCCTGAATTTTAAATTACAGTCATATTCCCTTTCCCAGCTTAATCTTTCTTCATTCTTATATCTTTCGTGGGAGCCTGAGGTGGAATGCCCCTGTGGCTGGGTAAGTTCCTTTACGTGAATTAGAACCGGGGTGTGAGATTTACGGGCAATTTTTGAAGCTTTCTCATAAGCTTCCACCAGTGCCACATAATCCCATCCATTTACTACAATGATCTCATAGCCATTGGTATCTTCATCTTTCTGAAAACCTTTAAGTATTTCAGAAATATTCTCTTTTGTCGTTTGATATTTAGCATGAACAGAGATGCCGTATTCATCATCCCAAACACTCATTACCATTGGCACCTGTAAAACGCCGGCAGCATTAATGGTTTCCCAAAAATGTCCTTCACTCGTACTGGCATTGCCAATAGTTCCCCATGCAACTTCATTTCCTTGATTGGAGAAACCTTCAGCATCTATACCATCAACATTGCGATATATCTTTGAAGCCTGTGCAAGGCCAAGTAATCTGGGCATTTGGCCGGCGGTAGGAGAAATATCTGCACTGGAATTCTTTTGTTGCATCAAGTTTTTCCAGCTACCATCTGCATTAAGGCTGTGAGTGGCAAAATGTCCTCCCATTTGCCTACCGGCACTCATTGGTTCGTCTTCAAGGTTGGTATTGGCATAAAGTCCCGCAAAGAACTGTTGTATAGTCAATTCACCAATGGCCATCATAAAGGTCTGGTCCCGGTAATAACCAGAACGAAAATCCCCGTTCCTGAATACCTTGGCCATTGCCAGCTGCGGCACCTCTTTCCCATCTCCAAAAATACCGAATTTAGCTTTTCCCGTGAGAACCTCTCTTCGACCCAACAGGCTGCATTCCCTGCTGGTTACTGCAATTCGATAATCTTCAAGAACCTGACTCTTAAAATCTTCAAATGATAATGATTCTTTTGCTTGTGTTTGGCTGTGCATGAAAACGTTTTTGAATGATAACAAAGGTAATCAAAACTAAGGTTAAATACAATTCAATAATTATACGTAAAAAATACTTTTTATCTTTTAAAAAGAAATTAAAATGCAGAATCCTCAAAATGATATCGTATATCTGCAAATAATTGCGAATTAAATAATGGGTTGCCGAGGTTTAATAATAATTATCGCATTTTAGGAATGAGAAAATAAAAACCCTTAATACCATTCCCGGGTGAATAGTTTTAGAAGGGTGTTCAAGTCCAGAGTGACAATAAACCTAATTTTTTGGTCATATCTATCCTGTGCGATTTCCCAACCCAGGTTAGAATATACAGGGAGGAAGACCTCAAAATAATCCTGCACCAAACTTACCCTCACACCAGAGTCATACACAAATGATGGATTTACTCCACGGTTTTTTACAAGGCCAATGTCCCCATAAGCAAAGATCCATTTCCAGATATTTGTACTGGCATTGAATGTGGTCATCCATTGATTGGCATATTGCGGCTCCAGTTGGGATTTGAAACCACCTTCAGCCATAATGATCTGTTGGCTGAAAAGTCCACTGCTTTGACTTCGACCATAATAATTGTAATCAAAAAGATAATCTGTAGGACGATCAAGGGCAAAACTGAAGAAATCATTATCTGTCTCGTCATTATAGAGAAACGTTCCAGCAAACAGCCTGAGGTTTATTTGGCGGTTATTCTTGAACAGTTTTCTGTATTCTACATCCAGTGCCAGTTTACTAAAGTTCTTGGCGAGTTCATAATCAATTCCCCCCGCAATATAATCAACCAGGTTCGTGTCACTGTAATTGTAGCTTACATTAAAAACATTATAGTTGGGTTGGTCTACCGGGTTTAGGAGGTCATAATCCCTTTGTACATTTACATTTCTTAATATGAGGCTTTGTCTTTCATTATCTCTTAGATAATTATTCCTGAAGAAGAACCCCAGGTAGGGTGTAAATTTTTCATAGAACAAATTGTAACCATAAGAGAAACGCACGCCTCCTATTCCATATCTAAGGGCAAACAAATTATCATCATCTAGATAATGAGTGTTGCTTATAGAAGCAGAACCTACGATTGTTTGGCTTCCAAAACCAAATTTTGGAGATATCCTAAAATCAAAATTTCTGGTAAGGAAAGGTTTATTGTAAATCTTTGGCCCAATTGCGATACCATCGTATAAGTTAAATGATACTTCGGGCATAAAGAATACCTGATAATATCTTGGATCTTCTATATCCTGAAGTAATCTAAATTGTACGGGTTTGTTCAGCAGGGTATTAATGCCCTTATAATTATCCCGGCGATTAAATTCAGGTATCACGCCTTCATGGTTTAGGGCCAGCCTGTCTATACCCTCTCTTGGAATTGTCACCTGTTGATTTTCTGCTGTGTTCTCAATCCAGGTTTTATACACGATCTCCCCGTCGTTTAAACCATATAAGGAAACCGGCATATTATTATCCTTCTTATTTTTGATGGTCACCTCCAGGGAATCCCTGGTTTTTTTTACTCTTTTGAATTTAAAATCGATCTTGCCTCTGGTTGCAACATAATCATCAAAAAACCAGGAAATATCCTTACCTGCATTATTTTGAAGTTTCTCTTTAAAAGCATTTGAATTAGTGGGTTCTAACAAATTTTCCAGATAAAATTCCCGTATAGATGCTTCAACAGCGTCGTCTCCCAGAAAATCTTCTACATATTTTAACCCAGTCCCGGCTTTATATGCATTTGCAATATTCTTATTGAATTTTACAAGAGAATCCTGGCTTGTGGTGAGGGGCTGGTCCAGGTTCATCCTCGCCATGTGCATATACAGTAGGGGATACTGGTCATTAAATTCAAGGTCGGCGGCGTGGAACCATCTAATTCCTATAAATTCACTAAAGGATCCTAAAAGTTTCATATCGGGATAATGAAGGTCTACATAATCCATCATTAAGGATATGTGGATAGCGTCATATACCCATTGTTCCTCCCGGGGATTGAGAAAAAGGGTGTTTTTCAAATAGTGATCTGTTACCGCCTTGAACTGTTTAATGTCATACTGAAAACCATCTGGGAATGGCCTTATAAATTGCGGTAACTGATTTAAACCGTAAACCGGGTTATTGAGATAATCTTCTTTTGTTACCAACATTGCCTTATGAGGGTAGGGGCCTAATCTTAATTCGAGAAATTTTAGGATCCGGTTTAAAATAATCCCTTTCATTCCCATCATGAGCCCGTCATCCTCAAGATTGGTCAATACCTCGGTTTGATTAACTTCCATAGATTCAAATCGCGATGAACGGGTAAGATAGAGCTGCGGGTTGATCCTGTTTTTTCCGGATAGGAAGGTGGTTTTGTAAATATTCTCTGTGACTACCTTTTCAATATTAAGAGATGATGCAACGTAGAGATAGGGTTTGGTAGAAAGCCTTATTTTAATGTTTGCTGGAGGCGTGTATTGGTCGCCAATATTCCTGTCACTGTAGAGCTTCCATTCTTTATCAAAAACAGCCGGGGTGATATACCAGTATTTAAGTTTAAAATTGCCCTGGTCATCAAAGCCGAATCTTGTAAATTTTTCTGAAGGTATCTTTACACTGTATAAGAGGTTAATTTCTACCTTTTCCCCCGGATATAGTGGTTTTTCGAGATTGACCTTTATGATATCTGGTGCCCCATCTGGCCTTTCCCAGGTAAACGGTTGGATATATTCATTGGTGATACTATATATTTTCGTAGAACCCCGCTCATCTTCCCTGGCAAAATGGAATCTCCTGAGATAATCCTCTGCGAAGCGTTTAGCCAGCGGGGTAGACTTGTCTTTAAAGCTGTTCGCCCAGTCATTTAAATAGATCTCATTTAGGGCCTGGTCACTTGTATTTTCATAAAGGATTTCCTGCTGTATGTTGAAGATCCTTGTAGAATCATTCAATACAGCGATTATATCCATATCTATTTGCCCATTGACCCTGGATACCATACCAAGGTTAATGAGCATAATTAAAAGGATAAATTTCTTATTCAAATGGAATTCCCTGTTTATAATTACAATAAGACCAAAATTACAGTATCAAAGAAACTGCGAAAAGATGTATAAGAATAATTATTTAATTAAAAATTAGGACTTAAGTTGTATTCATCATAGAACCTGTCCAGGATATCTATTACTTCATCTTCTGTGTCCACAACGTGAAGCAGGTCTATATCCCCGTCACTTATATTTTGAAAGGAATCCAGGAGGGTGGCTCTTACCCAGTCAATGAGTCCGCCCCAAAAGTCACTCCCTACCAGGATAATAGGGAACTTGTCGATCTTATTGGTTTGTATGAGGGTGATAGCTTCAAATAGCTCATCCAGGGTTCCAAATCCTCCCGGCATAACAACAAAACCCTGGGAATATTTTACGAACATAACTTTTCTAACAAAGAAATAATCAAAATCCAGACTTTTATCACGGTCGATATAAGGGTTGTCGTGTTGCTCAAAGGGAAGGTCAATATTAAGTCCTACAGAGGTTCCTCCACCAAGGTGTGCCCCTTTATTACCTGCTTCCATTATACCGGGGCCACCACCGGTAATAACACCATACCCGTGATCTACGATCTTTTGGGCTATTCTTTCAGTTAATTTATAATACTTGTTATCGGGTTTTGTTCTGGCAGACCCGAATACTGATACACAGGGGCCAATCTGGCTTAGCTTTTCATATCCTTTTACAAATTCCCCCATGATCTTGAAAATTGCCCATGAATCGTTGGTTTTGATCTCATTCCAGGCCTTATTTCCTTGTTTAGCTCTCATTATATATTTTCTACTTTTTTAGATTTTAATTCTCTTTTTAAATATGCCGCGGTATAACTTTTTTTATGCTTTGCCACTTCCTCGGGTGTACCGCACACTACAACCTCTCCGCCATTTTTTCCGCCTTCATATCCAATATCAATTATATAGTCGGCTATTTTGATCACATCGAGGTTATGTTCAATGATAAGAACAGTATTCCCTTTTTTAACCAACTTGTTTAGAACCTCCATCAAAACCCTTACGTCTTCAAAGTGTAATCCTGTGGTAGGTTCATCAAGTATATAAAAAGTATTGCCGGTGTCGCGCTTTGAAAGCTCTGATGCCAGTTTGATACGCTGCGCTTCTCCTCCAGAGAGGGTGGTACTTTGCTGCCCCAGGGTAACATATCCCAGTCCTACATCCTGTATGGTTTTCAACTTACGGTAAATTTTTGGAATAAGTTCAAAAAAATCTGTCGCCTCATTAATGGTCATCTCCAGAACATCTGCAATAGATTTTCCTTTATACCTTATCTCAAGGGTTTCCCGGTTGAAACGTTTTCCCTGGCAGGTTTCGCACTCTACATACACATCTGGTAAAAAATTCATTTCAATAACCCTTAAACCTCCTCCTTTACAGGTTTCACATCTGCCTCCTTTAACGTTAAAGCTGAATCTTCCCGGTTTATAACCTCGTATCAAAGCTTCAGGGGTTTTGGCAAACAGGTTCCTTATTTCAGAAAAAACTCCGGTATAGGTGGCGGGATTTGAACGTGGGGTTCTTCCAATTGGAGTTTGATTAATATCGATTACCTTATCTATATGTTCAAGCCCGGTGATTTTTTTATAAGGTAAGGGTTCTTTTACCCCATTAAAGTAATGAGCATTCATAATAGGGTAGAGGGTTTCATTTATAAGAGTAGATTTCCCACTTCCTGAAACTCCTGTTACCGCGATCATTTTCCCGAGCGGGATCTTAACCGTAACATTTTTAAGGTTGTTGCCGGTTGCGCCTTTAAGTGTTATATTCTTGCCATTGCCTTTTCTTCTTTTGGAAGGAACTTCGATCTCCTTTGTTCCGTTAAGATAAGAGGCGGTAATGGTATTATGTTGTTTTATTTGCTCTGGTGTTCCCTGGCTTATTATTTCCCCACCATGTTTTCCTGCCTGCGGGCCTATATCGATCACATGATCTGCCCGCTCGATCATATCCTTATCATGTTCTACCACGATAACAGAATTCCCCAGGTCTCTAAGAGCAATAAGGGAGTTAATGAGCTTGTCATTATCTCGTTGGTGTAATCCTATGCTTGGTTCGTCCAGGATATATAATACCCCCACCAGTTGAGAGCCTATTTGGGTAGCCAGTCTTATTCGCTGGGCTTCTCCTCCCGATAGGGATTTGGAGCTTCGGTTAAGGGAAAGATAGGTGAGCCCCACATCTACCAGGAACTGCAGGCGTGATTTGATCTCTTTTATAACCTCTTCAGCTATCTGTAATTGTTTTTCTGAAAGATGTTGGTCAAGATCTTCAAACCAGGACGCAAGGTCTGTAATATCCCTGTTTGCAAGTTCAGCAATGTTCTCTCCATTCAGCTTAAAGAATAGTGCCTCTTTCTTGAGCCGGCTGCCTTCACAAGTAGGACAAACGACCTTGTCCATATATTCCTTGGCCCATCTTCTCAGAGATGCAGAGTCATTATTATTATAGGTGGTTTCAATAAAAGTAGCCACGCCTTCAAAATCAATTTTAAACTCCCGGGTTATCCCCAGGGTTCTTGACTCTTTTGAGAATTTTTCCTTCCCACCATAGAGGATCATTTCCATGGCGGCGGCCGGGATATTCTTTACAGGATCACTTAATTTAAAATCAAATCTTTCAGCAATAAGTTCCAGCTGGGAGAATACCCAATTCTTCTTTTGGGGTCCATGGGGTGCAAGGGCTCCGCTTTTTATGGATTTGGAAGTATCTGGGATCAACTTATCTGGATTCACCTGGTGAAGTGCTCCAATTCCATTACAGGTAGGACAGGCACCTTTTGGGGAATTAAAAGAAAAGTTATTAGGTTCAGGGTTAGGGTAGGAGATACCTGTAGTAGGGCACATAAGATTCCGGCTGAAATACCTTACATCTCCCGTATCCTGCTCCAGTACCATTAACACATCATCGCCATGATACATAGCTGTTTTTATACTGTCATTAAGCCTTTTTTGTCCATTGGCTGCAGCATCTATTTTTAAGCGATCCACCACGATCTCAATATCATGGACCTTATAGCGGTCCAGCTTCATTCCCTTTACAAGGTCCCGTACCTCTCCATCTACTCTCACCTTTAAAAAACCCTGCTTGGATATTTGTTCAAAAAGTTCCCGGTAGTGTCCTTTCCTGGACCTAACGATTGGCGCAAGAATATTGATGCGCTTATCAGTAAAATTTTCAACAATAAGGTCGCTTATTTGCTCATCGTTATAACTTACCATCTTTTCCCCGGTGTTATAACTATAAGCATCAGCCGTGCGCGCGTACAGCAGCCGCAAAAAATCGTATATCTCTGTAATAGTACCAACCGTACTACGCGGATTTTTACTGGTAGTCTTTTGTTCTATCGCAATAACCGGGGAAAGGCCTTCTATCTTATCAACATCTGGCCTTTCAAGTCCTCCCAGGAACTGCCTGGCGTAAGCTGAAAAGGTTTCTATGTAGCGTCTTTGACCCTCAGCATAAATAGTGTCAAAGGCCAGGGATGATTTTCCCGAGCCAGATAAGCCTGTAATAACAACCAATTTTTCCCTGGGAATCGTGACATCAATGTTCTTTAAATTATGAACTCTCGCCCCCAGTACTTCTATGTTTTCTTCCTCTCTAGCCATATTAAAATTCAAGTGGGCAAAGGTACTTAAACTGTTGCTAACTAAAAAGAAAGAGACTTCGTGGTATTTAAATGTTATTAAATTTTAAGAAACAGGGAAGCGGCTCCTGTAGCCCTTAACAAAAGATTAGTAGGATTCAATAATTTGTTCTTAAATCTTTGTTGACGATTTTGGCTAACACAGGAAATTCTTATCTTTACTCTCACAAAATCCCCCCTGGATTTTTCGTGTCCACCCACCGGACCAAGAATTCATTCCCTACCCCTTTTGTGTTTTCTATTTGAAAACAAACTAAATTTTTACACCCCCCCAAGAAGAATTGTAAAGTTTTTTGCAATGCAGATAATTGATTTGTCCCAAACTCAATTATTGGCCTACAGACATTATTAATTAAAGAAATTAAATGTTTCGAGGGATGAATACGGAAAAAAAACAATTATTACTCATTAGTAACAGCACAGAATTTATTGCAGACATTAAAGAGGGATTATCTCTTCATTTTCAAATTAACGTGGTCACTTCCATGCATTCCGGCTTTCATACAGCTCTTAACCTCTTACCGGATATCATTTTAATAGATCATACATCTATAGATCCTAAAAGCTTAAAGAATATCTCCAATTTCAAGAGTACGCACTTTTTAAATAAGTGCTGGTTGATGTTGTATGCCAACGAAGAATGCAGAGGCAAGATCGAAAAGGATTATAAAGATGAAATAGATGAGATTTACTACACTTCCACATCTGCCGGAAATTTATGTGGTAAGATTATGCAAAGGGTATATTCCAATTCTTCCCTTACTAATTATTGGAAGGATTCTTTTTTAGGGCTCTTTAATCTTTTATCAAATCCTGTTGTCCTGTTACAACAGGAATCCATCATTTCAATGAATGATTCCTTTAAGCAAACCTTTAAAATTGATAAGGCAGATGGTATTAGGCTTACAGATTTTGTGAAGTGTGAGAACAAAGCAAAAGTAAGGGAGAGCTTAAGGAATTTTGCCAGAGGGAAACATATGAAAGCTGTGACGAAAACTGCTCTCAGGCTAAAAAATAATAAAGTAAGGAATGCCAAGATCAGTTTTTCTAAACTTGACAAGATGATCAACGGTCAATATATAATGATGATACATTTTAGCAAGGAGGAGGATTTAGTGACTGAATCTATTGGATCAAATTCGGCTTTGGTTGAGGAATGTTTTGAGGAGAACAGCCAGATGACCAAATTTAGTTTCACTAAAAGAGAAAAGGAGATCATTCAACTTTTATGCAAAGGATATAAGACTAAGGAAATTTCTGAGACATTATTTATTTCACCTAAAACAATTGAAAAACATAGAGCAAATATTATAAAAAGAACAAATTCTGAGACGATCCTGGAAAGCATTATTTATGCTATTAGCCACAATATGATAGACTTACGTGTCGCTTAACATAAGGTTAACCAATTTTATAGGGGATTTCCCCCATAGGTTTACAGCAGGATCACCTTTAAATTTACACTAAATAAGAAAGTCACCCCCACTCTGCTTCTTATTGTCAAAACCCCACTAATTTATTAAAACCAGGTAAGTCATCCTTTGATGGTATTTACATATATAATTTATTAACCATTCTAAGTATTATTAACTAAAACTATTTTCACTATGAAAAACTTTAAACTTTCCATTGCCTGCCTCGCGGTATTCGCAATGATCTTTACTTCCTGTAGTAAAGAGGAAGTCGGTGGAGCCGACCTCAATTCTGAAAAAGCCACGTTGTCCTTTGGGGCACTGGTAAATGACCTGGTAGCCAATCGAGCAGCTACAAAACAAGCAATAGCAGATCTTCCTGAATGTACAGATGATACTCCTTCTTATGTGGAGATCGTTCTTATGTTGGGTGATGATGAAGTAGTAGGTACTTCAGCCGATCCTTATAGAGTAGACCTGGTAGCAGGACAACTGTTTACAGAGGAAGACGAAGCTTTAGAACTTGATCCCGGAAATTATACACTGGATCATTTCTCTGTTTATAATGCAGATGGAGACCTAATCTGGCTTTCTCCAAGAACCGGAAGTGCATTAGGAGAATTTGTAACAAATCCATTACCATTGGCTATTGATCTAAGAGCAGGCGTTAAGAAATATGTAGACGTACCTGTTCTTTGTTTTGATGACCGTGACGTAAATGAATATGGATACCTGTTCTTTGAACTTGATACCAATGTTGCTCTTGAGTTCTGTTTCTTTGCTAACTACTGTCCTCCAAATGGAAGACACTATACTGCCAACTATAGCGTAAGCATCTGGGCAGGAACCAGCTCTGCAGGAACTCCTTTATATACAGGTGTTGAAGCAAACACTGGTCAATATGACAATGGTGACTATTATGCAACTCCAACTTGTTTCGCTTTACCAGATAATGATGACCTTAATGAGGATTACTTATACTATGAAGTAACATTGTTAGACTGGCCAGCAAACTATGGTAGTGTACCAGCAGGAACTGTAATTAGTGGAACACTTAGTAAGCAAGACATCCTGGATAACTTCGATGGTGATGATAATGTTGATTATGAGCATTTAAGATTTGGATGTGAGGATAACGGAACAACTCCTCCTGATGATGATAATGATGGAGTACCGAATGATGATGACAACTGTCCAAATGTTCCTAACCCAGGTCAGGAAGATGCAGATGGTGACGGTGTAGGTGATGCTTGTGACAACTGTCCAAACATTGCAAACCCAAATCAAGATCCAGCAGCTTGTGCAGACCAGCCTGGTGACGATTGTGAAACTTCCTATATGTTTGGGGATGTGGAACTTAATTCTCTTCAATATCCTGGTAACAACTGGGGTTGGGGGTTAGACTTTGATGGAAGTGATAGCTGGTTTGATACTTATATGACTTCTGAAGGAGTGTATGAATTCCCACTTTGGGCTGGTGCCGGACAGAATAATACTGCAGTGGCCAGACAAGACGGAGTTGTAAGAGTAACATTGACCGATGATAATGTACAGGTTCAGCTTGTTCTTGATGCAGGAGTATCTGTAATTGAATCTCATATTTTCTTTGGAGAAGGTAACTGGCCAGCAAAACGGGCTCCTGGTCAACTAGGAAATAATTATAACGCGACTACCTCACTAAATGTTCATAGCTATCCGTATTCAGGCGATGGAACTTTTAGATTGATAGTTCACGCAGTTACTTGCGAATAAATAAACATTAATGCTGTCCGGGGCCCCGGCCCCGGGTGGCTTTAATTTAAAATTCCAATTAAATAAAAAATTAAAATTTGGGTGGTGAAAAATTTTCACCAGGGTCCCGGCAGGGATACCCATTTTCAAATCGAACTAAACTCTTTTATTAACCAAGCTTAATTTATTATGAACCAAAACTTTTGTATTATGAAAAACTTTAAACTTTATTTGAGTGCAGTTGCAGTATTTGCAATGCTCTTTACTTCGTGTAGCAAAGACGAAACAAATCCTTCAATTGAAGGTGAAAAAGCCACGCTAACCTTTGGTGCGCTGGTAAATGACCTGGTAGCCAATCGTGCTGCCTCTAAACAAGCGGTGGCAGATCTGCCTGAATGTACAGATGATACCCCGGCTTTTGTTGAGATCGCCCTTTCCTTGAATGGAACAGATGTAGTAGGTGATGTCGAGAACCCTTTTAGAGTAGACCTTGTTTCAGGACAGATCTTTACTAAAGAAGTAGCAGAACTGGAACTTGATCCTAATGTTTACAGCCTGGATTATTTTACCGTTCATAATGCTGATGGGGACGTGATCTGGATCGCTCCTCAAACAGGAAGTGCTCTGGGTGAGTTCGTTGATGTAACTCTTCCATTAAGCATCGACCTGCGTGCAGGAGTTAAAAAATATGTAGATGTACCAGTTCTATGTTACGATAATCGTGATGTGAACGAGTATGGATACCTGTTCTTTGAGCTTGACACTAACCAGGCAATTAAGTTCTGTATCTTTGGAAACTACTGTCCTCCATCTGAAGGTGGACGTCACTATCCTGCTGAATACAGTGTGAGTGTATGGTCTGGAACAGACGCTACTGGAACTCCACTTTATACAGATGTACAGAATCAAACCGGAACTTATGACAATGGTGATTTCTATGCAGAACCATTATGTTTTGCCTTACCAGATACTGATGGTACCGATGATTACTACTTCGAAATTACTCTAAGATCCTCAGATGAATATGGAAATGTAGAAGAGAGAGTTATTAGACAGGGAAGTATTAATGATGTTATTGTGAAAAGCTTCTTTGATGGTGATGACAACCTAGATTACTACCACTTTAGAGAAGGTTGTGATGGTGATGACGGCCCTCCAATCTTTGAAACTCCTGGTTCTGAGGCTGAATACTACGCTACTTGTGCGTATCCTATGAATAACTCAAACTCTGTAGCACTTGCCTATTTTGAGGTGAAGGACAATATGCTTAAAGCGACTATTCTTGCTGCCGGTGTTACGCCAAATCAGCAACACCCTCAGCATATTCACGGTCCGGAAGATGGTTCTAATGCAACCTGTCCTCCAATGAGTGCTGATGCAAATGGCGATGGCCTAATTAGCCTAGCAGAAGGGTTGCCATATTATGGTGGAGTTCAACTTTCACTTAATAATGAAGATGGATCCTTCCCAACTGCAAACGCAGCAGGATTCTATAACTATCAAAGGACGTTTGATCTAACAGGAACATCTTTATCTGCCTGGGAAAACCTTGCAGTAGTGGTTCACGGTCGTAACGTTGGTGGTTCTTACGATGCTACTTTACCTGTAGCTTGTGGACAAGTAAATAATTTAAATTCAAATTCACATTAATAGGTATGGCCGGGGGTAATCCCCCCGGCCACCTGTTATTATAACTTTTAACCATTCAAATATTTATTAACTAAAACTATTAAATTATGAGAAATTTCAAACTGTATTTAAGCTTTGTGGCTGTTTTCGCAATGCTTTTTACTTCATGTTCCAAAGACGAAGCAGGAGTGAATCCTGATTCAGACAAAGCGACCCTATCCTTTGGCGCTATCGTTAGCGACCTGGTGAATAACAGAGCTGCAACCAAACAGGCTGTGGCAGATCTTCCTACCTGTACAGATGATACTCCTTCATATGTAGAGATCGTTCTTTCCTTGGGAGGAAATGATGTAGTGGGAAGTGAAGGTAGTCCATATCGTGTTGATCTAGTTGCAGGTGAAATATTTACTGTAGAGGACGAAGCACTTGAATTGGAGCCCGGAGATTATTCTCTAGATCACTTCTCAGTTCATAATTCAGATGGAGACGTAATTTGGTTATCACCAAGAAGTGGAAGTCCTTTGGCAGCTTATGTGGATAATGCTTTACCAATTGCTATTGATCTTAGAGCCGGCGTTAAAAAATATGTTGACGTTCCTGTTCTTTGTTTCGATGATCGTGATGTAAATGAGTATGGTTACCTGTTCTTTGAACTTGACACCAATATTGCTCTTACATATTGCTTCTTCGCTAACTACTGTGATGATGATGGAAGACACTATCCTGCCCGTTACAGCGTAAGCATCTGGAGTGGAACTTCATCTGCCGGTGTACCATTATATGAAGGAGTCATTAACGAGACCGGAGTTTATAACAATGGTGACAGCTATGCTACCCCGCTATGTTTTGCATTACCAGATAATGACAACATGGATGAGGACTACCTGTACTACGAAGTTACTTTACTGGACTGGGATGTAGCTGAAGGTGGATATGGAGATATTGACCCTGTAATGATAAGCGGTACACTTTCTAAAGCTGATATTGTTGCTAACTTCAATGGTGAAGATGATGTTGAATATAACCACTTAAGATTCTGTGGTGACGGTGACCCGGTTGATCCAGGAAATGGAAACGGTGGAACAGATCCAGACCCTTCCGATTGTTTACCAGCGCCTGGTGATGATTGTGATCGAATCAACTTCAGCGATTCTATAGATATCGCCGGTTTACCAGTAGATGTTGATGTTCCGTTTGCAGACATTACATTAAATGGAAATTCAATTGGTACTGTTTATTTCGACCTGGCCTCAGAAGGAGCTGATTCTATGGTTGTTTTTATGGACCTGGATGAAGGTTATACAATGAGTGATGTCGAGGTGTCTCTACCAGATTTTGTAGATACTGAAATATGTGTATCTAATATCAATGAAAACGATGTAGAGGTTACATATGTTGTAGAGGCTGAAGGTGGAATTACCTGGCCTGTAAATGTTGACTTTGCAGCTAATGTATGTCAATAAGAGAAGATTAACTTGAGCGGTTGGTCAACCGGGGGGATGACCAACTTGCTGAGTTAGTTTTATTAATCACCGAATAGTTATTTCATAATAATTAGTAGGTGTTAATAGAAGAGGCTGTCCGGTTTGCCGGGCAGCTTTTTTGCGTTTCATCGAAAAAAGTTAAAAAAAACTTAAATCTTTTGTTTTTTTTTATATGTTTGTTCTGCTTAAGCAAATGAATAATTAAATCAATTCTTCCCCCCAACCGATTTAATTGTTCAGTGTTCTTTCAATTCTATTGTGAAAAATGAATTTTTAATGACTGGAAATTGTCTTTCAGCACAAAATTCGAATCAGATAGTAGGGAGTCCACCCATAATTTTGTCAAATTTTTTTTCAACCAGATTGTTAATTTTTTTTGGAATGAACTTTGAATTACCCCAAGTCGTTTAACGTTTATTTAACCTAGGAACAGGTGAAAAACAAAATATCTGTTCCCTTTTAATTGTAACCCCAACTTATGAGAAGAAGCAAATTATTGTATTTACTACCGGCACTCGCTTTTCTATCCTGTAGTGAAGATTCAATCAACGACCCCCAACCAAAAGAAGAGCTAGTAGGTACAGAGGAAGTACTTACGAATGTAGAAGCCGCTTATCCCCAAGAAATAGGGAAGGTTTCCCAGGTTTATTATGCAGGAATGGAAGTTTCTGTAGAAGAAATAGACGGAGAATACATTTATCAGGGAGATATTATGTTACCAGCAGAGGCCTTAACATCCAGTCCTGTTAAAGTGATATATGAAAAAGGCGAAACTCCTAATCAAAAAAGTACCGGAAGAACATCCGGTAAATGGCCAAATAACACTGTTTACTATGCTATAGACGGGAACTTGTCAAGCAAAAACCGTGTAACCGACGCTATTAAGCACTGGGAAGCCAATACAAACCTTAAATTCGTTCAAAGAACCTCGCAGTCCAATTACATTTATTTTACATCTGGGTCGGGCTGTTCATCATATGTAGGTATGATTGGAGGTAAACAGAACATCACCTTGTCTTCCAGCTGTTCAACAGGTAACACCATCCATGAAATAGGACATGCTATTGGCCTGTGGCACGAGCAAAGCCGTGTGGACAGGGACAAGCACATAAAGATCAATTATGAGAATATTCAGAGTGGAAGAGAGCACAACTTCAAAACCTATGCTGATATGGGGGCTGATGGTGCAGAGTTTACCTCAAATCTTGATTTTGGTTCTATAATGATGTATGGTCCTTATTCTTTCTCTAAAAACGGTTCCCCAACAATCGTAAAGGCGAATGGAAGTACTTACTCTGTTCAAAGAACATCACTATCTGCAGGGGATAAGGAAGGTGTAAATAGTATGTATCCTTCGGGAAGTACAGAACCTACGTATATCAATGGAGAATATTATACCATTGCGGGGGTAACAGTACTGCGATACTATAACAATTGGTATTACCTTGGTGGAAGATTTGGTATGAAGAAGGTTGTATTAATAAATGGAACTTGGTATTACGCCTAAGTTTTAAAAATAGATTTAAAACAAAAAATCCCGACCAATTGGTCGGGGTTTTTTGTTTAATGTAGTTTTAATGTGGTGTGGCTGCCACAGGCAATTGTGGTAAAATTCCACACCTTTTTAAGATACCACAAAATAAGTTTCTCCTATCAAAACTTTAACATGTTAAAGTTGAAGTTTTTTCGAATTCAACATACAACCGGTGTATTCTAATTTCCTTCAACCAAGGGGATTTCCTATCAATTAGGTGCGGGAGAAAATTCATTTTACAGTCTGAAATTCTTATAGCTTTTTAACTCTCTCCTCTGTGAATTCCCGTAAGTCTTTAAAGAATATTTTAAATTCCTCGTCAAACTCACTATAGTAAAGATCCAGCTCTTTTACTGCCAGATCCATTCTTGACCGGTTTTTAGTCCGGCGGTTCATTTGAGAAAGAATCCTTCCAATTCCCTCCACCGTTGCATAATCCAAAAGCCAGTTGTCCCGTATCATATATGGAAGAAAATGTTGAACTGCCTTAGGAAGTATTTCCAGGTTATCCTGAAGTAGCTCATAAAAATCATTCACGTACTCATCCAAAGGGATCTGTGAATATGAGGTCCAGTTGGAGGCCAGGAAATGATCATAGAGAATATCTACTATGACTGTGCTATAATGGCTGTAAATTGGAAACAAACGTTGTGAACTTTGACGGAATACCGGGTGCGCATCAGTAAAGGTATCTATAGCCCTGTGAAGTACAATTCCCTTCTGCACTCTTTCTGGATATTTTATAAATGCTTTTCCTTTGACAGAATCGGCTATAAAATTTCCAATCTTAAGATGGTCATCATTTCCTGAAAGATAGATATGGGCTAGAAAGTTCATTCCTCCAAGGTACTAAATTAGGAGCCTCCCTTTTTAAATAGTTTAAACTTTTGGGGTATAAGGTGCAGCCTTGTATCTTTGCCGGGCTTCCTGCCTGTATCTTCAGGTGAGGATTTATGAATTTTTAAAAAGATATTATGAGCCTTATAAAATCAATTTCTGGAATAAGAGGAACCATTGGAGGGAAACCTTCAGAAAATCTAACTCCGCTGGATGCGGTTAAATTTGCAGCTGCATACGGCACCTGGTTAAGGAATGAATATTCTAAAGATGAACTAACGGTGGTAATTGGGCGGGATGCCCGAATTTCGGGTTCTATGATCCAGCAGCTGGTGATGAACACCCTTGTAGGAATGGGCATCAATATCGTAGATGTGGGATTGTCTACCACTCCCACCGTGGAAGTCGCGGTTACTATGGAAGGTGCAGATGGTGGAATAATACTTACTGCAAGTCATAATCCCAAACAGTGGAATGCCCTTAAACTTTTGAACCACAAAGGAGAATTCCTGAACGGGGAGGAGGGAGCTAAGATCCTCGAAATAGCCGGGTCAGAGAATTTTGTTTTTGCTGAAGTTGATGATCTGGGTAAAATAGAATCAAAAGACGATTATATATATCGTCATATTGATGAGGTGCTAAAATTAAAATTGGTAGATGCCGACCTTGTAAAGAAAGCCAATTTTAAAGTAGTGGTGGATGCTGTTAATTCTACCGGCGGTATTGCAATCCCGGCTTTGTTGAAAGCCATGGGAGTAGAAGTGGTAGAGCTATACTGCGAGCCTAATGGTAATTTCCCTCACAACCCTGAACCTTTGAAGGAGCACCTGGGAGATATTTCAAAGCTGGTAGTGGAGGAAAAGGCACATTTGGGGTAGTGGTTGACCCCGATGTTGACCGTTTGGCTATAATTGATGAAAAGGGACAAATGTTTGGCGAGGAATACACTCTTGTAGCCTGTGCCGATTTTGTCCTTGGAATAACCCCGGGGGCCACGGTAAGTAATCTTTCGTCTTCAAGGGCACTTAGAGATTTAACCAAGAGTCACGGGCAAAATTATCAGGCGAGTGCTGTTGGGGAAGTGAATGTAGTACAACTTATGAAGGATACCAATGCTGTTATAGGAGGAGAAGGAAACGGCGGGATTATTTATCCTGACTCGCATTATGGAAGAGATAGCCTGGTAGGGGTGGCTTTATTCCTAACCCACCTTGCAGAAAAGAAGATCTCTGTGTCAGCATTAAAAGAGGAGTATCCCGTTTATTATATGAGTAAGAATAAGATCGAATTAACACCAGATATCAATGTTGATGAGATCCTTCAGAAAGTACAGGAGAATCATTCCACTGAAGAAATTTCAACCGTAGACGGAGTTAAGATAGATTTTCCTGAAAACTGGGTGCATCTTAGAAAATCCAATACAGAACCTATTATAAGAATTTATACTGAAGCGAAATCTCAACAGGAAGCAGATGAGCTTGCTGAAAAAATGATAAAGGAAATCAGAACTATCGTTTCCTAACTTCTGTCAAATACCACAGCTTTATTTGGGATGGGAGTATTCTTATGCTTCCATCTCTTATGAGTCCATAAATAAAACTGTGGTGCTTTTCTTATTTGCTTCTCAAGTTCATTTAAGTAGGTTGAGGTAATTTTAAATTGTGGCTCCTCTTGTGGTTTTGCAGTTATTGTTACAAAGGTGGCTCTGTAATGGCCGCGCTTAGGTTTTTCCACGTGTAGATAAACCACCGGCATATCCAGGTCTTTTGCAAGTTTTTCAGACCCCAGGAAAACCGGTACGGTGTGACCCATAAATTGTGTCCAATATCTGGCTCTTTCGATCTTTGGAGATTGATCTGCTATCATAGCATAGACCCCTTTCACCTTTTGCTTCTGGTATCTGGTGATGGTCCTGGTGGCTTCTACGGTTGGAATAAGTTCGCCATCGAACCTCCCCCGTATATCCTTTGCCATCTGGTCAAAATGAGGATTTTTTATCCTCTTATAAACTCCAAACCCTCGATAATCATATCCATATAACTGTAAGGCGTTTACCCATTCATAACTTGCATAATGCCCGCACATTAAAAGAATACCTCTCCCGGTTGCCATATGTTTTTCTATTTCTGGCAAATTGGTGAAAGTGTATCTTTTTTTCAGTTCCTCATTTGAAATGGAAATACTCTTGATCATCTCCAGGAACATATCACACATATGACTGTAGAAATGTTTTCTAATTTGGTTGATCTCTTCTGAAGGTTTTTCCGGGAAAACAAGTTTTAGGTTCTGAGTGACCGTTTTCCTCCTGTAGCCTATAATATGATACGTTAAAAAGAATACAAGATCTGAAACCAGGTAAAAAAGACGGAAAGGGAGTTTGGAAATAAGCCACAAAACAGGGTAGACCAACCAGTAAACTAAACGCTGCATGGGGAAAATGTTTAGGCAAATATATGGTATATTTGGCACTAAAGTTAAGCATCTATGGGAGATTTGAGTTTGGTTACCATTATAATTATCGCTTTAAATGTGATCGTTTCCTTCAAGGGATTTAATGATCCGGTTTTTTTTAATAAATACAAATTCAATACAGGAGATATACGGAGAGGGGCAAAGTATCAAATATTGACATCGGGATTTTTACACGTGGATACCACCCATCTTTTCGTGAACATGTTGACCTTATATTTCTTTGCCAACGTGGTTTTATTTGATTTGGGAGCGATTGGTTTTGTGGTTGTTTATTTGGCAAGTTTAATTCTTGGAAACCTATTGAGCTATTTCTTTCATAAAGATGAAACCTCTTATAACGCCGTTGGAGCCAGTGGAGCCGTGATGGGAATTCTTTATTCAGCCATTTTATTACGTCCCGATATGATGCTGGGCCTCTTTTTTATTATTCCAATTCCTGCTTATGTCTTTGGAATAGGGTATTTACTCTATACCATATATGGTATGAAACGGCGTGCAGATAATATTGGTCATGACGCACATTTTGGTGGCGCTGTGGGGGATATATTCTTACCCTGGCCCTGGCACCCTGGATCATACAGCATCACCTTCTAATGGTAATCCTGCTTGCAATTCCCATAGTTATTCTTTTTGTACTTCAAAAGCTGGGAAAAATCTAACTCTGGTACTCTTCTTGTTACTGCTGCTCCTGTACACCTCTTCTCGTAAGGGGACAGGGTATTTCAATCAATAATTTAAGACACATCAATATGAAGAAGCTTATCATTTTAGCCGTGTTAATGAGTGCCGTCTCTACACAGGCCCAGGAACCGCAAAGTTTTATCCAGCAACCGGTCGTGACCGTTAAAGGAGAAGGTACAGTAAAAGTAGTTCCAGACCAGGTATTAATAAGATCCAGGATAGAGCATGAGGGTAATGATGCAGGGGAAGTAAAGAAGCAAAATGATGCCGCGGTCGCAAAAATTCTCAAGTATTTAAAATCCCGGGGAATTGAGGAAAAGAACTTCAGGACAGAATATATGAACCTGAATAAGAATTATAACTATAATGACAAAACCTATAGCTATGTAGCCAACCAGGCAATTAGCATTAAGCTGGAAGATCTCAAGAATTATGAGGAAGTAATGAGCGGCTTACTGGAGGCGGGCCTTAACAGGATCGATGGCATTGAATTTCAGTCTTCTAAAAAAGAGGAACATGAATCTGCAGCCCGGAAAAAAGCCGTGGAGAATGCGAAGCTGAAAGCAGGGGAATATGCCGCTGCGTTGGGACAAACTATAGGGAACGCTTTGAATATAAGTGAGGTGGAGACAAATAATTACCAACCCGTTTACAGGATGGAAATGATGAAGTCCAGTGCAGATGCCGGGGGAGAGAAGACCATTGCTCCGGGTGAAATGGAAGTAACGGCCAGAGTGACGGTGAGTTTTAAACTTAATTAGAGCTAACAGATTTAAATTAAAGAAGCCACGGAAAATAATGAGGGCACTGAAAAAGTCCTCTAAATAATTACATTTTAGGATAAATAAAAAGGAGCGAAATCATAATGGTTTCGCTCCTTTTTTGTATTTTCATGACTGATTTCTAATGTCTCCCATATGTTGTTACCGCAGCAAAAAATGCAATTAAGTGCATATTCTGATTTATATGCTTTAATTATACCCAAAGATAATCTTCTTAGAAAAATCAACGAATTAATAGATTTTACTTTCATCTACGATGAACTAGTGAACAACTATTGTTTAAATAATGGGCGTAACGCAGAAAGTCCTATCCGGATGTTCAAGTATTTACTATTAAAAACGATCTATACCATTTCAGATGTTGATGTAGTTGAACGTTCCAGATATGATATGTCCTTCAAATATTTCCTTGAAATGGCACCCGAGGATGCAGTCATAAACTCCAGTTCATTGACTAAGTTTCGTAAGCTGCGTTTAAAAGATACCGATTTATTGAATCTGCTTATAAATAAAACTGTCTCAATATCCATTGAAAAGGGAATCATTACATCTAAATCCCTTATTGTTGATGCCACACATTCTCTATCCAGATCAAATCCATATTCAGCACTTGAGGTCCTGAGAGAGCGTTCAAAGCTGCTTCGCAAAGTGGTTTACGCTGTAGATGAAAATATGAAAGAACGCTTCCCGGAAAAGAACGCTTCGGGTGAGTTGGAAAAGGAACTTGCTTATTGCAAGGAACTGGAGAAGTGTATTGAATCAGACCAAACATTAAGTTTAATTCCTGCAGTCAAAGAGAAGTTGAACCTGTTAAAGGAGACTGTGGAAGATACCCAGGAAAACTACATTCTTTCTAAGGATACAGATGCCAAAACCGGCCATAAATCAGCTGACAGTAAATTCTTTGGTTACAAGACCCATCTGGCCATGACAGAGGAACGCATTATTACGGCTGCAGTTGTCACCTCGGGTGAAAAAGGTGATGGTCCTGAGTTGCCAATGCTTGTAAAAATAAGCCAGAACAATGGAATTCAGGTGGATACAGTAATTGGTGATAGCGCATATTCAGGTAAGGAAAACCTTAAGCTCAAGGATAAAGATGATCAGAATATTAAAATCGTAGCAAAGCTGAACCCTGCAATCGCACAAGGCTCTAGAAAGAATGAGGATAAATTTGATTATAACAAGGATGCTGATATGTTTGTGTGTCCGGCAGGACACCTGGCCATCAGAAAAGCACGACAAGGGAAAAAGGAACGAGGCAAGAACCAGGTAGATACTTATTATTTTGATGTAGAGAAATGCAAGACCTGTCCATTACGAGATGGCTGTTATAAACCGGGAGCTAAAACTAAAACTTATTCGGTCTCTATAAAGTCAAGCTTACACCAGGAACAGATAGTGTTTCAGGAGTCTGAATATTATAAAGAAAAATCTAAACACCGCTATAAGATCGAGGCTAAAAATAGCGAACTAAAAAATGTTCACGGTTATGATCGTGCTATAGCATATGGCATTAATAGCATGCAAATGCAGGGGGCTTTGGCAATATTCACCGTAAACCTTAAGAGAATCCTTAAATTAACCATATAAGTTTCAGATTCGAAATAAAATGAGCTTTAAGAGCTCAGATTAATCATCCTAAGGGATTGGTCATCAATAAAAAAACCGCCACCGGAAATCCTAAATAAAAAAGCGATCGAGTCAAAAATAGATTTTTGCTTGATCGCTTCAATAAGTTCATCTCAAAAGAGATAGTTTTTCAGTGCCCTCAAAATAATCCCGTGGCTTTTTTAATACTTTTTATTTTTGGAAATATAAACCTTTTATTCTCCAAGTAGTTCCTTTACTTTCTTTTCCAATGCCGGCCCGCGTACATTCTTGGCTACTATCACCCCGTTCTCATCCAGAATGAATGCTGCAGGAATAGCTCTTATCCCGTATAACTGTGCAATGGGTTCTTCCCAGAATTGGAGGTTGGAGATTTGGGTCCAGGTTAGATTATCATCTTCGATTGCCTGCAGCCACCTGTCGCGTTGATCTGCCCTATCCAGAGAGACGCCAATTACATTAAACCCTTTATCGTGGTACTTCTCATAAACCTCTACAATATTAGGATTTTCCACCCTGCATGGCCTGCACCATGCTGCCCAGAAATCTATTAAAGTCACTTTACCCATTGCATCTTGAAGGGAAATTTCCTCCCCGTCTGGATTAGGGCCGGAGAAAGTAGGGGCTTTACTGCCTATATCCACTGCAGAGACCTTATCCAGGTTCGTTTTTAAGGCTTGCGCCATAGGAGTTTGCTTCACGTTATCTGAGAGCATTTCGAAATATTGCTTTACCTCTGCTGTCGAAGCTCCGATACTGCGCATATCGGTCACAATAAGGGCAGAGACATAAGCATCTGGATTTTCTTCGATCATTCTTTTCTTTATTTCCAGATCTTCCTCCTTGACCTTCTCCTCCCGTTGGCGATATTCCTCCATCATTTCAGGCCCTATGTTTCCTGCTCCCATTTCCTGTTGCATCTCTGTTCTTAATTCCATGACCCGGCTATTAAGATCTTTAAGATGGTTCAAATAAGAAAGAAAAGCCTCATTCTCCCGGCCGCCATCAATTTCAGAATCACGGAGGTCATCTTTTTTAATATTGAATTTGATGGGTTCATTTTCAGCTATATAAAGAACGTTGCCATTCAGGCCTTCAATACTAAGAAAATGAAGTGCAGGTTGGTCCACATCTTCCAGGTCCAGTGAAAAGCTTTCATTTTGGATACTTACAGAGTCTATCCTGGTAGGTTGATTGTTGGGTTCGAGCCTTGAGATATAGATCATATTATTATCCTCAACTCCTTCAATTGTTCCTGAAATTGAATAACCATCGTGCTCTTCCTGGCAACCAAAAAAGGAAGCTATCATAAGAACCACCAATATCTTTTTCATATATAAATAATTTACGTTTGTTAAGTTTCGTATTAAATTAGCCCTGGCTCAGATTCCATCAAAATGTACTTCTGGGGTGCTGAATACGTAATTTAATTTCAGCTGCAAAAATAAGCAACTGGGATTGATTGGAAGGGAAGTTTGTAAAAAATTGTTAATTTAAGCCCATTGAATATGGAGATCCTAAATCTATTTTAATTTTATACTATATTCCCCGAATATGAAAAACCAGTTAGAGGAATTTCCACTTGACATAAAGATAAGTTTCCATAAGATCATTGAGCAGTATCGCAAGCAGGTAGAAAAGGAGCCGGGAAGTATTGCCAGGAATTACATGGAAGAATTGCTGGAATACATAGGTTCCTTTCCTGAATTATCTGAAGGTATTGAAGATGCTGAAGATCTAAAACGGCTTAAGGATCCCATACGCATACTTCTTGATGACCTTTTCCCCGGAATTCTTACAGATAATGAGATCAAGGCGGCCTCCCTGCCGTTTCATAATATCATTTTTAACCCCTCCAACAGGCTTAAGAATCTCCTTAATGCCGCAGGAGAGGATTATGTCCTGGAGATGAGAGAGCTAAGTGATGATATGAAATATATTTATGGATGTATCCTGGTACTTAATCATCATTATAATTATGGGATCGATTTTTCCAGGCCATTATATTATGACATCCCAGATAAGAATGGAATTGTAAAGCATTACAGGTTGGCCCTGAATGCAGATTTCCTGGAGATCTTCCCGGGGAAAGGTGCCAAAGAAATTACAGATAAGGATGTAGACCAGTTGATCCAGAATATTGATGACGTTAGCCTATGGAAGGAAAAGTTTCCACCCAGGAGCTGGATCTTCAAAGGATTTACAATCTTAAATCTTACAGATGTTACCGTAGATGATGCCATATCCCGGCTTAAAACCACCTTGCTGCAACAGGAACCGGCAGAGCAGGGGGATCTTGATAAATTTCAGGAAGTCTTCAGGTCAATTTATAAGATATCAGATCTCAAGGTGGGATTTACTATTTACAATAAAAGGGAAATGATCTTTGAGAGAATGAACGGGAGGGAGGCTCAAAGTTTTATTCTTCACAACCAAATGGTAAGCGATTGTAAAACCGGTATTTGCGAAAACTCCTTCCGCAGCCTTATAGAAGATCAATCCTATTTTACAATTGCCAATGTAGATAGCTATGCCAGGAAAACAGGCAATAACCTCCTGGCTCAAAATTTAAAGGAAAGCAATATAAAAAGCTGTATTCTGGCACCTATTGCCAGCGGCCAGGAATTATTAGGGGTTCTTGAGTTGGTATCCTTCAGAAAAAATGAGCTTAACAGCATAAATGCCATTAAGCTGGATGATATACTCCCGTATATTGTAACAGCCGTACAAAGGAACAGAAGTGAATTTGAGAACAGGATCAAAGCGGTAATCCAAAGCGAATGTACCTCAATACATCCCAGTGTTCTGTGGATATTCGAAAAAGAAGCAAAGCGTTTTATTAAGGATATGGATGAGGATGGCCTCGCTTCATTTAAGGATATTGCTTTTAAAGATGTTTATCCTTTATATGGTCAAATTGATATAGTAGCATCATCTGAAGCGCGGAATACTGCCATTCAAAAAGATTTGATCCATCAACTCGAAATGGTTGAGAATATTATAGAAAAAGCCAATGAGATCGAAGGTCTTCCCATTTATGACCAGGTAAGGTTTAGAATAAGGGAATTCATGGAAGAGCTGAAGGATAGCCTTAATGCTTCAAGTGAGCAAAAGATCTTCAATCTCCTGCAAAAGGAAGTGAATCCTATCATGGATCATATAAAGGACCAGTCGGCCGACCTGGAGAAACTGGTTTTGGAATACCAAAAAGAACTGAATCCTGAGACCGGCGTGGTTTATATTCGCAGGAAGCACTATGATGAAACGGTACAACGAATTAATCGCACCATGGCCCGCTTCATTGACCGGCAACAGGTTGCTGCACAAAGCATTTATCCTCATTATTTCGAAAGGTATAAGACAGATGGGGTGGACCATAATATGTACATTGGGGCTTCCCTTACCTTTAACAGGCCCTTTAATATGGTCTACCTGTATAACCTGAGGCTGTGGCAATTGAGGACGATGTGTGAAATGGAAAACAGATTCTATCAAATACAGCAGTCCACTCCAATTAGCCTTGATGCTGCATCACTTATATTGGTGTTTAATACCACATTGTCCATAAGGTACAGGATGGATGAGAAGAAGTTTGATGTGGATGGTACTTACAACGCCCGGTATGAGATCATTAAAAAAAGGATCGATAAGGCTTTTATCAAGAATACCGAAGAAAGGATCACTCAAAAAGGAAAGATCGTGGTTGTTTACTCTCAAAGCAGTGATGAAAGGGAGTATTTGAGATATGTCAAATATCTTCAAACCAAAAACTACCTGGGAGATGAGATTGAGCTCCTGGAGCTGGAGGATGTGCAGGGGGTTATTGGCCTTAAAGCCATACGGGTAAATATACTCTATACACCCAATGAGCAGGAACCGGACAGGACTATTACTTACGAGGGCCTTATGGAATACCTAGATGAGGTAAAAGGCGACCACAAAACTTATGACTGAGACAATTATTCCTATCATAAATACCGTATAAGTAAGCCTTAAAAGGAAATATTTTCTTTGTAACACCTTTCCCAGAAGGTGAAGGTCCAGCATCATGGATTCATATACGTAATCCTTGTCTTTGATGATCTCTTTCATTCCCCATTTGAACTGCTCAAAAGGCATTTTATGAAAATTCCCAAAGAACAAAAGATTCACTTCCCGTTTTTTTACCTGGTCTTCTGTAAATTCCCCTGAGGTTACATTGGGCCGCGTAGACATAATGGATAGGATAATAGACGCCACACTAAAGAGTATCAAAATAAGGGAAGGTATCAATAGATGTTTATTGGACACAGCATCCAGCTTGGGAACGAGGTTCGCCAGGGCCAGGGAAATAATAATAGCATTAACAGAAAGTAAAATGTTTGCCTTTGTATCTGCAATATCACTAAGCTTTATGTGATTCCTTAGAGTAACTCTAAAGAGGGTTTGAATACTTCGTTCAGGGTTATTATTCTTGAATTCAGCTTTTAATTTTGCTTTGGTTTCCTCTTTTTTAAGTTTCTGTTTTTGTTTGTTTTGCTTCTCAAGAAGATCTGAAAGATTTTTGTCCTTTAAGGGTTTCCATTCTTTGGAAGCATATTCTGTATAATAATTATGTTTTTCAGTAAATAGTCTAATGTTCTCGTTTAGCCATTCGAGAGGCGAAAAATTCTTTATGTTTAAAAGCTGCAATTCCTGTCGCAGGAATTCACTTGTTTCAGGGAAATATTCCTTGGCAAGATGTGAACTATCTGCATCCCGAATTATCTTCCCTAATTGTGTTTTTGGAGGAGAGTCAAATTTGGTCGCCATGATACAATCGTTCACCATTTGTATAGTGTCCTTATCTACATTATTATCCTCTAAAAAGGCTGTCGCTATCTTCACACTTTCTTCCTCATGGCCTTTGAATTTTTTGGTGTATCCCGTGTCGTGAAGCCACGCTGCCAAGAGAAGTGCCTCTTCCTCTTTAACATTTAATTGAGAGTTCTCAATTAATTCTTTAGTACTTTTAACCACCCGCTGCGTGTGGTTATAGTTGTGATATATATAAGAATTAGGCAGTTTTTCCTTGAATAATTGAAGTACGAAATCATCTGCCTTTTTGATAAGATCTGTCATTAAATATCTATTAAATATCACGCCAAATTACGAAAAAAAATAGCTACTGAATTTGCATGAAAAAAAATAACAAATTTCTAACGTTCCTGCTCCTCATTATACTTACCGGATGTTCTACCTCAAATCCGAAATACAGGGAAGGAGAGCCAAAACAGAATTTTGGATATCCCACAAATAAAGAAATCGAAAAATCCTTTTACCTCCTTGGTGACGGTGGTTATGCCCAGCCGGGTGGAACTTCAGAAGGATTAATTGCCCTCAAGAGTTACATGGACTCTGTACAGGTAAAGGATAATTATACCATGTTCCTTGGAGATAATATTTATCCGGACGGGATGCCACACGAAGAGGCGCGGGACAGGGAGCAGGCAGAGTACAGGCTGGATGCCCAGCTGGATGCAATAGAAAAGTATGACGGTAATGTTATCTTTATTCCGGGGAATCATGACTGGTACAATAAAGGTATCCCGGGCCTTGAAAGACAGGAGGAATATCTGGAAGAAAAGCTGGGTGATCAGCTTATATGGTCGCCAAAAACAGGTTGCGGGCTCGAGATCATTGATATAAGCGATGATATCCAAATGATCGTTATAGATTCCCAATGGTACCTTACAAATTGGGACAACCACCCTTTGATCAATAAAGGATGTGCAGAAATAAAGACCAGGGAGGCCATGCTTGAGGAGGTGGAAACCGAATTGAAGAAAAGCCAGAATAAGACCATCATTATCGCACTGCACCACCCACTTTATACCAATGGGGTTCATGGGGGACAGTATAATTTTAATCAGCATCTGTATCCTACACAAAAAAAGATCCCGGTACCAATTCTTGGCTCCCTGGTTTCTTTAATCAGGACAACTGGTGGGGTTTCAATCCAGGATGCACAAAATCAGCGTTACAAAACCATGGTAAACCGTCTGGCCACCCTTGGAAAGGATTCAGAGCGGTTGATATTCGTGGCGGGACACGAGCATTCCCTGCAGTACATTATTAATAATAATATCAAACAAATAGTCTCGGGTTCAGGATCCAAGGCTACTTATGCCACATTGAGTAATGACGGACTTTTCTCCTATCCCGGGCAGGGATTTGCGGTTCTGGATGTTTTTAAGGACGGCTCTTCCTGGGTGAGTTTCTACGGAAATGAAAACAACAAACCGAAATTGCTTTATCAAAAAGAGGTTCATGAAGCTCCTGAAGATTTTGATACTTCCATTTTACCCGATGAATTTCCTGAAACTATCACCACTTCTATATACCCTATTGAGGAAACAGATAAAGGTGAGGTTTTTAGAACAGTTTGGGGTGAAAGATACAGGGATCTTTTTGGGAGACCCGTAGAATTTAAAGTTGCCGATCTCGATACACTTTATGGCGGACTGGAACCCATGAGAATGGGAGGGGGGCATCAAACCGTTTCTTTAAGAGTGAAGGACAGCCTGGACAGGGAATATAACTTTAGAAGGGTTCGCAAAAGTGCTGTGCAATATATACAGGCAGTGGCCTTTAAAGACAAGCCGGTAGAGGAGCAATTTGAAAACACCCTGGCAGAGGACCTTATGAAAGATCTTTATACAGCTTCCCATCCCTATGCTTTTATGGCAGTTCCAACTTTGGCAGAAGCAGTTAAGGTGAGATATACCAATCCCGAACTTTATTATTTACCTAAACAAAAGAAACTTGAAAAGTATAATGTCGTACACGGGGATGATGTATATATGATAGAGGAGAGGCCCGAGGAAAATTGGCTTGGAAGAGAAAGTTTTGGGAAACCTAACCATGATATCGTAAGTACTTCCGGGATGTTTGATAGGTTAAGGCGTGATGAAAAATATAAACTCGATGAAGCAGGTTATGTGCGGGCCAGGATTTTTGATATGCTAATTGGCGATTGGGACAGGCATCAGGATCAATGGAGATGGGCAGAGATCGAGGATGAAGAAGGCAACAGGATCTTTGAACCTATACCGCGTGACAGGGACCAGGTATTCTCAAATTTTGACGGGGCGCTGTTTGGGACTTTAAGAGCACTGGCAGGATTCTCCAAGCAATTTGGTGTTTATGGCGAGGATATAGATGATGTGAAATGGTTTAATATAGCAGCTATAGGCCTGGACAGGGAACTTACACAAAATGTAGGTAAGGAAACCTGGATGGAACAGGCAAAATTTATCCAGGAGAATATAACAGATGAGGTTATTGATGAAGCATTTTCAAAATTGCCGCCGGAAACTCAGGGGGAAACCACAGCTTCCATTATAAGTGATCTTAAAGGCAGAAGAAATAACATCATCGATATCACCCAAAGATACTACGATCATATGGCAACCCTTGCTATAGTGACGGGTACAGATAAGGATGATCATATTGATATCCTGCGAATGGAAAATGGGGAAACCCGTATCACTATATACAGGATCAAGGACGGGGAGAAGGCAGATATCGTGAGTGATAAGATCTACAAAAAAGAGGAAACAAAAGAAATTTGGGTTTATGGCCTTGATGATGATGACATTTTTGAAATAAAGGGTAACCCCGGTGGGGATCTAATTTTTGTTAGGGTTATAGGAGGCCACAATAATGATGTTTATAGGGTGGCAGAGGATAGCGGAAGAAAGATCAAGATCTATGATCATAAAACACGGCCAAATACAGTTGAATCTATAGGGAAAGCAAAGCTCAGGTTTAGGGACAATTATGAACAAAACACCTTTGATAAGGATAAAAAGGTGTTTAACTCCGGCTCACTTACCCCGGGATTTGGTTATAATCCCGACGATGGTTTCAAAATAGGAATTCAAAGCTCTTTTATTACCAATGGATTTAAACGTAATCCATTTACCACTAAACACACCTTTGGTGGAGGGTATTATTTCGCGACCAATGGGTTTGATCTTTTTTATAACGGGGAGTTCGCGCTCATTTTAGGAAATTTCAACCTCGCGGTTGGTGCTTACTATACCAGTCCCAATTTTGCCAATAACTTCTTTGGGTTTGGAAATGAAACGCCCAATTTTGATGAGGAGCTATCTTTTGATTATAACAGGACGAGGATAAGTAAAGTAGGTGCTGAAGCAGGATTCGTTCGCCAGTCGCCCTTCGGTAGTTTCTTTAGCTATATGGCAACATTTGAAGGTATAAAGGTAGATGAAACCGAAGGCCGCTTTATTAAAGAAGAATTTGATCCTGAAGATCCCGAATTTTTTGAGAGAAAATATTTTGCAGGCCTGGAGGGGATATACAGGTATGAAAGCTATGATAATAATCTCAATCCTACCCGGGGGATGAAATTTGAATTGGTCCTTGGAGGTAAAATGAATGTTGAGGACACAGATCGTAATTTTGGATATTTTAAACCTTACTGGGAATTTTATAATGCCCTGAGCCGTGACCGGAAACTGGTGCTTAATTCCAGGGCACAGGCGCATCTCAATATGGGCGATGATTATGAATTCTACCAGGCGGCAGTCCTTGGCGGGCGTACAGGTTTAAGGGGCTACAGGTTACAAAGATTTACGGGTAAAAGTGCTTTCGCAGCAGGAGGTGATCTAAGGTATAGCTTTGACCAGTTCAAGACTTCATTTTTACCGTTTCAAATCGGAATTTTTGGCGGATATGACATAGGAAGGGTGTGGGCAAGAAATGAGGACAGCAACCGCTGGCACGACAGCTACGGCGGCGGATTCTGGGTAAACAGTGCCGAAGCCATAAGCGGAACTTTCAGCCTCTTCAAAAGCGATGAAGGCTACCGCTTTGCTTTTGGCTTTGGGCTGAGTTTCTAGAAATAATTAATTTATTATAAAAAAGCTCTTTATTCTGAAAAGAATAGGGAGCTTTTTTTTGTGCTGAAGGATTTAGCCACGAATGCACGAATGTTTTTCTTGGGGCTGTACTGAAGGAATGCGGAAAAAAATCCAAGTACCAAATCATTGTTGTCCGGGTAAAGAGTCTAGATCGCTCTGCTTCTAGAATCTAGAGCCTAGACTAAAATCGTAATGACTGAAAAAGAGCCACTTAAACTCTACTGCAATTCTTGAATATCTTCTAAACTTTTTTAGATTCAAAACCACCCCCATGTTGAGGTTGATATGACCTCAGACTATACATAGCAAGGCTAAACGGAAATTCAGATTATTTTAATCGGACAACAATGGCACCAAATTCCAAATTATAAACAAGCTCAAAAAAGAAAAACTCGAAACACCAGACGGAGAACAGTAAGCAGAAAACCTTCACCTTGATGTCATTCTAAGACTCGAGATAAAAAAGATTTATCTAGCGTGAGGTGATGACGTATGAATATCATCAATGCATATAATATTCTTCTTTGCAGAATTTCTCCCGGCCTACGAAAGCTTATCGTAAAATTTGAAATGAGAGGGGCGTTAAGAATTTTAGGCTGTTTGAGCGAAACGACTTATTCTCGCAAGATTTTATATTCCCGCGAGTTCCTAAAATTTAGCCACCGAATGATAAATTTAGATAAGCTTTCGTAAGCCTAGACTTTTTTGTTTCTTTTTTGGGCGATGCAAAAAAGAAAAGGCGGTCCTATGAAATGGGAATAAACTACCCTGAATAATATTAGAAATACAGAATACGTCAATGGTAACTTGTTTCAGGATCTAATGGGCTTGGGTAATGCTCATCTCTCGAACCGGTGATTCGTCCCTCGAACCACGACTCAAGACTTCCATCTATTCTCTTTTCACTCGTCCTGATTCTTGTTTCTTTTTTAGCCACGAATGCACTAATGTTATTTTAGGTTTTTTCTTTCACCCCAAATTTTCAATTTCTCTGATAAAAATCGATCTCCTAATTTTTTTAACCACAGAGGAACACGGAGTCCAACACGGAGTTAAAGGAGTTCCTCTCTAAAAATTCCAAGCACCAAATTCCAAATTCCAAAAATTTACAACGAACTGGCTCAAATGGTAAAAAGAAAATATTCGTGCTTAGTGGCTAAAAAATCAAAATCCAAACCGCAAATTCTCAAAATTTAGGTCCTTGATTAGTAAATAATTGAAGAATCAATGAATCAGATAAATGTTGTAATTTTAGTAAGTTCAACTCCGTGAAACTCCTTTTTCAACTCATTTTAAACTCCGTGGTTAGACAAAAAATTAGTCTCGAAAAAAGAGAATCAGGCTCGTATTTATAATACCAACCAACAAACCCCATATTTTAAGAGGAAAACCCACTAAAGACTAAAGACTAACGACTAACGACTTATTTCCAACACCAAACACCAATCGCCGTAGGCTCTAACGACTAAAGACTAAAGACTAACGACTTTTTTCCAACACCCAGCACCAAACACCAAACACCAAACAACAAACCCCAAATAAGTTTACTCCTCAGCCTCCGGTTTATTAATAGACAACTTATTAGTAAAATCGATAGTTCGTATTGGGAATGGGATGTTGATATCATTTTGATCAAAGGCTTTCTTAAGCGCAATGATAGCCTTATTTTTCGCTACCAGGATATCTTTGCGTTTGGTAACATCTGCCCAAAACCGGACTACGAAATTAATAGAACTATCTGCAAACTCATTATACATGAATTCAACCTCTTCATTCCCTCTTTGTGGAAAAAGTTCCTCCATAGTTTTAATGGTAAGGCTTTGTACAAATTCCAGATCTGAATTATAGGCTACACCGCAATCTAGCATAACTCTGGAGCGCACGGTTCGGGAGTAATTTTTGAAAGGTTCGTCGATGATCTTTCCGTTAGGGATCACCACATAATTATTATCTGCTTCCTGTATGACGATACTTCTAAGGTTAATTTCGCGAACTATCCCCGCATATCCGTTAGTCTCAATCCAGTCCCCAATTTGAAGCTCCGGAAGAAAACTTAAGATGACTCCTGAAAAAGTATTGTTTAAGGTTCCCTGTAATGCAAGACCAATGGCAAGACCTACCACCCCGGCCCCTGCCAGGATTGAGGTAAGTACGGTGCTAAGGTTGAGTAGCCCAAGAGCAACAACAAATCCTATAATAATTATAATTACCTTCAGAACTTTGACGGTGATCTCTCTTATGGAATCCTGTCTAACCCGCAGCCTAAGAAGCCTGTCAAAGATCTTTCCAGCGTATTTGGCAATTACTGTAAATATAAAGAAAACCAGAACAGCCAGGAGAAAATTAGGCAGGCCAAGGATCATTGAATCCAGCCATGCTGCCAATTTATCCCAAATGCCGTTTATAGATTCATTAAAATTGAAGTCTTTCAAAAATTTTCTGTTAGTTTAAGTTTAGCTCTTTGCAGGTTTGTGGTTTTCGCTGGTCTTCATTTTCCACGCGTCAAGCATCCAGCTGGTTTTTTCAAGTTCTCTAATGTAAGCACCAATAAGATCAATGGTACCTTCATCTCCACCTTTTTCGGCAACTTCCACCACTTTTCTCATTTGGTTGAGAATTGTTCCGTGGTCCTCCAGGAGAGTTTTGATCATTTTGGAATCTGTAAGGTCACTTGAGGATTCCTTTAGATTAGAAGCTTTTAAATAATCTGTAAGGTTGCTGGTTGGCTGGAACCTAAGTGTTAGGATCCTTTCCGCGATCTCATCAACTTTTATTTTAGCATCGTCGTACAACTCTTCAAACTTTTCGTGAAGGTCAAAGAAATTTTTTCCTATTACGTTCCAGTGAAAGTTTCGAAGTTTTTGATAATATAAATGGTAGTCGGCCAGTAGTATATTTAATTCCTTTACTGTGTTGCCGGTTTTTTTTTCGTCAAGTCCTAAATAACTCATATAGTTTTTATTTATAGATTTTTAAATTTCAATACAAAAATAATATAGTTGGCTGCTAATACCAACTTCTGCTGCTGTTTTAGTACAATTTTAACGGCTTGATTTAATCTGTAGGTCTTCGGCTTTTGAGGTCCAGCTTGTCCATCATTTCTTTAGAAACCTGTCCGCTGGAAATTCCGTATCCATCAACCAGCACCCCTTTTTTATTATTTTCTGTAGTAATTGCATAAAGTATGGCATTATCATCGGGGTTTGAAGCCCCTTCAAATCTTAATACCTTATCTACTTTAAATTCGTGTATTTGATAAGTTTCTTTTTCGCTTTTGATCTCGATCTTGTCATCCAGAAGGTTGAAGTCATATTCATAACCCTCCTCCAGTTTCAGCTTATTTATGGCCTGCGATAATGTTCCGTAATCTTTCATTTCTCGTGTTTATTGTTCAATTGATTAAGGTACTTTCAAAAGCACTGATTTCCAAGATCTGCAGCGGGTTTAGTATAAGTTTAACGCGGGTTTACTCCTCCTCATTCCGGTTGGATCTTCCAAAGAAACCAAAGGGGATTGCGAGGAAGATAAACAGGTACCACCCGGTCACAATTCCAATGATTGTGATGGCTGCAGCGACTATGTAGAACCAGTAGGGTTTTAGGAAGTTCATAGGATTCAGATTACAATTTTTTAAAGGGTTTGAGATACTTTAGGTATGGCTGTAGTTTCTCATACCTGGATTTTATCCGGTGAAGATCTTTTAAGCTGTTTTCATATTTAAGAGTAGTTCCATATCCAGGTCTCTGGATTGCCTCTTCTTTATTCTTATCAAAAATATTCTTCATAAAGGCTACAAGTTTTTCCTTCTGAAGTTGGGGAGGAATGGTGTTTCCTCTATATGCCGGCTCCTGAAGGATCTTTCTGTAAAGCTCCTCGTTTTGGTCCACCTCTTTCACCCTTTCCACGACCTCCTCAAAATTTTTGAAATCATGACAATTGATTAAAGAGTCGGGATTGAAATCTTTTGTCACTTCAGGATTACCCCAATAAATAGGGATAGTGCCGGTAATATAAGCGTGTAGTAATTTTTCTGTTGTATAACCGGGGGAGGAGGTGTTTTCAAAAGCGATTGTAAACTTGCAACGAGACTGGAAATCCAGTTTGGTGTACATCCAGTCTTCAGCAAACCGTTCCCCCACTTCCATAGAGATGTTGTTTAAATGCCTTCCGGGGGAGGAAACTGCTTTATACTGATTGAGTAAGTGGAAAAATCTGTCCCGGGCAGGATCGGCCTGGGAATTGGCATAAATAAAATTACAGAAGTAGTCTTTTTTAGCTGAAGCTGCTGTTTTCTTCCCGTCAGTTTTCAGCAACTGTAAAAATTGGTCTTCTAGAAAGGCAAAATTCGGATATCTGAAATATCTTTCCCCAAAATCCATGTGATCAAAACCAATCGCGTAATCGCACAGGTTGAAATCGGGTCTCAGGTTTTCGCCTGTGTAGTAGATGCGCACACAATCATAGTTGAGGTAATCATTTCCGTAGCAGGAATAGATCAAAAAATCCGGATCATCAGGAGATAGAACCAGATTGTACATGGAGGATAGCAGGCTGGAGAAATAATTTTCTTCAGGATCAAAGCTATCGTAAAAATCAGAAAACCAAAGTTTTATTGTCTTCATTTATTAATGAGATTTTTTAATGGCCTTTTCAGATCCTTCAGAAAAATAAAAGGAACAGGAGCCTGTCTCTTAAAATATTCCAAGCGAACCCGCCTGTACAATTCAAATTTGATACTTTTGTTCCGAAGTATAAAGACAAAGTAAAAAATATTTTAAGAAGTGCAGGTTATCCAGAGATATCCTCCTCGATAGATCAAACATTATAAAATGAGTAGAAAAGTTTTAATTACAGGTGGGGCTGGTTTTATTGGTTCCCATGTGGTGCGGTTATTTGTAAATAAATATCCGGAGTACGAGATATTTAATCTTGATTCCCTCACCTATGCCGGGAATTTGGAGAATCTCAGGGATATTGAGGAGGCTGCAAACTATAGCTTTCTTAAAGCCGATATCAATGATGCTGCCGGAATGAACTCTCTGTTCGAAAAACACCATTTTGACAGTGTGATCCACCTGGCTGCCGAATCTCATGTGGACAGGTCCATTAAAGATGCGCTGGCTTTTGTGCGCACCAATATCATAGGAACTGTAAATCTTCTTAATGCTGCCCTGGCTATCTGGAAAGAAGATTACAGCAATAAAATGTTCTATCACATAAGTACAGATGAAGTATATGGAACCCTTGGAGAAACAGGTTTGTTTACAGAGGCCACTGCCTATGATCCAAACTCACCTTATTCTGCTTCCAAAGCGGGATCAGATCATTTTGTGAGGGCTTATGGCGAAACTTACGGACTTCCTTATATAATTTCCAATTGCTCCAATAATTATGGTCCTAATCAGTTTCCGGAGAAACTCATTCCCTTATTCATAAATAACATCATTGAAGAGAAACCCCTGCCGGTTTACGGGGACGGGAAATATACCCGGGATTGGCTTTACGTTATTGATCACGCAACGGCGATAGATCTGGCCATTCATAAAGGAAAAAATAAAGAGACCTATAATATTGGAGGCTTCAATGAATGGCAGAATATTGATCTGGTTGAAACCCTTTGCAAATTGATGGATCAAAAGCTGGAGCGGGAAGAAGGAAGTTCAGCAAAACTCATCACCTTCATTCAGGACCGTCCCGGCCATGATAAAAGATATGCTATTGATGCTTCAAAGATCAATAAGGAGTTAGGCTGGGAACCCTCTGTAACTTTTGAAGAAGGGCTGGAGAAGACCATAGACTGGTATCTAAATAATGGAACCTGGTTGAAGAATGTTACCAGTGGAGCGTACCGGGAATATTATGAGGAGCAGTATCAAAAATAGATCACGCGGATTTTAGCGGATTGGCACGGATAATCAAGATTCCACGGATTTTAGCGGATTACACGGATTACATAGAAAGAAACTCTGCGGATTAAGAGAAGTTCATGAAGACTCTTAGAAAGCGATAGTGCTAAAAGAGTGAAAAAGACTTGATGGTGGCCTCGACCTTGATTATTAATTAAATAATTAGCTAACTTTACAAGCGAACAATAACTATGGAATTTCTTAAAATCCGTAAAATTTCCTTATTCATTAGACTTTTCAATAAATGTCCTTAAGAAGAAGAGCTAAAAAAGGATTTGTATGGACCTTTGCCCAGCAGTTTGGAAATCAGGTGATAGGTTTTACGATTTCCCTAATTCTCGCCAGGATCTTGTTACCCGAGGAATTTGGATTGATTGGAATGATCGCGATTTTTGTTGCTATTGGAAATACGCTTTTAAACGCAGGCCTTACCCAATCTTTAATTAGAAGTGAAGAACTGGAGGAGGCAGATTATTCTACTGTTTTTTATTTTAATTTAGTTTCAGCTACTGCAGTTTATATTCTTGTTTATGTGCTCGCGCCTCTTATTGCCTCCTTTTATGAGCAGCCAATTCTTACAGATATTGTAAGGTTATATTGCCTTTCCTTTATTTTTTCGGCCTTTGCCGCGGTACAGTTGGCAAGACTTACGAAAAGGATGGATTTTAAAACCCAAACGCTGGTTGCCTTGCCTGCCACTATCACAGGTGGTGCTGTGGGTATAATTATGGCTTATTCCGGTTATGGAGTGTGGAGTCTGGTGTGGAGCAGCCTTATCACTTCTTTTCTTAGCTCGGTTCAATTGTGGTTTTATTCTAAATGGAAACCCGGTTTTATTTTCAGCAGAGAGAAATTTAAAGTGCATTTTAATTTTGGGTATAAGCTAACCCTGTCCGGATTACTCAATAGGATCTTTGATAACATTTTTATAATCGTGATAGGAAAATATTTTTCAGCAGCACAAGTAGGTTTTTATACAAGGGCAGAAACTACCAAACAGCTGCCGCTTTCCAATATTTTTAATTCTCTTGACAGGATCACTTATCCCATGTTTGCTGAGATACAGAATGATGATGTAAGACTTAAGAGAGTTTATAAGCAGCTATTACAAATGGTCCTGTTTGTTGTAGCCCCGCTGCTAATTTTTTTAGCTGTACTTGGAGAGCCTGCATTCCGGTTCCTGTTTACAGAAAAATGGTTGCCTGCAGTACCTTATTTTCAGATCCTTTGTGTTACCGGCATCCTCTATCCCCTTCACGCATATAACTTAAGTATCCTTAATGTCAAAGGCAGGAGTGATCTTTTCTTAAAGCTTGAGGTCCTGAAAAAAGTGGTAATTGTTTTGACAATATTAGTAACCATCCCATTCGGTATTCTTGCCCTTTTATACGGCCAGGTTTTTATTTCCCTGGTGTCATTTTTTATCAATTCTCATTATACCTCCAGGTTTATAAAATATCCTGCATGGCATCAATTAAAAGATGTTCTTCCTGTAATACTTCTGGCACTGGCTGCAGGAGCTGTAATATATGCTGTGGATAGAATTGGAATAAATGATCAACCTGATATACTTAGGATAATTATTGGAGGGTTAAGTGGAATAATCGTTTATTTGGGAATAGCTTATCTTTTGAAACTCCGAAGTCTTTTTGAACTGTCTAATTTAATATTTAAAAAATGATCCCCGTTACCAGGACTTTTTTGCCTCCTATTGAAGAATATCATAAATATCTCTATCGTATTTGGAGCAGTAATCAAATTGCAAATGGGGGAGAGTTGTGGAAAGAGTTGAAGGAGAGGATCCAGGAATATCTAAGATCGAACGATCTTATTTTAACCGCTAACGGAACCCTGCCACTCCAAATTGCATTAAAAAATTTGGCAGCCAACGGGGAAGTGATTACCACTCCTTTTAGTTATGTGGCATCCACTGCTGCCATTGTATGGGAAAATTGCATTCCTGTTTTTGTTGATATACATCCTGAATATCTTACTATTGATGAAACTAAAATAGAAGCTGCAATTACAAAGCGAACAACAGCAATTTTAGCCACTCACGTCTTTGGTAATTCGTGTAATGTGGAAGCCATTGAAACTATCGCTCAAAAATATGGGTTAAAGGTGATCTATGATGCAGCGCATTGTTTTGGAGTGAATTATAATGGGCAGTCGATTTTTACTTGGGGAGATGTAAGTACCTGTAGTTTTCACGCTACAAAAATCTTCCATACGGGTGAAGGAGGAGCTATGTTCTGTAGAGATGCGAAATTATATCAAAAATTATTTCAAAGTCATAATTTTGGCCATGAAGGTCCGCTGAATTTTCAGGGGGTGGGGATTAATGCAAAAATGAATGAATTACAGGCAGGAATGGGACTGGCTGTTTTGCCTTATGTAGAGGAGAATATAAAGAAACGGAAGAAAGTCATTGAGCAGTATGAGGGACAATTGAATTTCTCAAAGCTGAAAAGATTACGATTAAGAGAAGGAACAGAATGGAATTATAGTTATTATCCGGTAATTTTTGAAAATGAAGAAACCCTTATAAAGGTGCAGCAGACTCTAAATAAGAAGGAAATTTTTCCAAGGAGGTACTTTTACCCTTCTTTAAATACTCTGAAATACGTGAGCTATGAAGAAATGCCGGTATCAGAACGTATTGCGGAAACCATAATGTGTTTGCCATTGGCTCATAATATGGATAGAACAGAAACTGATTTAATAATTGAAGAAGTAAATAGGATATTGAACTAACAGATTTTAGATCATTCACTTTATAATATCTAACCCAAATTGAATATTTTCAGTTTTAGACCTACTACTTTTCAGCGTAATTCCTTCATTGCTGCACTGTTATTCCTGGCTATACTTTATAGCTTTTCAGGAATTTTTTTTGGCCTGGATTTTACCGATAGCTTTTATCACCTTAATCAGGCGATTCAGCCCGCAAATGGAATTTATTTATATCCGTTCTTGCTAAGTTCTGTGATTTTGAAAGAAATTATTGAGCTTGCCGGTCCGGAGATAATATATCTACGAGTTGTAAATTGGATTTTGTTGTTTGGCACTATGCTACTTCCGTTTGCCTTTTTAAAAGTGAAGCAGGAGAGGTGGATGATCTTTTTTTATTTCGCACTTGCTTTAATTCTCTATACGCCCTTTAATGCCAATATTCTGGGTTATGATACTCTAAGTATCTTTATAAATACATTGCTTTTTTCCCTTACAGCCTTGTATTTAAGAACCGGCAGAATGTATTTGATACCCGTTCTTTCTTTTATTTGTGCAGCTGCAGTCCTCATAAGGTTACCAAACATCCTGGGGATTCCGCTTGTTTTCTTGTTTCTATTAGTAATTGAGAGATTAAAACTGGGGAAATTGAATGTAAAAGTGCTTGTTTTCCCCGGGCTTTTTCTCGGTTTGTCTATGCTGGTAATGACCGCCGGCTATTCCATTTATTATAAAACCTGGGAACAGTTTATACAGGCAACCTCAAATTCAAATTCTCATGACCTCCTTCTTTTGTTCTCGAACTATTTTAGAGATGGTCTCAAATTAATCGGATTCGTGTTTCTAATAGTGTTCGGATTTTTTGTCTACAGGAAATTACCCTCTCACCGCGTCGTTTTATTAAAAGATGCAGGTCTATTTCTCTTCCTGGTTGTTTGCTTACTGTTTTTTGTAGGCTATTCGAAATTCTCCGTGAACTATGCTTTGTTCCTGGTTGCACTTGCAATTTCTTTTGTATTAATTCAGGTGTGGGAAGGAAGGGGCGAAAGAATATCTGCCCGTAAATTGATTTTGATTTTATTTCTGTTCTTCTTGTTTATCAATCCATTGGGCTCCAACACCGGTTTGTTGAAGGCGTACTCCTTACTTCTGCTATTTCCTTTTGTTTTAAGTATTTCCGCAGTAAAGGAAAAAAAGTACTGGCTTATTTTAGCTGCAGTTTTAATCCCTTTTTCAGTTGTGACCAAAGTCTTTGGAGTATATGAAGATAAAAATCTAATGGACCTGGAGGAAGAAGTAAAATTGGAGAAACTTTCTCCAATACATACGAATAGTGAACGGGCAAATTTTCTTAAAGAAACAGATGCTGCAGTGCAAAATTTAACCGCTCAGGGAATAGAAGTTTTCTTCTATGGAGATAAAGCCCATATCTTTCATTATCTGTATCCCAAAACATATCTTGATCTCAGTTCATTTTTCCAGCCGGTTGATGATCTTGTATTTTTCGATGAAATTGAAAAAGTCCTGCAGGGAAAGGAGTCGGTCGCTGTTTTTGTTGTAAATTCCTATCCTGAAAATTCACCGTCTCCTTTGAGTTTATTTGAACTGGCGATGATAAAAAATGGATTTGAAAAAGTAGAGGACGAATCCATAAGGTATTATTTTAGAATAGCAAAGAGTGAAAATTAATTCAAGAATTCTGCGTAATCCGCTAAAATCCGCGTAATCCAAAAAACCATGAAAGGAATTATTCTTGCCGGTGGCTCCGGCACCAGGCTTTATCCAATAACACAGGGCATTTCCAAACAACTTTTGGCTGTGTACGATAAACCAATGATCTATTATCCCTTATCTGTACTCATGTTGGCGGGAATAAGAGAGGTTCTAATAATTTCCACCCCGGAAGATCTTCCTAATTTTGAAAAATTGCTGGGAGATGGAAAGCAGCTGGGAATGCGGTTTTTCTATAAAGAGCAACCATCCCCTGAAGGCCTGGCACAGGCTTTCATTATAGGCGAAGATTTTATAGGAGATGAAGATGTATGTTTGATCCTGGGTGATAATATTTTTTATGGTCAGGGATTTGGTCAATTATTGCAAAAGGCGGTTAGTAAAACCTTAGAAGAAAGTAAGGCTACCATTTTTGGTTATTATGTGAAGGAACCTACCCGTTATGGAGTTGTGGATTTTGATGATAACGGAAAGGTCTTAAGCATTGAAGAAAAACCGGTTACACCTAAAAGTAATTTTGCGGTCACCGGCTTGTATTTTTATCCTAATTCTGTAGTACAAATTGCAAAACAAATAAAACCCAGTGAAAGGGGGGAATTGGAAATTACCTCTGTAAACCAGGAATATTTACAGCGCGGAATTCTTAATGTGGAGCTACTGGGCAGGGGGTATGCCTGGCTGGATACCGGTACACACGACTCGATGCTGGAAGCATCCAATTTTATACAGACAATTGAAAAAAGGCAGGGGCTTAAGATTGCCTGCCTGGAGGAGATCGCCTATCGAAAAGGCTATATAGCAAAGGAGGAGTTGCGGAAGTTAGCCGATTTTTACAGCAAGAATGAATATGGTGATTACATAATTCGCTTAGCAAAATAGCTTCTCTTTTTAAAAAAATTTCATTTTAACCTATATTTGTGAAATAGAATAATATTTAACTTTTCCGATTAATCTTCCATGCTTTTTAATTCCCTGGATTTCGCAGTTTTTTTACCTATAGTATTTTTTCTCTATTGGTTTGTTTTTAATAAAAGTTTAAAGTGGCAGAACCTTCTGGTAGCTGGGGCTAGCTATTTGTTTTATGGCTGGTGGGATTGGCGATTTCTTTCCCTTATTCTGTTTAGTACATTAGTTGATTACTTTGTTGGAGTACAGTTGGGTAAAACTGAAAAGCATTCAACAAGAAAATTTTTATTATGGCTCAGTATTTTGGTTAATCTAGGCTTTTTGGCCTTTTTTAAATACTATAATTTCTTTCTGGATAATTTTAAATCGGCTTTTAGTATTGCAGGGTATGAATTGAACGCCAATTCTTTAAATATTATTCTTCCTGTTGGAATTAGTTTTTACACTTTTCAAACATTAAGCTATACAATAGATGTTTATAAGAATCGAATGGAACCAGCTAAAGATTTTATTTCTTTTGCAGCATTTGTAAGTTTTTTTCCTCAGTTAGTGGCCGGTCCAATTGAAAGAGCGACTAATTTATTACCTCAATTTTACAAGAATAGAAAATTTGAATATAGTCAAGGGGTAGATGGTGTGCGCCAGATATTATGGGGATTGTTTAAAAAGGTTGTAATTGCCGACAACTGTGCCATTTATGCTAATTATATTTTTGAAAATTCAGATACGATGTCTGGAAGTACCCTGGTACTTGGGGCATTGTTTTTCACTTTCCAAATATACGGTGATTTTTCCGGTTATTCTGATATTGCTATAGGTACTGCACGATTGTTTGGTTTTAAATTAATGCAAAACTTTGCTTTTCCGTATTTCTCAAGAGATATAGCAGAGTTTTGGAGACGCTGGCATATTTCGTTATCAACCTGGTTTCGAGACTATTTATATATACCTTTAGGTGGTAGTAGGGGAGGTTTAAGTATGAAGGTTAGAAACACTTTTATCATATTTATTGTAAGTGGTTTTTGGCATGGGGCAAACTGGACCTTTATTATTTGGGGTGCTCTTAATGCTATTTATTTTTTACCATTATTATTATCCAATCGGAATAGGCAAAATATCGATGTTGTTGCAGCAAATTCTTATCTTCCTTCTTTTAAAGAAATACGGCAAATAGGTCTAACTTTTAGTTTAACCGTTATCGCATGGGTTTTTTTTAGGGCAGAAAATGTGGGACACGCACTTAGATATTTGGGAGGCATGATTGATTCTTCAGTTTTTTCCTTACCGCAAATAATGTCTAAACGTATTTTCATCCTCATTCCGTTTTTCTTTTTAATTGAATGGTTTGGTAGAAAAGGAGAATATGGATTACAGCTTATAGGAATTCAATGGCCAAAACCCCTGAAAGCTGGATTATACTACACAGTTTTTGTAGTAATATTTCTATTTGCAGAAAAATCAGCCGAGTTCATATATTTTCAATTTTAAAAATGAAAAAATTTATTACTAATTCCGCGATGTTTTTAGTTTGTGCAGTAATAACAATTATAATTGTGTTTTGGCAGGCTGATGGAAAGACAGATCCTTTTTATTTGCGTTTTACCACACATAAACAAAGTTCTTTAATTCTGGGAACATCAAGGGCAGCACAGGGAATATTACCTGACGATATGAACAAAAAATTGAATAGAAATGATATTTACAATTATTCATTTACCTTAGCGCACAGTCCTTATGGTCCAACTTATTTAAAAGGTATTAAGGATAAATTAGATACAGAAACTAGGAATGGAATATTTGTTATTACTGTTGATCCTTGGAGTATTGCCAGCAGAACAAATACACAAAATGATTCCTTAAATTTAAGAGAAGATGATTTTAGTTTAGGTAATGTAACCTTCAAAAATTATCATCCTAATTTTGAATATTTAATTAAAAGTTATGATGCGCCTTTTCTCAATATATTACGAGCAGATTCTAATGAAATGATTTTACATAAAAATGGATGGCTTGAAGTAAATGTCGACATGGATTCAACAAATGTGGCTACAAGGTCATTTGAAAAAATGAGGAGCTATAAAAATGATTACCTCCCACATTATTATGTTTCCGAATATCGATATAATTATTTGAGTAAAACAATTTCATACCTTAAAAAACACGGTGATGTATATCTGGTGCGATTACCTGTTAGCCCTGAAATGTTCGAAATTGAAAATATCCTGCTTTCCGATTTTGATAACCAGATCAAAAATTTATCCAGAAAACATAGAATTCCCTTTTATAATATGACTAAAATGAATGAGGAGTTCCAATATACTGATGGTAACCACCTTTATAAAGAATCAGGAGGTGAGGTTTCAATACTTATTGCAGAGTTTATATTAAAATCTAAACATTAATATATTTATTACTGGAGATTTGAAAATCTATAAACTAGGATATAAGGATATTTACGAAATATTGTATTTTCTTTTTATGAATGTTTTGAATTATTTGTAAATGAATTATAGAATTGAATAATCGTTTGTTTACCAGTGCGACACGTTTTGGCGTTAAAGGTACTTAGCTTTATGATATAAAAGTAAAGCTATGAGAATTTTAGAATTTATGGATAAGTTTTCTGATGAACAAAGTTGCAAAGAGTATTTCAGGTATGTTAGGATGAAAGAAGGGGTGATCTGCAAAAAGTGTGGTTGTAAGAACCATTACTGGTTAAAGGCCAAATGGCAATTCCAGTGCTCAAGATGTTGTTTCAGAACAACCTTAAGAAGTGGAACAGTTATGGAGAATTCCCGTCTTCCATTTCGCACTTGGTTCCTTGTGATGCTTTTTATGACCAGTACCAAAGAAGGAATGTCCGCAAGTGAGCTACAGCGCCAGTTAGGCCACAAAAGGTATATGACCATCTGGTCGATAATGCACCGATTACGTGGTGTGATGGGCAAGCGAGATGATTTATATCAGCTTACCGACATGGTTGAGTTTGATGAGGGATATTTTGAAAAACAGGTGCCTGAACAAACCAGGGAGAAGCTAAAACGGGGTCGGGGCAGCCAACGTCAAATTAATGTTGCCGTGATGGCAGAGTCCACACCTCTTGAAAATATTGAATCAGGTAAATTATCAAGCCATTGCAAGTTCTTTAAAATGAAAGTCCTGGAAAGCCACAAGGCTTCGGAAGTGGAATCTTTAATAAAAGGTTCATTGGATCCAAATACTGTTGTGCTGTCCGATAAAAGTACGAGCTATTTTAAATTTGAGGATTATGTGGAGGCGCACATAACCACAAAATCAAACAAGAAAACCACGGTTGAAATCCTGAAATGGGTACATATAGCCATTAGCAATGCAAAAAGGAACTTCTTAGGCATCCATCATAGAATTAATGGGGAATATATGCAAAGCTATCTGGATGAATTCGTCTATAAGCTTAACAGAAGGCACTTCAAATCAATTTTTGAGAGACTGGTGGTAGCAAGTGTTTATCCTTACTGGCAAACAACCGAGTAATCGTTTTATAGAATCTTATATGGAAATTAAAAAAAGCGGAATTCATAAGGAATAATTAAATTTTATAATAAGAAATTAGGAAATTCAATGGAAAGCCAAACCAGATAATTTACTATATTCTTTTTTTACATTTTCTTTAAGACTCTTAAAGAAGTCACTTCTTTAAGAAGTACTATCTTTGCCGACTGTATTTGTAAATTATTTCTGAATGGTTCAAGAACAATTTTTTAAATTAAGTTCTTCAAAAATATTAGTTACCGGAGGAGCCGGGTTTATTGGCTCTAATCTTTGTGAAAAGCTCCTTGATCTCGGAGCGATTGTAGTTTGTCTGGACAATTTTTCCACCGGGCACAAACATAATCTCAATGCAATTATTGAAGATCCTAATTTCTCCTTAATAGAGGGGGATATAAGGGATATAGATGTTTGCCGAAGGGCAAGTGAGGGTGTAGATTATATTCTTCACGAGGCAGCGCTGGGATCGGTTCCGCGATCATTGAAAGATCCTGTAACCACCAACGAAGTGAATGTATCAGGATTTTTAAATATGCTTGTGGCTGCACGCGATGCGGGGGTTAAAAGGTTTGTATATGCCGCCAGTTCTTCCACTTATGGAGATTCCAAAGGATTGCCAAAAGTAGAAGATGTTATTGGAAAACCATTATCTCCTTATGCTATTACAAAATATGTAAATGAGTTGTACGCAGATATTTTCAAGGATGCCTATGATCTGGATACAATCGGTCTGCGATATTTTAATGTTTTTGGACGCAAGCAGGATCCCAATGGCGCTTATGCAGCAGTAATACCCAAATTTGTGATCCAGCTTATGAATCATGAATCTCCAGTCATAAATGGGGATGGAACTTATTCCCGGGATTTTACTTATATAGATAATGTGATCCAGATGAATCTTCTGGCGCTTACAACTGAAAATAAGGAAGCTGTAAATCAGGTTTATAATACCGCAGTTGGGGACAGGACCAACTTATTGGAGCTTACCACTCTGTTAAAGAAAAATTTGTCGAAATATGATCCTGAAATAGCTAATGTGGAGATAAAACATGGTCCTAACAGGCCGGGCGATATTCCTCATTCTCTTGCATCAGTTGATAAGGCAAAGGAGTTGTTAAGGTATGATCCTCAATATAAGATAGAAGATGGATTAAAAAAGGCGGTTGATTGGTATTGGGAAAATTTGAAGTGACGAAGTGAAGAAGTGATGTAGTGAAATGTAATCATTGCATTTCCAATACCTTTAATTATAGATGGAAGGGGATTGCAACATCACAGCGTTACTTGGTCACAACGTCACCATATTAGAAATAAACTAAAAAAATGAAAAACATTAAAATAGCAGTCATAGGCTTAGGTTACGTAGGCCTCCCATTAGCAAGACTCTTTGCTACGAAATATCCTGTCGTTGGATTTGATATTAATCAATCCCGGGTTAAAGAATTAATGACGGGACATGATTCTACATTGGAGGTAGAAGATGATATTCTAAAGTCAGCTTTAGTTGAAAAGGAAACCCTGCAAAATGAGAATGGCCTTTTTTGTTCTGCAGAATTGGAAGATATAAAAGATTGTAATTACTATATTATTACTGTACCTACACCAGTTGACAAAAACAATCGTCCAGATCTTACTCCGCTTTATAAATCCAGCGAAAGTGTTGGGAAAGTTTTAAAGAAAGATGATATAGTGATATACGAATCTACTGTATATCCCGGAGTTACTGAAGATGAATGTGTGCCCGTACTGGAAAGGGTAAGCGGACTTAAATTCAACGAAGACTTTTTTGTAGGTTATTCCCCTGAACGGATCAACCCGGGTGATAAAGAGCATACAGTAGAAAAGATTCTTAAGGTTACTGCCGGTTCAACACCTGAGATTGGAAAAAAGGTAGATGCTTTATATGCGGAAGTTATAACCGCAGGTACCCATTTGGCACCTACAATTAAAGTAGCTGAAGCAGCAAAAGTGATAGAGAATTCTCAGCGTGACATAAACATTGCTTTTGTAAACGAACTTGCAAAGATTTTCAACATGATGGGAATAGATACCCAGGATGTTTTGGAAGCCGCAGGCACAAAATGGAATTTCCTTCCCTTCAAACCTGGACTTGTAGGAGGCCATTGTATTGGAGTTGATCCTTATTATTTAGCGCAAAAAGCTCAGGAACTGGGATATCATCCTGAAATCATCCTCGCCGGGAGAAGAATGAATGACTCTATGGGGCAATATGTAGCTTCCGAAGTTGTTAAGCTAATGTTGAAGAATGACCAGAAGGTAAAAGGGGCTAATATTTTGGTAATGGGAATCACTTTCAAGGAAAACTGCCCGGATGTACGAAATACCAAAGTAGTAGATGTGATCAAGAACCTTGAAGAATACGGGACAAAAGTTACGATATATGATCCTCTTGCTAATCCAGTGGAGGTACGCCATGAATATGGCTTAACTACTACTAAATCACTCCCTTCAGATCAATTTGATGCCGTGGTACTAGCTGTAGCCCATAAAGAATTCCTTGAAATGGATTTCAATTTACTTAAAAATGGCAATACGGTAGTGTATGATGTCAAGGGCGTTTTAGGAGATAGATGCGATAAAAAACTATAATTATTTAGTTGAGATTAAAGATTGTTGAAAATCCGTGGAATCCGCTAAAATCCGCGAAATCAAAATAAAACATGAAAATAAAAAACATTTGTTGCATAGGTGCTGGTTACGTTGGAGGACCCACCATGGCTGTTATAGCTCAAAAATGTCCTGATATTGATATTACAGTAGTTGATATTAATGAAAATCGAATTGCTGCATGGAATGATGAGGATGTGGAGAATATTCCAATATATGAGCCGGGGCTTTCTGATATTGTTAAGGAGGCCAGGGGAAGAAATTTATTTTTTTCTACAGATGTTGATGCTGCTATAGATAAGGCCGATATGATCTTTATTTCTGTAAATACTCCCACGAAGACTTATGGAATAGGAAAAGGAATGGCGGCAGATCTTAAGTATATCGAGCTCTGTGCCCGTCAGATCGCCAGGGTGGCGAAAGATGATAAGATCGTGATAGAAAAATCTACTTTACCTGTGAGAACTGCTGCAGCTTTAAAAAATATATTGGACAATACCGGGAACGGAGTTAAATATCAAATACTGTCCAATCCGGAATTTCTGGCGGAAGGTACCGCAGTGCAGGATCTTTTAAATCCTGACAGGGTGCTTATTGGAGGTGATATAGATACAGAAAAAGGACAGGAAGCAGTGAATGCTCTGGTGGATATTTATGCTACCTGGATCCCACAGGAGAATATTTTGACAACGAATGTTTGGTCTTCAGAATTATCCAAATTAACCGCTAATGCCTTCCTTGCTCAACGGGTTTCCAGCATTAATGCAATGTCAGAACTTTGTGAGGTGACCGGAGCAGATGTTGGGGAAGTTTCAAGAGCTGTGGGAAAAGATTCAAGGATTGGACCTAAATTTTTACAAGCCTCAGTAGGCTTTGGTGGTTCTTGTTTTCAAAAAGATATTTTGAACCTGGTTTACATTTCTAAAACCTTTGGTTTAAATGAAGTGGCAGACTACTGGGAGCAGGTGATTATTATGAACGATCATCAAAAAAGGAGGTTTGCAGAGAAAATAGTTAAAACATTATATAATACTGTTGCCGGAAAGAAAATTGCCATTCTGGGATGGGCATTTAAAAAGGATACCAACGACACCCGGGAATCTGCAGCTATTTATGTTACAGATTATCTATTGAATGAGCAGGCAGATATTGTGGTATATGATCCTAAAGTAAATAAAGAGCAAGTTTTTGCAGATCTTGAGTACTTAGGAACCCATAGCAGTGAGGAAATTCGAGAAAGAGTCCAAGTTTTAACCTCGGCAATGGATGCTACCAGGGAGGCCCATGCTGTAGCTGTGTTGACAGAATGGGATGAATTTCAAGAATTGAACTGGCAAAAGATATATGATAGTATGCTTAAGCCGGCTTTCTTGTTTGATGGGAGAAGATTACTTGAAGGAAAGTCAAAAAGAAAAATTGGTTTCGAATATTACAGTATTGGCAGTTAATATGAAAATTTTAGTTACAGGAGCAGCAGGTTTCATTGGCTTTCATTTATCAAGGTTTTTAGCTGAAGAAGGACATGAAGTCATTGGTCTGGATAATATCAACAACTATTACAGCCAACAACTCAAATTTGATCGTTTGAAAGAGTTGGGAATAAATGCCAATGCAGCTGAGAAATATAATGAAATTTGTAAAAGCGGAAAATATACCACTTTAAGCTTCATTAGGCTAAATTTGGAAGATAGAGTAAACCTGCCTAAAGTCTTTGAAAATTTTCAGTTTGACAAAGTAATAAATTTGGCAGCACAGGCAGGGGTCCGTTATAGTATTGAGAACCCACAGGCATATATCGATAGTAATTTAGTTGGCTTTGCCAACCTTTTGGAATGTTGTAGACACTCTAAGATCAAACATCTCATTTATGCGAGTAGTTCCAGTGTGTATGGCCAAAATAAAAAGGTTCCTTTTTCTGAAGATGATAATGTAGATCATCCCATTAGTTTATACGCTGCCACAAAAAAGAGCAATGAGTTGATGGCTTATACATATAGTCATTTATATAATATTAAAACCACAGGTTTAAGATTCTTTACAGTTTACGGACCTTGGGGAAGACCTGATATGGCGATGTTTTTATTTACTGATGCGATTTTAAATAAGCGACCCATTAAAGTTTTTAATGAAGGAAATCTCGAAAGAGATTTTACCTACATTGATGATATAGTAAACGGTGTGAATCAAATTGTTCTGGGGCCTGAGCTATTGACAGACCATGATATATACAATATTGGAAATAGTGAACCAGTCAAATTACTGGATTTTATAAAGGAAATAGAAAATCACTTAGGAACTACTGCCATTAAACAAATGCTACCAATGCAACAAGGAGATGTAAATAGAACCTGGGCAGATGTTAGTGGATTAAAGATGGATTATAATTACTCCCCTTCCACTTCCATTACTGAGGGTATTAAAAAGTTTATTGACTGGTATAAGGCATATTATGTCCTGCTTAACTAAAAGAAAATAAAAAATGAATATTCTTGACTTAATTGGAAGGAAGGAAGAACTTTTTTTCACAGATATTAAAAAAAATGAAACAGAGTTAACAGATACTATTGCAAAATCTTCTTTTCTCGTACTGGGTGGCGCAGGATCTATTGGTCAGGCAGTAACCAAAGAGATTTTTAAAAGAAATCCAAAAAAACTGCACGTGGTCGATATTAGTGAAAATAATATGGTAGAATTGGTCAGGGATATACGAAGTTCTTTTGGCTATATAGATGGAGATTTTAAAACTTTTGCTCTGGATATAGGTTCTGTAGAATATGATGCTTTTATAAAAGCTGATGGTAAGTATAATTATGTTTTGAACCTTTCGGCTTTAAAGCACGTGCGCAGTGAAAAGGATCCTTTTACCTTAATGCGCATGATCGATGTCAATATCTTTAATACAGATAAAACTATTAAACAAAGTATACAGAACAGGTCCAAGAAATATTTCTGCGTTTCTACAGATAAAGCTGCTAATCCCGTTAATATGATGGGAGCTTCAAAGAGAATTATGGAAATGTTTTTGATGAGAAGAAGTCAGGATATAAGAATCTCTACTGCTCGTTTTGCTAATGTTGCTTTTTCCGATGGTTCTTTATTGCATGGTTTTAACCAACGAATTCAGAAAAAACAGCCTATCGTGGCTCCTAATGATGTGAAAAGATATTTTGTAACCCCACAGGAGAGTGGGGAACTGTGTCTTATGTCCACCATCTTCGGTGAAAACAGGGATATTTTCTTTCCTAAACTAAGTGAAAAGCTTCATTTGATTTCATTTGCTGATGTTGCCGTAAAATACCTGCAGCAACTAGGATACGAACCTTATCTCTGCGAAACTGAAGAGGAAGCCCGGAAACTTGTAAAAACATTGCCGAACCAAAAAAAATGGCCTTGTCTTTTTACTGGCAGCGATACTACGGGCGAAAAAGATTTTGAAGAATTCTATACAGAACGGGAGGAACTGGATATAGAGCGTTTTCACAATTTAGGAGTTATAAAAAATAAACTAAAAATTGAGGAGGAGAAACTACAACTCTTTGAAAGAGAGATCGTGGAAATGAGAACTTCTCTTGCCTGGAATAAAGACATGATTGTAGATCTTTTCTTTAAAATGATCCCCGATTTCGGACATAAAGAAACCGGTAAATATTTAGATTCCAAAATGTAATGAGTTATATCAAAGAAACTATATCATTTGTTCAGGAAACTTTTAAATCAAAGGACTTTATTCCTCTGCACGAACCAAATTTCTCGGGAAAGGAAAAGGAGTATGTGCTTGATACAATTAACAGCACCTTTGTTTCCTCTGTAGGAGCGTATGTTAACCGTTTCGAAAAAATGATCCAGTCACGCACCCAAACTTCCAGGGGTATAGCGGTTGTTAATGGTACAGCAGGATTACAAGTCGCGCTGCAACTTGTTGGGGTTAAGAGAGAAGATGAAGTTATAACCCAGGCGCTGACTTTTATCGCAACGGCAAATGCTATTGCTTACAATGGTGCATTTCCTGTTTTTCTTGATGTTGATCGTGACACTATGGGCCTGTCTCCTGGAGCCGTAAAGGCCTTTTTAGAGGAATATGGGGAGATAAGGGAGGGTTTTTGTTATAATAAAAATACCGGAAGAAAAATATCAGCTTGCCTTCCAATGCATACCTTTGGATTTCCTGTAAGAATAGAAGAATTAATTAATATCTGTGATGCCTGGCATATACCGGTTGTGGAAGATGCCGCTGAATCCCTGGGAAGTGAATATAAAGGGAAAGCAACTGGAGGTTTTGGTAAACTCGGCGTTTTCTCCTTTAATGGTAATAAAATCATTACAAGTGGGGGTGGGGGAGCTATTGTGACAAATGATGAGACCTTAGGGTCAAGAGGGAAACATCTTACTACGACAGCTAAGCAGACGCACACCTATGAATATATTCATGATGAAATAGGATACAATTACAGGATGCCTAACTTAAATGCTGCTTTGGCTTGTGCTCAACTGGAAAATCTGGATATTCTGCTAGAAAAGAAAAGAACGCTTGCTAAGAGTTATAGGAAATTCTTTAATGAAAAAAGTGTACAGTTTCGGGACGAACTTCCTGATACCCGTGCTAATTACTGGTTAATGTGTGTAGAACTGGATAATAAAAAAGAAAGAGATTTATTTTTGGCTAAAACCAATGAAGCGAAGGTTATGACTAGACCAATTTGGCAGTTAATGTTTCGGCTCTCAATGTATAAATCCTGTTACCGCGACAATCAGGTAAATGCTCAATACCTGGAAGAACGAATTGTAAATATACCTAGTTCGGTAAAAAGTAATATTTAAATGGCTAAATTAAGAATAGGTTACTTTGCTGATGGACCCTGGTCTCATTTAGCTTTTGAAAAGATTATTAACGATCCCAATTTAGAAGTCGTCTTTATTGTCCCGCGATCAGATACAATGGATAAAACCTTAAACAATTATGCTGAGAAATACTCCATCGATTATTTTCTCTGTGCAAATGTTAATTCAGAAAGTTCAATTAAAAAAATCAAATCCTATGATTGTGATTTATTGGTTTCAATGAGCTTTAATCAAATTTTTAGACAAGAAATAATAGATTTGACTCCAGGCAAAATTATTAATTGCCATGCGGGTAAGCTCCCTTTCTTTAGAGGAAGGAATGTATTAAATTGGGCACTGATAAATGATGAAAAAGAATTTGGGATAACTGTTCATTATGTGGATGCCGGTATAGATACTGGGGATATTATTTTACAACGAACTTTTCCAATAAGCGACACAGATAATTATAATTCCCTGCTTCAAATTGCCTATAAAGAATGCGCAAATATTCTTTACGATTCCCTTCAAATGTTTGTTGAGAATAAAGTAAAAAGGATTCCGCAGAAAAATATTCATTCAGTGGGTATGTATTGTGGAAGAAGAGGCAAGGGAGATGAAATAGTGGATTGGAACGATACTTCGAGAAATGTTTTCAATTTTATAAGGTCTATCTCAGATCCTGGCCCACAAGCCCAATGCTTCTATGAAGGAGAAATGATTAAAATAAACAAAGCAATGTATATCGAAGAAGCTCCGTATTATTTGGGTAAACCCGGCCAAATTCTTTCTAAAACTAAGGATGGGTTTTTAGTTAAAACAAAGGACTCATTTATTGAAATAATGGAAATTAATTCTAAGCTTAAGGTGGGAAATGTACTGAAATCCAAGCAAGTTTGACATTTTTTAAATCCAAGGCGGGAGAATAAAATTTTTTCAACTTTGACATTCCCAAAGATTAAAATATTAAGGTTAGACTATAACAAATTATGATGACGTCTGGAAATTTTAAACCATCAACATGACTGACAAAACCAAATTAGAAAAAATAAAAATAACCCCATCTGCTAGTCTACAGGAAGCCCTGAAACAAATGGATAGGGAAGATGGAAAATTATTAATTGTTATTGAAGAAAATACTTTTAAATCTTTAATTAGCATAGGGGATATTCAGCGTGCAATCTTAAAGGGTAAATCTTTAGACACCTCTATTTCAGAGATTCTGCGGCCTGAAATCAAAGTCGCACGTCCAGAAGATGATTATGCTAAGATTATAAAATTGATGAAAGAATATCGGATGGAATTTATCCCTGTGATAACTGCGAAAAATAAAATTTCTGAAATTTATTTTTGGGAAGATGTAGTGGATGGGAAAGAACATATTCCTAATAAAAAGTTGAGTTTTCCTGTAGTAATTATGGCTGGAGGTAAAGGCACCAGGTTACGTCCCATAACGAATATTATTCCAAAGCCTCTTATTCCTATAGGCGAAAAGCCAATCGTTGAATGGATTATAGACTCTTTCCATAAAGTCGGGGTTCAAAATTTTTATTTAACGGTCAACTATAAGCAAGAGATGATAAGAAGTTACTTTGATAATTTGTTCGGAATTAATTATAAGGTGCAATATTTTGAAGAAAATAAGCCTTTAGGCACAGCCGGTAGTCTGCACCTTTTAAAGGAAGAATTAAAAGAAACTTTTTTTGTAACTAATTGCGATATTTTGATTAAGGATGATTACACAGAAATGTTGAACTATCATCAAAAAAACGGAAACGAACTTACCGCAGTTAGTGCAGTTAAGCATTTCGCAATACCCTATGGCACAATGGAATTTGGAGAGAACGGGATTCTTCATCAACTTAAAGAAAAGCCAGAATTCAATTTTTTTATTAATGCAGGAATGTATATTCTGGAACCCCATCTCTTAAATGAAATTCCGGAAAATGAATTTTTTCACATTACCACATTGATGGAGAAAATTATGGCCAGAAATGGAAAGGTAGGTGTTTTTCCCGTTAGCGAGGGATCCTGGATGGATATTGGGCAATGGGATGAATATAATAAAACTGCTAAACGATTAGGTTATACCGGTATAAATTAAAACTTTTCAGAATATGTTATTTTGTTGCTATTGGAGGAAAAATTATAATTCACACTACTGAATTTAGCCTTGAGCATTTATAAAATAATTTTGTACCTAAAAATACATAATAAATTCACTTGCTGATTAAAAATAATCTTTACCCGAAATACACTAGGAGCATAAAAAATATTGTTCAAAAATTTTCGTCTTGTGGATACATACATTTTTGATATAAAAGGTTTTAAGTATTTATGGAAAAGGATTTAAACACAAGGGTAAAGAAGGGAATTTCGTGGAATATTAGTAACAAAATTGTTTCTCAGTTAATTTTTGTTTGGTTTGGAATTTATTTAGCAAGACTTCTGGGACCAGAAGTTTACGGTTTAGTTGGAATGGTTACAATTTTTTCTGGTCTTGCCAGTATCTTAGTAGATTTTGGTTTTTCTTCCTCAATTATTTATTTTCAGGATTTAAATAAAAAGGATCTCTCTTCCGTGTTTTGGCTTAATTTAGCCTTATCAATACTAATTTATTTAATTTTTTATTTTTGTGCGCCTTTTTTAGCAGATTTTTATAATGAACCTAAGGTCACATTTCTTACTCGCCTATTATCTCTCAATTTCATTATATATGCTTTTTCAGCGCTACAAAATGCTTTATTTACCAAAAAAATTGATTTTAAAAAGGTAATAATTTCATCCTGGATTGCGGTAATTATAAGTTATTTAGTTGCATTTTTAATGGCATATAATAATTATGGGGTTTATAGCCTTGTAGCGCAAATCATAATTCATTCCTTTATAAACACAGGCCTATTGTGGGTGTTTAGTAACTGGCGACCAAGTTTCTATTTTAGTTTTAAAAGTATCAATCCCATATTTAAATATGGGATTAATATAGCAGGTACTAATTTACTTTCATACTTAACAAGAAATACTGATAATCTATTAATTGGTAAATTCTTGGGGGACGCTTCTCTTGGAATTTATACTCGCAGCTATAGTCTAATGATGTTGCCAATAACTAATATATCACAGGTTTTTACCAAAGTACTGTTCCCGGCCTTTTCAGAAATGCAAACAGATCTAGAAGGATTAAGAAAGTACTATCTTAAAACTGTAAAGCTTATAGCATTAGTAGTTTTTCCACTAATGTTTGGTTTGTCTTCTATCGCTGAAGAATTTGTGCTTCTCTTATTAGGAGATGCTTGGTTCCAAGCTGTTCCTGTAATTAGATTATTAGCTATTTTAGGAGCCTTTCAGGCAATTCTGGCTTTAAATGGAACAATCTATAATTCGACTGGAAATGCCAATAAAGGTTTTAAGGTGACTTTAATTCTAAACGTAATTTTAATTGTTGGGTGGTCTATTGGCTTATTCTTGTATGACTTAATGGGTTTAGTATACAGTTATGTAATAATAGGCACATTAGGTACATTGCCAATCCTTTATAATGCATTGAAACAGATTCAATTATCTCTTGTAGAAATATATCACACGATAAAATATCCTGTTTTTGGTGGAATATTAATACTTTTAATTAATAATTCAATCGATTATTTCTTTGACTTTAAGCTTACCGTACGACTTTTTTTTAAAATACCTTTGAGTATTTTTACTTATATTCTCATCTTATATCTGTACCAAAAAAGCCTTTTAATACTATTATTGAGTCAAATAAAAAATAGGTTATGAAAAAACTAATTAAAACCATTTTAAAATATAATAGAAAACCTGTTAAGAAAGAAGACCCTTTATACATTATAGGAAATAATAAGCATCATAATTCACTTGTGGATACTTTGATTCCTCAACTAGTCGAAATTGGTGATAATTTCATTTCTGCTCCAGGGTCTATTATTTTAGCACATGATGCAAGTTTATTCTCCCACTCAGGAAAATATCGATGCCAAAAAACGGTAATTGGGAATAATGTATTTGTAGGAGCTAATGCTGTAATCTTGCCGGGTGTAAATATTGGAGATGGAGCAATAATTGGCGCAGGAGCTGTTGTTTCGAAAGATGTTGCCTCAATGGTTGTGGTTGCGGGCAATCCTGCTAAATTCATTTGTACCGTCAATGAATATTTGAAAAAGTGTGAATTGAAAGGAATTCTCTACGAACCCCCTAAGGCTTTTTTTAAAGTTAATAAAGGAGAGAAAATCTCTAAAATAGATATTTCTGAATTTCAAAAAAAAATATTGAATAACTTTTTTAAAACCGATGAGAAGTAAAGAAATATGAAAATAGCTATTTTAGGCATTGCGCAATTTAATTTTTTAAATAACCTATATGGTTATGTCGGAAAAAATAGGAACGATTTGCAATTTAACGCCATAGTAGAAAAAAAACAAGGTGGCTTATTTTCCGAAAAAAACGAAATTATTCACGAAGTTATTGTAAAAGGGGAAAAAAGTTTGAAAAATTACTCCTTCATACTTCATCAGTTTTTATGGAAATGTCTAATCGTTAATTTTCTTACTTTTGGAATGAGGAATGTTCTTAATTTATTTCAGTTATTTGCAATAAAGAAAAATATTGTCTCTCAGATCCAAGATGAATATGATGTTTTTCATTTTCATTTTATAACCTGGCAGCATGTTTTGCCAGCTTATTTTCTTCCAGGGAATAAAAAAATTATTTTCTCTTTCTGGGGTTCAGATCTTTTAAGGCGGTCGAATTATTTAAACACTTTTATTGTAAAGGAACTTTTAAGAAAAGCCCATTCAATTACTGTTCAATCAATAGACCTGCGAGAAATCTTATTGGCAAAATATGGACGGGAATTTATAGATAAAGTAGTTGTTGTAAAATTTATTTCTGATAAGCAAATTTATGACAGAATGAATATACGACTGGCGTCTTCGATATCTACCACAAAAAAAATTGCACCAACAAATGAAAAAATGAATGTTGTGATTGGACACAATTCAAAGGAGGAAAATAATCATATTAAGATTGTGGAACAATTAATCTCACTACCTCAAAAAATTCTTAATAACTCACGATTTATATTTCCTTTTTCCTATGGCAGAAATAATATTCAAGAGCAGGAAGCTTATAAAAATTCAATTATTGAATTATTAAAGCCTTTTAAAATTGATTTTACTTTTATTGAGAAATATCTGGAATGGGAGGAGGTAGTGGATCTCCGGCTCAATACAGATATATTTATTCATCTACCAATTACAGATGCTCTAAGTGGGACTTTAACTGAGGCATTATATGGTGGAGCCAAAGTTATTACAGGAAGTTGGTTACCTTATGGTCCCTTTAGAAGAAGTGGTTTAAAATACCATGAAGTAGAATCATTTAATGATCTTCCTCAAAAATTTCTAGAAGTATTTTCAAGTGAAGAGGAAATTAGTGTTCATAATAGGAAGAGTATAAATCTTGATTTTTTAGATGATTCCAATTTTAGTAAATGGCTTAAACTATATTAATGTTAAATTCACCGACAATTTCGATAATTACTCCAACATATAACAGAGCCCATCTGTTGCCTCGAATGCTCGATAGTATTATAAACCAAAATTATGCGAATTGGGAGCTTGTCATTGCCGACGATGGATCAAAAGATAATACTGAGGAAGTTGTCCTTAATTATAAAGATTCCCGAATAAGGTATTTTAAATCTGATAACCGGGGAGCAACAGTACAACGTAATTTTGGTGTTTCTAAAGCAACGGGTGATTATATAATTTTTTTAGATAGTGATGATTGGGTAGAAAAAGATTGGCTTGAAAAATTAACTTCTAATTTAATTCCTGAAAATAATAATGTTATAGTGACCTGTGGGTGGAGAAAAGTGAATCAAAATTTTAATGAAATTGAAAAAGGTTACCCTGAGAATTTGGGGCCAATGTTTAATAATTTAAAGTTGAATTTTTTATCAGGTACTTTATTATATCCTAAAAAATATTTTATAGAAATTGGGGGTTATGATGAAGAATTACCTTCTGGTCATCATACTGAAATATTAATAAGACTACTCTACTTAATAAAAAAATATAAAACTCAAATTAAGATCATTGAACATCCTTTAGTTAATATATATATTCACAGTGGATTAAGAATTAGACACAATTTCGATGGAATTTACCAGGGAAGTAAGCTAATTTTAAATAAACATTTGGGATTATTTGAAAAACACCCGGACAAACATTTTGACTATTTATCTATAATTGCCGTTTGTGCTTATAGAACTGGCCGAACAGAAGAAAGCAGAAAATATTCCAAAAAGGCAATTACAATAAAACCATTTTATTATTTATCCTATGTGAGATATTTAATTGCGAATACACCTTTACTTGGAAACAAAGTTTGGGGAAAAAAAAGATGAATTTGAAGGTTCTATATATAATTGATACATTAAATGTAGCAGGTGCTGAACAAAGTTTAGCCGAAATTACTACTCATTTTAAACATACTGAGGCGATCTTTGTGCATATTTATCCTGGCGAAACGCTTAAACCCTATTTATTAAGTAAGGGTGTAAAAGTTTATTCTTTAAATATTGGTGAAAAATATGGTTTTAAAGATGCTATGAAACAATTGAAAACTATCTATGACCATGAAGCCCCGGATCTCATTCATTCTACTTTATATAGGTCTGATATGATTGCTCGAAAAATGAAAAAGTTTTTTCCACATATCCCATTGGTAGGAAGCTTCGTTAATAATTCCTATACTGCGATAAGATATAAGAATAAAAGTTTCTTCATGAAGCTAAAACTGTGGTTGGCTTTTAAACAAGATTATTATTCAGCAAGAAAGGTGGATTTTTTTATTTCAAATTCAGAAACTATAAAAGAAGAGGAAGGAAATGCTTTACATATCCCTCCTTCTAAGATAACCGTAATTTATCGTGGCAGGGATGCTCAAAGATTTGAAAAAATAACTGCTAATGATTCTATTAATTTGAAGGAGGAGTTAGGTCTTGCTGGAAAAAAAATCTTATTGAATGTAAGTAGGTTAATTGAGAGAAAAGGACAATTAGACATAATAAAAGTTATGCCGGAAATTCTTCGAAAATTTCCAAATGCTATTTTATTAATTGCGGGGGAGGGAAGTTTCCGGGCTACTATTGAAAAGGAAATTTTACATCTTAATTTGAACGAAAAAGTTATTCTCTTAGGAAAGTGTACCTATATACCTGAATTGTTAAGTATTGCCGATGTTTTTATTTATCCCTCTTATGCTGAGGGTTTGCCTGGAGCGTTAATTGAAGCTATGATGTCTGGTTGTATTATCGCAAATTCAGATATAGGTGAGAATATAGAATGTGTAGGTATGAATACTTCTTTAACCTTTCCTGTGGGAAATTTAGAAAAATTAAAACTAGTTATTTTAAATGCTTTAAATCACCCAGATAATTTTAGAAAACTTCGGGTGCAAGCTAAGAAAACCGCGATTGAAAAATTCTCTATTGAGAACATCGCATCAAAATACGAATCGACTTATATGGAATTTTTAAAAAAGTAAAAAACGACCATACATACACCACTCAAATTTTTAACAATATTCAGGTTTTATCAGGATCTGTTGATATCTAGCAATGAAAATCCTACACCTTATACAAAAAGTTCAAAATCGTGGCGCAGAGACGTTTGCCTGTCAATTAGCAACGCATCAAAAAGCCTATGGACATGAGATTTTGGTGGTCTCTATATATCAAGGAGATGCAGATTTGCCATGGAAAGAGAATATAATTTCGCTTAACGCATCAGAAAAAAAAAGATTTTTAGATTTTTCCGCCTGGAAAAGACTTGCAAAAATAGTTTCCTCTTTTCAACCTCATATTATCCAAGCAAATTCGGGGGACACCTTAAAATATGTTGTATTATCAAAAATTACTTTTCGATGGAAGGGGTTAATTATATTTAGAAATGCTAGTGAGGTTGGAAGGTACTTGAGATCTCCGCTTCAAAAAAAACTTAATGAAGTCTTTTACAAAAAGGTCGCTTTTGTAATTTCTGTGTCCAGGGTATCGGAAAAAGATATTCTAAAAAATTTTCCTTTTTTAAAGGGGAAAACGGCTGTTTTGCCGGTGGGCTTGGAAAATAATTATATAATAAATAAAAAAGATCTGTTACCTGGTAACAAAAAGCATATTCTACACATAGGAGGATTTACATTCGAAAAGAATCATTTTACTCTTTTAAAAATTTTTAAAGAAATAAGAAATAAAAACCCGGAGGTACATCTTCATTTAGTGGGGGATGGACCTTTGAAAAAGGAAATTCTGAAAAAAATTCACGAACAGGAATTAGAAAAATATATAACATTATATGGATTTGTTAATGATCCTCTTTCGTTTATTGAAGCTGCGGATATTCTTGTCTTACCAAGTTTAATCGAAGGCTTGCCCGGAGTTCTTCTTGAGGCGATGTTGTGCAATACTCCTGTAGTAGCTTTTAATGTGGGAGGAGTTTCAGAGATTGTAAACGACACAACTGGAAGTCTAGTTGAAAAGAATAATGAAGTTGAATTTATCAATGCCGTATTGGAGATTCTTGGACAGGAGAAATCAAAAAATGATAGGATAAAAAAAGCGAGAGAAATGGTGACTAAAGAATATATGAATGAAAAAATAGCCTCTTCATTCCTGACCGCCTACGAGGAGCTTTTGTGAACAATTTTCAAATAAATCTTTCTCTTTTGTTAAATTGTTTCCATGCTGTTCTTGAATTTTTTAATTTTCCAGAAAGTGATCGAAGAAGTTAATAACTTCTGTCCCCCCACCTAATTAAATCTATTTAATGCTCTTATAAGGAGCTTAAGGAGGGACCTATGAAAATAATACACGTTATTCAACGCCCACAATTGCGTGGTGCAGAAATCTTTGCTTGTCAGCTTTCAAATCATCTTTTAGAAAAAGGTCATGAGGTGTGGATGGTGGCTTTATATCCAGGAGACGCGAGCCTTCCGTTTAAAGGTTCAATCATAGAGTTGAACCGGCCAATTAAAAAAAGGTTTTATGACATTAAGGGTTGGAAAAGATTTAGTACACTCTTAAAAAAAATTCAACCAGATCTTATTCAAGCTAATGCAGGGGACACTCTTAAGTTTACAGCAAGTGCAAAGTTTATTTTCAACTTTGAACCACCTATAATATTTAGAAATGCAAATAAATCCGGCCTATTCATAAACTCTTTCTTTAAAAGAAAATTAAATCAATTTTATTTATCTAAGGTGTCAAAAGTTATCTCTGTCTCTAAGGAGTGCGAGGAAGATTTCATTGTAACTTATAATTATCCCCCTGAAAAAATAACAACAGTGGAAATAGGTATTGAAAAAAACATAATGGGCTCTCTTTCTAATGAGATCAAGACCCTGTTTGTTAAAAAACAAATTCTTTTACACATTGGTAGTTTTGTTCCTGAAAAAAACCACCTGGGTCTATTGCGTATTTTTTCGGAGGTAAATAAGAAATTACCCCAAACTCATCTTTTATTAATAGGTAAGGGAATACTGGAAGATAAAATTCGACAGGAAATTAAAAATTTTGACCTAGGAGAAAGAGTTACCTTATTAGGATATAGAACTGATGTGTTGGATATTATAGTTAATTCCAAGGCATTTTTGCTGCCCAGCATCATAGAAGGACTGCCAGGGGTACTATTGGAATCAATGTATTGTAAAACTCCGGTAATTGCTTATGACGTAGGGGGAATTCCGGGAATTGTGAATTCTTCTACCGGAAGCCTTATCCCAGTGGGGGATGAAATGTCTTTTGCAAAAGCCGTAATTAGGGCAGTTGAGTATCCTGATAAAGTACAAATCCAAGTGGCTTATAAAATTGTTAGGAAAAAGTTTATGAATATAAAAATTTCAAAGCGCTTTGTAAGAGCTTACAAAGAAGTATATACATAGAGAGGCTAATAATACTTAAAATCCTCAAAAAATGTTGTCTCCTTTGGCATTTAGGGTAACTTTGTGGATTAAAAAGCCCGCATGAAGCAAATCAGAATTCTGCATATAATTAAATCTCTTGGACGGGGTGGAGCAGAGATGCTACTCCCTGAAACCCTGAAGCTTCATGATCAGGAAAAATTTGAGTTTCATTATATCTATTTTCTTCCCTGGAAAGACCAGATGGTAAAAGCCATTCTAGATGCGGGCGGTATGGTGAAATGTCTGGAAGCAAAAGATAATATTCGCTTGATTGCGCAATACAAAAAAATCATAAACTATTGTAAATTAAATCATATAGACCTTATTCATTGCCATTTACCCTGGGCTGGATTTGTTGGTAGATTGGTTCATAAAAAAACCGGGGTTCCTGTGATCTATACTGAACATAATATGCAGGAGCGGTACCACTTTGCTACTAAATCTTTAAATAAATTCAGTTTCAATTCCCAGAACCTGGCTCTTGGGGTTTCTGAAGATGTAACTATTTCGATTAGAAAAAATATTGAACCGAATGTTCGGGTTAAGACCCTTTTGAATGGTGTAAATACAAAGGCTTTTAAAAGATCTAATAATTCAGAAATTAGAAAAAACTTTAACATCCCAGAGAATGGAATCGTTATAGGGAATGTCGCAGTTTTCAGATTTCAAAAACGCCTCATTGAGTGGTTGAGAGTTATAAAGAAGTTGCGAGAAACTAATTCCAATATATATGGCATTATAGTTGGCGCAGGTCCTTTGGAAGAGGAGGTTAAAAAGGAGTGGCAGGATCTGCATCTTCAGGAGATTGTGTTTTTTCCGGGGTTGAAAACAGATGTCAAGCCTTATTTTGACGCTATGGATATATTTATGATGAGCTCTTCTTTTGAAGGGTTACCAATAGCGCTGCTTGAGGCAATGAGTATGGAATGTGCAGTTGTGTCTACTGACGCTGGAGGAATAAAAGAAGTAATTAGGGAAGGAAAAGACGGCCTGACCTGCCCGGTTGATGAGTGGCAGGAACTGTCATCAAAAGTTCAGATCCTATTAGATGATCCAGATAAGCTTGAAGAATATAAAAAAGCGGCGAGAAAACGTGTCCAGGAGGCTTTTAGTATGAAAAGAATGGTGATGGAACTGGAAGAATGTTATATTGAGGTATTGAATAAAAGCAAAACAAGGAACTAACGAATAAGCGGTTCCGAATTAACGGATTAAACAAACACTATTTAACCATTGAATCCATGCAAATTAGAGAAGCCAAGCAAAATGATATACCTCAAATTCTGGAGGTTTTAAAAGCTAGTTTGGGCGAAACATCTTCTAAAAAGACGGAAGAAATTTGGCGTTATAAGCATATTGAAAATCCATTTGGGGAGTCCCTTGTTCTGGTTGCTGTGGAAGCGGGGATCATCATTGGAGTGCGCGCTTTTATGAGGTGGAAATGGCAAAAAGGTGATGAAATTTTCTCGACCTTCAGGGCAGTGGATACTGCAACACATCCGGATTATCAGGGAAAAGGTATTTTTAAAAAATTGACTTTGAAGGCCCTTGAGATAGGAAAAGAGCGGGGTGATCATTTTGTTTTTAACACTCCTAATGCTCAAAGCAAACCGGGATATCTCAAAATGGGTTGGGAAGAGGTGGAGAAGCTTAAAATAACAATTAGACCTCTGAATTTTTTTGGAGCCAACCAGGGTTACAGGTTTCAAAATAAAGAGGAGGTGGAGAGTTGTGTAAAACTATTAGCTCAACAGAATAAACAGAACTCCCAAAAAAAAACCTTATTTACACCTAAAAACATTGAATATCTTAATTGGCGGTATTTTATTAACCCAATTCAAAAATATAGTATAATTGCAAATGAAGATTTTTTTATTGCTGGCTATTCAAAGGATAGAGGCCGGATTAAAGAGTTTCGGATTGTGGAAGCAATGTATGATGATATAGGGGAAAAAAATATTAAAAAGGCCATTTTAGAACTTTCGGACCAATCGGGGGCTCATTTTTTAAGTATCTCGCCCAATGCAGATATTTCTTTCAAAATAGGAGTTACGCGGAATTTCGGTCCGGTTTTGACGTTCAAAGCAATTAACTATACGGAGGATAATCTGCCTAATATAAAGCTATGGAATTATAGCTTGGGCGATATGGAACTGTTTTAATCATGATTGGGGCCCTGGTTCTCATACTGCTGCTTTTTTTAATCAATCAAATCCTCTTTAACGGGTTTGAAAAAAAGCATAAGTTCTTTTCTAAAAAATTAATGAATTGGTTATTTTTTTACCATTTAGTATTTTTTGGTGTTTATTATACCTATGCACTTTATAATGCATCAGATTCAAAAATGTATTATGAAAGACCACAACTTTTAGATAGTTGGGGAGAATATTTTGGTACAAGTACAACTTTTATAGATTTTATTTCATGGCCGTTTATCAATTTTTTTGGTTTCAGTTATGAAATGATGATGGTTTTATTTTCCTGGTTTGGCTATTTAGGATTTTTATATGCCTATCTTTTTTTTAGAGAGAATATCTCTGTTAAGGTTAAAGTATTTAAATTAGACTTTCTAGTTCTTATTCTATTTTTACCTAATATGCATTTTTGGACTGCCTCTCTAGGCAAAGGGGCCCCTATTTTTATGGGTTTGATGATGTTTGCGTATGCTATTAAAGATCCCAAAAATCGATGGGGAGCATTGATCCTAAGCTCTTTTATAACATATTATATTCGACCTCATGTTTTTTTATTTGTGGCGGCAGGTGCGGTACTTGGTTATATGACAGGCCGGGAAAAGATTGCCCTTTGGAAAAAAATGGTAATTTATATAGGAATGGTTGGCAGTCTACTGTTGGTACAGGATACCATTCTGGGTATGGCCGGTTTAAACGAAAGTGAAAATCTGGTTGAAGGATTCGAACAGTTCTCAGAAGATAGAGGTGGAGAGTTAGCGAAATCAGGTTCAGGAGTAGATATGGCCAATTATCCGATGGTAATTAAATTGTTCACATTCTGGTTCCGTCCACTTTTTTTTGACGCTCCAGGTTTATTGGGTTTAATTGTTTCTTTTGAGAACCTAATATATTTACTGTTATTTTTTAAAATTATTAAAAAAGATTTTATTAGTTTTTTAAGGAAATCCCCAGTTAGTGTGAAAATGAGTATAACCGTTTTCTTGCTTGCCTCTATTGCCATGTCCTTTGTTATGTCAAATTTGGGAATTATAATGAGACAGAAGTCGATGGTAATGTACTTTTTGTTTTTTGTTATTTTTTATTATATGGCTCAAAAACGATATGACAGGATTTTGAAAATAAAAAAAATAAGGAGTTTAAGGTTGAAACATTTCGAAAAGCACAATGTTTAAATTTTCTTGTGATAAATTATCCAGGAAAAAAAGTAAATTATAAAACATGAATAATGGGGTTCTAGTTATATCTTTAGATTTTGAACTTTTGTGGGGAATATTCGATAAGGTTTCTTACGAGGAAAAAATTGACTATTTTACTGAAACTCGAAAAGTTATTCCGAAGATACTTCATCTTTTTCAGCAATTTAATATTCACTGTACCTGGGCTACTGTGGGAATGCTTTTCAATGAAAATTGGGATGAATGGAGTGAGAACATTCCAGAAGTAGTACCAAACTATCAAAATATGAACTTCTCTGCCTATAATTATGGAAAAAAGATTCGTTCAAAAGTGACAGAACCTCTTTGTTTCGCTCCTGATTTAATTAAAATGATTGCACAAGCACCCGGTCAGGAAATAGGAACTCATACCTATTCCCACTATTATTGTCTGGAACCCGGGCAGGATCTACCTGCTTTTAAAGCCGACCTTCAAACGTCCATAAAACTTGCTAAAAAATTTGATATTGAGTTAGAATCACTTGTTTTTCCCCGAAATCAAATCAACCTAGATTATCTTGAGATATGTTCCCTTGATGGAATTAATAATGTGCGTTCCAATCCAACGGTTTGGTATTGGGAGAACACCCAAACAGATAGTCTGGCACAGAAAATTTTTAGGACAGGGGACGCCTACCTGGGGAAGAAAGACAAGACTTATCAGCCGTCGGAAGTAAGTTTACTAGATAAACAACTAACTTCACAAAAGGCAAGTAGATTATTAAGGCCGTTTTCTGATAAAAGAGTTCTCAATTATTTAAAAATGAAAAGAATCTTGGGGGAAATAACACATGCCGCCGAAAAAAATGAGATTTATCATCTATGGTGGCATCCTCACAATTTTGGGGTTAACCCGGTAAACAATCTTAAAGATCTTGAGATTATTCTAGGACATTTTGACAATTGTCGAAGGACAAAAGGAATGCAATCTTTAAATATGGCCGAAGTTGGATCTAAAGCTTTAAAAAAAATTGGATAATTTAATTTCTATAATAATTCCTACCTATAACAGGGCCTATTGCTTGCCAGCTGCAATAGATAGTGTGTCGGAGCAAAAGGGTGTCCGTTGGGAATTAATTATCATTGATGACGGCTCCACCGATGCCACCCGTTCAATACTTGATTCTTATAAGGATGTAGCTCAAATTAGACACTATTATCAAGAACATAGAGGTGTATCTGCCGCACGAAACCATGGTGTATTTAGAGCTAAGGGAGATTATTTAATTTTTCTGGATTCTGATGACAGCTTCCAACCGGGACTACTAAAATGTTTAAGGGAGGAAGAATATTGGAAATTTGACCTCATCTGTTGGGAGGTTTTAAAAAAGGTAGATGGTAAATCTTCCCACTGGAAACCTGTTGGTCTGGAAAAAATATATAATAATATTACTGCCAGTTTTTTAGCCGGAAGTGCTTGTTATAAAAAGAAAATTTTTGAAGAGGCAGGAGGATTTGATCCTTCAATAAACTTTGGAGAAAATTATGAATTGGGAATACGCATTTCGCAACTAAAAGATCTTAAGGTCCATATTATTTCTCGTCTATTCCTTATTTATAATATAAATACCAAATTACGTGAGAGTAACTCCGTCCAAAATAAATTGCTATCTATAGAGAATTTATTGGTAAAACATAAGGAATTGTATCTCTTTGATCCGCTTTCACATGCAAGGTTGGTTTATCAAATTGGTTTACTAAAACAACAAAGTGGTAAAAGTAGTGAGGCCATGAGATTATATATTCAGGCTTACAAAATAAAACCTGATTATCTGAAACCTTTATTACGATATGTACTGCTAAAAGGAAAAAAGGTGCTTGCTTTCTAGAAAAATAATTTCAACTATTAAGTCTTTTTTTAAGTATCACGCGGAAAAGTTTTCTGAAACTCAGTTGGAAAAGGTAGTGCAAAAATAACATCTTTCTATGGTTTCGTCTAGCAGTCCTAAAGAATAAATTTAATTTTCTGTTTTTTTGTTTTTTATAATAGGCTGAGAGATGACTATATGTATTAATTTTGGTGTATAATTTATTCTCTTTTTTTCTTCCAGTCCAGGCCCCACCCCTATGCCTTCGATAAATACTGGGTTGGATTTCCGCCTGGAACTTAGCATCTCCATAATGCCCAAGCAGAGAAAGAAAAAAACTATCCACATTGATAACTCTCATTATTTCCGCAGGCACCTCAGACATTATATTTCGAAAAAAAATCGTGGATAATAAAGGATGAAAAATTAAAAGTTTTAATTTTTCTGAGGGAACATCGTGAAGAACCTGATCAAGTCCATTAGCATTATTTGCTGAAAACTCATCTGTTTCTTTAAAGGCATGAAAGGCAAGCACGAAGTTTGGATCCTTCTCCAGAAACCCCACCTGCTGCTCCAGCTTCAAAGGATCTGTCCATTTATCATCTCCTTCACAAAACGCTATATACTTACCCCTGGCGGAGAAAAAATTATAAAACGCATTGAAATTGGAAGTTGGTTCACCCATAACCTTAATTTGGTTCTCCCGGTGATGGAGGAAAAGTCTTATCCTTTCAGGATGCTTTTTTGCATACTCTAAACAAATATCTCGGGTTCCATCAATTGAGCCATCATCTCCCACAAGTATTTCAAAATCAAAAGTGGTCTCCTGCATTAAAATGCTGTCCAGACACTCTTTTATAAAATCCTTCTGCTGGTAGGTTTGTACCAGAACACTTACCACCGGTTCTTCTGGAGGAGAATACGAGATTTCCTCCACCTCTTTTTTCTGATATCTCTCTTTAAACTCCCGGAAGTCCATCTATATTTCTAGTTGAGATAGTTGTTACTTATATCATCAAAACTCACTTCTCTTTTTTTAAAAGTGGGGGAGGAATATACCTCCCCTTCTCCTGTAGAGCTTTTAATGGAAACTCCCATACCTATTATATTTTTGGCTCCTATTTCCAGGTTTTGTAGTATAACCGCATTAAGCCCTATAAAAGTATATTTTCCAACAATTACATTACCGCCTATAGTGGGCCCGCTTAAGAGTACGTGATCACTTACCTGTGTATGATGACCTAGTCTGGCTCCAAATAAGATGCAGTTTGCTCCTATTGTAACGAAAGGCTGGATTACAGAGCCTTCCCCTATAAAGCAGTTGTCACCTGTTTTCATATTCGGCCAGGTAGATGCCCTGGAGGAGATATAAGTGGCTAATTTGATCCCTTTTTCCTTTGCAGCGGTGTAGATTCGCTCCCGCACCACATTATTTCCTACTGCTATGAACAGGTAATAATCCTCCTGAAGCAGCAAATCCTCAATTTTTTCAAAGATTCTGGTACCTGAATTTTGATCTTTATTTTTTTGAAAATATTCATTTTCTATACAATAACCTTCAACTTCATATTCGCTGTCATTCTCGAAGACATAGGCAGCATATTCTGCGAGCCTGCCTACACCGTATATGAAAAGCCTTTTTTTATCCATAGATTCTAAGTTTCAAACAAATATAATTTATTTGTCCCAGCTGTTGTAGTATGTTGCTTCAAATAGGTTTTACATTTTTCAGAAAAACTCCTAATAATGCTTTTTAGGCCAAATTTTTATTTTCTCCTGGTGCAGCTGGAAAGAAATCCTGGCGGTTTCTCCTACATTTTCCTCCAAAGGAAAATATAAATTCGTGCCTGCAGGATAGTTTTTATACCTCTAAACGAGTATTATATCCTTATAACGAATAACTTCTATAGCAGAAAATTTTTCGAAAAAACCTTCTTAAATTTAATATAACAACCTAAACAATAGATGATTATGAAGAAGGTCTTATTTTTTCCGCTTATAGCGATGCTTCTTATTGGCTGCTCTGTAGATAATGAGGAGCTGGATTTTGAACCACAACAAATTCTCGAAAAGAATGCTGTATTTGAAGTTGAGGGATGTGAAACACAAAGCCTTGACTTTAATGATTCAGGGGAAATTTACATCACCAATGATGACACTAACCTGTATATCACTATTTCCGCTCAGCCAGGGAACAGTCTCTCTAAAGCCAGGTTACAGCTTGGAAACACCCTGCAGGATTTTCCTTTGGTAGGGCAGGGCAATCTCCCTCCGGGTCAAATGGAGCATCAGGAAGACTTTTCTCCGGGAGTAGATTCCCATACTTTTATTTTCCCCTTGAGTAGTTATGAGGAGTGCTTCTATATTGCCGCAAATGCGATTTTTTCAAATGGTACCAACAGTTCTTCCTTATGGGCAGGGGACCTGCAGGGGCCTAAAGGAAATTGGTCCTATTTTGAATATTGTGTGCAAAGCTGTGACCCGGCCTGCGAAGGAGTGAGCGCCGGCAGTAATAATTCCACTACAATTACTGAATCCCAGGCGGCAGCCATTCCCAGCTGGGATGAGGTACGTAAAATGTATGTGAGCCTTCTTGACCCGGGAGTTCCTACAAACGGGACCTTTGATCCCTCTATCTGGAATATGATCTACGACTGGCAGGAAAGACGAACAGGAGAGTTTACCCTGAAGTATACTATCACTGTAGGGGATTGTACAGATTCCGTTTTCCTGACTGTTAACGTGGTCCCGGATCCGGAATAAATTTTAATTATCAAACAGCACCAAAAGTCTCTTTTGGTGCTGTTTTATTTTTGTTTCCTACATCAACTCAATTTGTAGGAATGGACCTACCCTTAATTACAGCCGATTATTACCTGTTCTTTAAGACTTTCCAACATTTTGGTTAAAATTTTAGTAAAGTAAATCCTACTAAAATTTTAGCATTTCTTCCAAATAAATTCACAATATCCTAAAAATCGTGCATTTCATCGAGTATCCATAGCCTATATCGAAAGGCTCTTTTTTGCCCTTATCTAAGTATTATTTTTACTCTGTAAACCAATAAAACCATGATTATGAAGAAGTTTTTACTACTGCCAATTTTTGGCTTATTTTTTATTTCGTGTTCCGTAGATCCTATAGAAACTGAGATTCAGCAAAGTCAGCTGCTGGAAATGAATGCGGTTTCAGATGGGGAAGAACCAGGATGCGCAGGTGCTGATGGCACCATGACTATTACTTACTCTGAAGCCGCAGCAATTGAAAGCTGGGATGAAGTAAGAAAATTGTATTTAAGCCTTTTGGAAGAAGGAGTTTATAGAGGTGGGGAATTTGATCCTACTATCTGGGACCTTATCAATAAATTTAATGACCCGGAAGAAGGTGGATTAGGGGATTATACTACCTGGTATACCATCGACAATGGGGAATGCATGGATACCGTCATGCTTACAGTAACTGTAGTGGCCGATCAAAGTGCACCTACCTGTGATAATTTCACTGCAGGAGAGGATAATTCTATGATTATTACTCAATCTGAGGCTGAAGCCATTGAGAGCTGGGATGAAGTTAGAAAACTTTATTTGAGCCTGCTTGAAGAGGGAGTAATTAGAAATGGAGACTTTGATCCATCTATCTGGGACCTTATCAATAAATATAATGATGAGGAAGTAGGTGGTCCCGGGGATTATACAACCGAGTATACTGTAACCAACGGAGAGTGCACAGACTCTGTGATGCTTACAATAACCGTGGTGGCCGATGAGCAATCTGAACCGGTTTGTGACGGGGTAGATGCCGGTGCAGATAATTCCAGGACTATAACTTATTCTGAAGCTGCAGCTATAGAGAGCTGGGATGAGGTAAGAAAGCTTTACTTAAGCCTTCTTGAACCGGGAATTGCAAGAAACGGAAATTTCGATCCTTCTATCTGGGACCTTATCAACCGTTTCAATGATGCAGAAAATGGTGGCCCGGGAGATTATCCGACTACCTATATCTTAACAAATGGGGAATGTACAGATACTGTTACTTTGACCATTACCGTAGTACCAGACGAGGAATAGAATTATTAACCATTCTATAATTATCTAAACTGCCCAATTTGGGCAGTTTTTTTATACATAAATTTCAGATCGAATTTTTTAACCACAGAGTTAAGGGGAGTTTAGCACGGAGTTATACGCGGAGTCAGAAATAAATAAATTCCCAGGTACCAAACCCCAACCAACAAACATCAACGGAGCACCCCCCTTTTCCCACCCCCTTTAGGGAGGGGCAAAGCGGGAAAAGAGATATTAGTTCAGAGCTTAAAAGTGGTCGGCAATTTTAATTAGAAGATTTATTCTGTTATCCGTTTTGTTCATTTTACAAGTGAAAAAAATCTCAGTCACGCAGTGCCCACCCCGCCCTTCGGGCACCCCTCCGAAGGAGGGGAATTCTTTTCCGCGCAATCCTTTTAACTCCGTGCAACTCCCATTTTTAACTCCTTTTAAACTCTGTTTGTGCCGTGAAGTTAAAGACGGCTGAAGTTCTTTAACATGCTGTAATAAAGATGATACAACTCTTAGTCATAAGAACGAAGTATCGGCAACGCTGTTCAGGCGGGGTTGCCAAACCACCCTGTGCTGCAAAAGCCGTAAGGCCGCTGTGGTGAACGTTCAGGGAAAAGGTGGAACAAATCCATCAGGTAGGGATATAAGAGATGAATGCAAATGAATCGCTGATGAAGTAACGAAATTGGTAGTTGTGTGGCAAAATCGCATTTTACAGAGGATGCAGAGACAAGCATAGCGGAAACCTGGTTTACTGGCTGTGTGCCCACCGTTATACAGGCGACATGACTTATATCCGGGCTTTATTACGGAACTCGGGATCTCCGTTTCAGGGAAACTGCGAAGAGCAGGGAAACGGAAGTCGGACCGAACCATAGTAGTGATGATGTCCTGTGAAAGCAGGAAGGAGCGAAGGGTTCGGGTTATTCAGATGAATGTTCACTACTACAACCTATAAAAAGGGATGATTAACAAATGAACGTACACGTAAAGAAAACAGTACCAATTGAGTTTTCACAGGTGGTAAAAGCTTACCGCAAGGTGAAAAAAGGAGGCAAAGCCGTTGGGATAGACAACCAGAGCTGGGTTGAGTTTGATAAGCAGACTGAGCGCAATCTCTACGTTATCTGGAACCGTCTTGCCTCTGGCAGTTACCACCCTCAGGCTGTCCGGGAGGTAGAAATACCAAAGAAGGATGGCAAGGTGCGCAAATTAGGAATTCCAACCCTGCGGGACAGAATAGCCCAACAGGTGTTAAAGGAGTATATGGAAAAGAGGGTAGATCATCTTTTTCATAACAACTCATATGGTTACAGGCCACTAAAGAGTGCACACGATGCCGTAGAACAAGTCAGGCAGAACTGTTTTAAGCAAGACTGGGTGATAGATATGGACATCAGTAAGTTCTTTGATGAGATGGATCACGAGTTGGTGCTAAAAGCGATCCAACATGTTATGGACGAAAAATGGGTGAAATTGTATGTAGAGAGATGGCTAAGGATGCCCATCCAGAAGAAGGATGGCACCTTACAGCAAAAAGAAGGAAAAGGCACGCCTCAAGGAGGTGTGATAAGCCCTTTGCTTGCCAACCTATACCTACACTTCTCCCTTGATATGTGGCTCGGTAAACATTTTCCTCAAGTAAGCTTTGTTAGGTATGCAGATGACATTATCATCCATTGCAACAACAAGGAAGAAGCGGAAATGGTACTGGAGGCAGTCAAACAAAGACTGACTGAAGTAAAGCTACAGGTCAATGAGTCCAAAACACGTATCGCTTACTGTAAAGATTACAAGCGGAAGGAAAAACACGAGACGGTCAAATTTGAGTTTTTAGGCTTTAGCTATCAGCCAAGGGCGAGAATAGGAAAGTTTGATGGCTCAAAATATACAGCCTTCACAGCTGAAATCAGTCAATCCAATCAGAAGAGGATCAGGGACGCTATTAGAGAAAATAAGTTATGGAATAACACAACGTTAGAAATAACGGACATCGCTAAGAGTCTTAATATGAAACTTAGAGGCTGGATAAATTATTACAGTAAATACAGCCAAAGAACCCTAAGACGCACATTGTTTAAGGTAGATATGCGCGTGATCAAGTGGTTGAAAAACAAATACAAGATCAACAGTCGAAAGTCTATCTTTAAACTCAAACAGATAAAACAGGCAAATCCCAGCCTGTTCTATCATTGGAAAAATGGTTAGTGTTAATTTATAAAGAATAACACGAGCCGTATGACAGGAGACTGTCACGTACGGTTCTGTGAGAGGCTTGGGGGTGAAACTCCCCTTTGCCTACTCGGCGTTTAAACTGCGATTACCCTCGAAAAAAAGATTAATCTCGCAAGAACACCAAACACCAACCCCTAAACACCAAACAACAAGCTCCAAACAACAATATCAAAGCTTAAACTCAAGCAGCAAACCGAAAACAGTAAACGGTAAACGGTAAACGGTAAACCCAAAACGGTAAACCGATAACGGTAAACGGAAAACGGCAAACCTTTAAACTCCACACTTATGTAGAAAATCCCCAATTTCTTACTGTTTTGGTATTCACTATAAACTTCTTTAGTTTAATTCCAAATGCACAAAAATTGAGTAATCTCCTTGCTTACAGGGTTTTGAGGACGTGTGCAGGTTTCTTTCGAAAAGTTGCAAAAAACGGCCCCCCATTTGCAATGTGCAAGACAGAACAAAAACTATGGAGACACCAATAAATTTTGCTGAGATCATTCAGGCTATTTTTATAGTGCCATTCTTATATGTAATTACCATATACATCTTTAAAAAGCTCAAGGAGCGACACTCGTTTTTTGATATTAAATTGATGAAGGGCCTTTTCTTTTATCATCTTGCATTTGGAGGGGCTTATTATATTTATGCCCTTTTCAACAGATCCGATTCGCGGCGCTATTTTTCAGTTCCTCAAAAAGAAGGAAAACAATGGTTGGATTTCCTGGGAACGGAAACCACTTTTATAGATTTCATTTCCTATCCGTTTATCAATGGGCTGGGATTTAGCTATGAAATGATGATGCTGTTGTTTACATGGATAGGTTTCCTGGGGTTTGTTTATGCCTATATCTTTTTTAAAGAAAATATCCCGTTAAAAGTAAAAGTTTTCAAGAAACTGGACCTTCTCACTTTGATCCTGTTCCTTCCCAATATGCATTTTTGGACAGCCTCCCTTGGCAAAGGGGCTTTGATCTTTCTTGGGCTGATGCTTTTTGCCTATACAATTAAAAAGCCTCAGGAAAGAATTATTGGACTACTTTTAGGATCTTTGTTGGTTTTTGCTATTAGGCCACATATTTTCCTGTTGCTGGCTTTTGGCGCTGTGATTGGATTTCTAACAGGGTCTGGTTCCATATCGATAAAAACAAGGCTTTCAGTCTGCCTGGTAATACTTGCAGGGTTATTCCTCGTGCAGGATAAGATCCTTGCGGTAGTGGATCTTAACGGTTCTGAGAATCTTATAGCCGATTTTAAGGAATTTACTTCTACAAGAGCAGATTCTCTTGACAATGCAGCTTCAGGAGTGCAAATGGCAAACTATAGTCTGCCGGAAAAGGTCTTTACCTTCTGGTTCCGCCCCCTGTTTTTTGATGCTCCGGGAATTCTGGGTGTGATCGTTTCCATTGAGAATCTCATCTATCTCTTATTATTCCTAAAACTTTTCAGAAGAAATTTCGTGAGTTTTATCAAAAGAGCTCCTGTTAATGTGAAGATGAGCCTGGTGGTATTTATAACAACCTCATTTGCTATGACTTTCGTAATGTCAAATTTAGGGATCATTATTCGGCAAAAATCAATGATAATGTATTTCCTGTTCTTCGTGATCTATCATTTCCTTGCCATAGAAAAACCTGCTGTAAATTCAATGAAGCTGGAAACTGTGAAGCCTTTTAATGGAAAACTACGTTCCGCTGCATAGCGGAAGGTAGAATAATAAAGACATTTCTGGGCCAACAAAAAATAAAGTTTAATTTTGCAGGGATCACCTTAAAATCTATATGCAGAAACTAATTAGGATCACCACCATCCCCCTTTCCCTGGAAAAATTACTGGAAGGTCAGCTAACTTACATGAGCGAATTCTATGAGGTTACCGCGGTTGCTGCAGAGAAGGAGCGATTGGAAAAATATGGCAGGGAAAACGGGGTAAAAACATTCTGGGTAGAAATGACCAGGGCCATCACTCCTGCAAAGGATATGAAGGCGGTCTGGAAGCTTTACAAATTCTTTAAAAAGGAGAAACCTCTAATCGTACATACTCATACTCCCAAGGCCGGGATCACAGGGATGCTGGCAGCGAAAATGGCAGGAGTGCCCATAAGGCTACATACTGTTGCAGGACTTCCGCTTTTAGAAACTACAGGAACAAAAAGAAAGATCCTCGATGCGGTGGAAAAACTCACCTATAAGCTCGCTACCCGCATCTATCCAAATTCAGCTGGCCTAAAGGAAATTATTCTTGCTGAAGGTTATACCCGCGAAGAGAAGCTCAAAATTTTAGGAAGAGGAAGTTCCAACGGAATTGACACTGCATATTTTAATCCTGAAAGTTATCCATCGGGGCAGAATGTTGATTTCAAAACTAAAACAGGTATACCTCAGGAGGATCTTGTTTTTATATTTATAGGGAGACTCGTTTCAGAAAAAGGAATAAATGAGCTGGTGGCAGCTTTTAAAAAACTGCAATTGGCACATTCCAATATTAGTCTGTTACTGGTTGGCCCCCTGGAAGAGGACCTGGATCCCCTGAAACCGGCAACCCTGGAGGAGATCGAGAAAAATCCAAAGATATTTACCACAGGCTATCAACAGGATGTTCGTCCTTATCTTGCAATTTCAAATGTGCTTGCTTTTCCAAGTTACCGGGAAGGTTTTCCAAATGTGGTCATGCAGGCAGGGGCGATGGGGTTACCCGCAATAGTGAGTGACATTAATGGTTGTAATGAAATTATTAAACAGGACAAAAATGGGATCATCATACCTGTTAAAGATCAGGAAGCACTTTATTACGCGATGAAATCCCTGATAAATGATGAAATTCGGCGTAAAAGCCTCTCTGCAGGGGCAAGGGATGAGATCTGTTCAAAATATGATCGAAAGGAGTTCTGGAAAATATTGAAAGAGGAATACGAATTACTGGAAGTGAGCGTGAAAAAGACATAGAAGATTAAGAAAACTTAAGACAGAGTTTTGTAATTTCGCGGCTTGTTTGAATGCAGGGGAATTATCGCTTCCAAAAGCAAAGATGGATGTATAGAAAGTTTTTTAAACCTTTAATTGATTTTTTAATTGCCTTACTAGGTTTAGTAATTCTAAGCCCCTTATTAATACTTGTTAGCCTGTTACTGTCCCTGGCAAATAAAGGAAATCCTTTCTTTTTTCAGAAACGGCCCGGGAAGGATGAAAGAATATTCCAGATAGTGAAATTCCGCACCATGACCAACGAGAAGGATAAAAACGGAAATTTATTGCCGGATGAGGACCGTCTCACAGGCATAGGGAAAATGGTGAGAAAAACTTCTATTGATGAGATCCCACAGTTGATCAATGTGTTAAAGGGGGATATGAGCCT